>JAGKWS010000019.1 GCA_021151685.1 Chitinophagaceae bacterium
GTATTAATTATCTATTTTTCATAAAAAAAGTAACTAATGGCGATGTTGTAACTTTGTAAAAGAAACTTTCATATTTATGTTAAGCTACAATACATTTCATTTTTTAAAAGACATTGCAGCCAACAACAACAAACCATGGTTTGAAGCGCATAAAGACCAATACACAGCTGCCAAAACAGAAGTAGAGACTTATGTGGGCGAGGTATTGAGGAAGCTATCGGGGCATGATGCGGTTTTTGGCACTATTGATGCGCGTAAATGTGTGATGCGCATCTATAGGGATGTACGTTTCTCGAAGGATAAGACACCCTACAAAACAAATTTTGGTGCGGGCTTTACCCCCAATGGTGGCAAGATGAACGGGGCGGGTTTTTATGTGCATATAGAACCAGATAAATGCTTTTTGGGTGGTGGCATGTGGCAACCCGAAGGGCCGGCATTGAAGGCCATACGGCAGGAAATAGATTATAATTTCGAAGAATTTAAAGGCATTGTAGAAGCACCTGATTTCCGGAAGTTGTACCCGCAGGTTGATGGTGGTAAGTTGGTAAAAGTACCGCAGGGGTATAGCGAGGACAATGCAGCAATAGAATACCTGAAGCTGAAAAGTTTTACGGTATCGGCCAACTTTACCGACGATGAAATGATGAAAGCTGATGCAGCAGATAAAATTGCGCATGCCTGTTTGGTAATGCGCCCATTCATTGATTTTCTGAACAGGGCTACATCTAATTGATAGTTCCCTGCAATAATGCGTACTTTGCCAACCGGATATGAGGTATACGATTGGGTGTTTTTTCTGCTTGCTGCCATTTGCGGGTCTGTCGCAGACTATTATCACAATTCCACTTCCTGTATGTGAGGGGGAACAAAAAACAGGCACTGCCGATGATCTGGTGCATTTGCAGAGTTACAATGGCATTGCCCTATCGGCAGATGGAAGCACTGTATATGTAACGGAATGGAACAGCGGTTATGTGCTCGCTTATACCAAGGGGGCGGAGTGCCTGACACCTCTTTCCGGCTCATCTAAAAGATACCAGAATTTCCTGACAGATGGTGCCCGATACATTAATCCGCATGGTATTGTGTGCGATGCCGGCGGCAACTTGTATGTTGCCCATTACAACGGTGCCATCATCAGAAAATTTGACACAGCGGGCCACCCTACCCTATTTGCGGGTAATGGCCGCACACAGTATAGTCTGTACGAGCAACCGGCTACTACGGCCAGTATAGGGCAACCCAATGGCATGACGATGGGGCCAGATGGGGCATTGTATATAGCAGATGAGGCTAATGATGTGATAGCCAAGGTGACACAAGATGGCCAACTGTATCTTGTAGCTGGCATACCTGGAAAGACTGGCTATACCGGCGACCATGGTATAGCCGCCAATGCCACCTTCAATAACCCATGGGGTCTGGCATTTGACAATGACGGCAACCTGTTTGTGGCAGACAGCAAAAACAATGCTGTGCGAAAAATAGATGTAAATGGCGTGGTAACCACGTATGCCGGTACTGGCAAAAAAGGATATGATGGCGATGGCGAGGCAGCGACCGCAGCACTACTAAACACCCCAAAGGGACTGGCTACAGATAAAGATGGCAACTTGTACATAGCCGATGAGAGCAATCATGCCATAAGGAAGGTAGGCACAAATGGCATTATAGAGACAATAGCCGGTGATGGTGTAAAAGGCAGTGCAGAAAATGGTATTGCGGCAAAGGATGCTCGCCTGAATCACCCACGGGATGTAGCCATTGATGCCAATGGTAGCCTATGGATAATAGATTTTGATAACGACCCACAAAAACGCATACACCGTATAGACTTTGGGGAGCAACCCGAAGATATGAATGTGGCACTAAATGCCGAAAAATACATTCAAATAAATAATTGTGGGTACACCCATGTATCGGTAGTGAACAACAGCAATGTTGTAGTACTGGAACAAACTATAAATAACCGATATGCAAGAATACCAATAGGCAACCTTGCACCAGGCAACTATACTTTAGTGTTTCGAAAAACAGGTGACAGCAAAACGATACACTTCAATGTATCGGGAGATGACAAGTAATATGAACACCAACAAATTAATGCAGTATTGATTTGTATAAAGGCAATGTGCCCGAAGGTGGGTGATTGTTATTAAAAAGCTGGTCGCCACATTCTCTCACAAATATCTTGAACCACTCGGTATACAAGCCCGGCTGGTCATTAATAGATTGCAGTAGCACATCTTTTGAAATGTACTTCCAATCTTGGACCTCATCGGCCGAAGGAACCGGTTGTTGGTTAGAAGAACCGGTGTATATATGATCGTATTCATATTCTGTAAGTCCACCACCTACATTGGCACGGTACAGAAAATGAAATACAGGGTGTATAACGGTAGTTATGCCCATCTCTTCTTGCAACCTGCGCACAGCAGCGGCATGTGTATCTTCGCCCGGGCGTGGGTGGCTACAACAGGTGTTTGTCCATAATAGCGGCGAGTGGTACTTGCTACCGGCACGCTGCTGCAACAACAATTCGTTGTTGGCGTTAAAGATAAATACTGATATTGCTCTATGCAATTTACCTTGTACATGGGCCGCCATCTTTTCCATAACGCCGGTTTGCCTGTCCCGGTCATCTACCAATATCACTTTTTCCATAGCAATAGAATTGCCCACTGTTTGGTTTAATATTCCTTTACAATATCGTTGAGTGCTGTTACTTCTTTCAGCACACGTATATCTCCCTTTAGCGTTGCTATTTGTTGCAAAATATCGGCTGCACCTGCTACAAATAATGGTACGCCAGTCTCTGTAAAACCGTTTACCAGGGCTATAACCTCTTCTATTGGCCTGCCGCTGATAAACAATGTGAGCATGGCAGCGGGTTTTACTGCTTCCACTACTTTGGGTAAATTTTCGGCTGGTACATTTTGCCCGAGGTATATAGTATCGAGCCCACCGGCACGTACTACATAGTTGGCAAATAGCAACCCGATATCATGCCACTCGTCTGGCGGCAAAAACAGAAGGAAACGTTTGTTCTTTTTGGTAGTAGGTAGCAGTGCGTCTACCACGGCCATTAGCTTTCGGCGAATGATGCTGGATGCGAAATGCTCTTGTACGGGGGCGGCTTTGTTGACGCTCCACAGCACCCCGGTTTTCTGCAAGAAGGGATATACTACACGCAACATGGTTTCGTACATGCCCAAACGAAGCACTGCAGCCGAAAATATTTTTTCAAATCCCGGCTCATCGAATGCAAGCATACAGGTAACAAGGTCATTTACATAACCTGTGTACACATGTGCATTCACAGGGTCGGGCGTTTCTTTTTCTATGAGCGTGCATACTTCCTCATTCGACAACGCTGCAATCTTGGAGATCTTATGACCATATGACAACAATGTTGTGACGTTTAGCAACCTCCTCACCTGCTCATCGTCGTAAAAACGACGATTTGTTTCCGTTCTGCTTGGGGTTATCAGGCCATATCTTTTCTCCCAAATACGTATTGTGTGCGCCTTGATACCCGTCAGACGTTCCAAATCATTGATCTGATACGACTCCATTCGTTTAATATTTTATCTACAAAATTAAACAAAATAATACAAACAAAAGATATTATTTGGAAAGCAGGTTTGATTTTAAACAAGTTATTCACATTTGACTAAGGGAGAAAGTCAAAATAAAGTGCATCAATTTCAACAATTATTATTGTATTTGTGCGGCATTGAAGATTCCTTTAAATGATTTATCATTCGCAGATTCCGTGCTTTGCGCAAAAGATACATATCGTTTAGCTTGATGCACTTTATTTTGACATTCCTCCTTATTTATAATATCGGTGACCGATGTAGCAGTTTTGATAAAAAAATACCGATATTAGCTGCGTTTTAGCGAACACAACCTGACGCATTAAACCACATTCTTACATATGAAATTTCGTATACTGCGCATACTTGCTCTGTTATTTTTGATGGCCAACCTTAGCAGCTGCTATATGGGGACATGGGCACGGTATAAAAACAAGCGGCACTATGTGCATAAAAAGAAATACCGGTCTTACCACAAGCATCGCAACCGCGATTGGTAATATACCGCACACATACTTGTGTTTCATTCTATAACCGGCATACAAATTCCTAAGTTCCAATTTATTTGTTACTTGGGTGTTTATGCTTTTACCTTTGCGTGTCAATGATCAGTGTTTCTATAATTAATAAATCGCCGCACCCATTGCCCGAATACCAAACTACGGGTAGTAGCGGTATGGACTTGCGTGCATGGCTCGCCGAGCCTGTAACCTTGCGCCCTATGGAGCGTATGCTGATACCAACGGGACTGTATATGGAATTGCCTGATGGTTACGAAGCTCAGATACGCCCACGAAGCGGCATAGCCATAAAAAGGGGGATAACTGTAGTAAATGCACCCGGCACAATAGACAGCGACTATCGTGGTGAGATTAAGGTTGCCCTTATCAATCTATCGGACGAAGACCAGGTTATAAGTGATGGGGAACGCATAGCGCAAATGATAATTGCTGTGTACACACGGGTACACTGGCAGGAAGCCAATACGCTTGAGAATACACAACGTGGTGCTGGTGGTTTTGGCCACTCGGGGGTACATTAGTGAAGATGGCAAAATTTTTATTGAGTAGATAAATACACATACTAATACAATGAACATCATTATTCCGATGGCAGGTATGGGCAAACGTATGCGCCCCCATACACTTACCACAGCCAAACCATTGCTACCAGTAGCGGGTAAGCCAATTGTGCAACGATTGGTAGAGGATATAATAGCTACCAGTAATGAAAAAGTAGATGAAATAGCCTTTATTATCAGTCCGGCATTTGGCAAAGATGTAGAGGAACACCTGTGTGCGGTGGCTGCACAACTGGGTGCGGTGGGTAAAATATGCTATCAGGAACAACCATTGGGTACTGCCCACGCAATACTGTGTGCCGGAGATACACTGAATGGTAATGTTTTCATTGCATTTGCCGATACGTTGTTCAAAGCCACCTTTAGCATAGATACGCAAAAAGAAGCTATTGTATGGACACAAAAGGTAGACGACCCAAGGGCATTTGGTGTGGTGCAGCTAAATGAGGTGGGACAAATAGAAGCTTTTGTAGAGAAGCCTCAGGAATTTGTGTCGGACCTTGCCATTATAGGTGTGTATTACTTTCGTGATGGGCTGCAGCTAAAACAGCAACTACAACGCCTGATAGACAATGACATAAAACTGAAGGGTGAATACCAACTGACTGATGCCATGGAACATATGCTGAAAAACGGCGTAAAGTTCTATACCGGTCAGGTAGAAGAATGGCTGGACTGTGGCAATAAAGATGCAACCGTATACACCAACGGCCGCATGCTGGATATAAAGTATGGCACTACCAACGAGATAGCCGGCACTGCTGTTGTAACCAATTCTGTAATAATACCGCCGTGCTACATAGGCGAAGGGGTGCATGTTACCAACTCGGTAATAGGGCCTTTGGTATCTTTGGAGAAAGGGGTAAAGGTGAGCGACTCGCGCATTACCAACAGTATTGTACAGGCCGATACGATTGTTAAAAATGCCTGTATCGACAATTCTATGTTGGGCAAAAGCGTAATTTACACGAAGAAAGCGGCCGAACTAAGTCTCGGAGACTTCTCTACCGAACAATGACCATAAGAGCATCCATATACACCCTTCTGCTGGCTATAGCACCTGTTGCCCCTGTGTATGCACAAGGGGGCGATGTATCTGTAACAATAGAAGACTCTACCGAAAGTACAGATGGGAAAGTAGCCCGAACTGACGAGCTGTTTTTTGAGGCGTTGACTGCACGGCGACACGATGACGTAGCCCAGGCCATGTTGTTACTGAAGCAGCTGATAGCTGACAGACCCCAACATGCTGCGGCATGGTTTGAGCTGGCACGGTTGCAGACCGATGAGAAGAATATGGATGCGGCTATTAGCAGTATAAAAAAAGCTATATCGCTGGATACTGCCAATAAGTGGTACCGTGAGACGTATGCCGGTATGCTGGTATCGAAAAAGAACTTTGCAGAGGCAGCTACCGTTTATGCCCGGCTGACAAAGATAGAACCCCGCGACCACGACTACCCACAAAAGGCGGCCGAGTACTATGACAAAACAGGCAATAAGGAAGAAGCACTAAAATACCTGGATATTGCCCTGCAACGCAATATAGATGACGAAGACCTGATGTTGCAAAAAGTGCAGTTGCTACTGGAAATGAAGCGACCCGAAAAAGCAGCGGCTGTAGTGCAGCAAATGATACTGTCTGACCCTCGCAACGGCCGGTATTACCAACTACTGGGCGACCTGTATGACGAAAATAATATGCAGGCCAAGGCAACAGAGTTGTATGAACAGGCAATAAAGAAACTGAGTAATGACCCATCGGTACAGATAGGTCTTGCAGGACACTCGTTACGGATAGGCGATACCACGGGTTACAAAAAATGGCTGAAGAAGGCAATTATGAACCAGTCTCTGGAAGGGACAGAGCAAGTGGACCTGCTGACGAAGTACATACAAAGCCTGATGGGAGAGACTGCGGCACTGGCCGAAGCTCTGCCGCTGGCTGCACAACTGGTTGCACAAGACTCTAAAGACCCGGCAAGACTATCGTTTTACGGAGAGATACTGGAAGCGGCACATATGAAGGACAGTGCCGCCGTGATGTATAAACAAGCACTGGCTATAAAACCCGGCACATTTGAAACATGGGGGCGTTTACTGGGTTTGTATTTGGAAAAACCGTATGCAGACTCTTTGATACGATATAGCGAAAAGGCATTAAAATATTTCCCCAATCAGGCCATTGTACACTTTTACAATGGTGTGGGGCAAATGAATAAAGACAAAAATGCTGCAGCTATACGTGCCATTACACGTGCCATAGATTTGGAACCGGAAACTGAAAAAGATGTACTGACACTGATGTACAGCACACTTGGCGATATATACTACACTACAAAGCAGTATGCGGAAAGTGATGAAGCATTTGACAAATCGCTGAATCTGGACCCTACCAATGCCAATGTGCTGAATAACTACAGCTACTACTTATCGGTAAGGGGTTTGCGGCTGGACGATGCCGAAAAAATGGCAAAAAAAGCCATGGATTTGCGCCCGCAGGAAAGTACCTACATGGACACCTATGGGTGGATACTGTACAAAAAAGCCAACTACCAGAAGGCCAAAGAATATATACAAAAAGCCATAGAAACAGCACCAGAAAAGGCAGATGGCACACTTTACGACCATTTGGGCGATGTATTGTATAAACTTGGCGACAAAACAAAGGCGACAGAGGCGTGGAAAATGGCAAAAGAGAAGGGAAGCGACAACATGAATCTGGACAAAAAACTAATTGAGGGGAAGTTGTATGAATAGAATAGGTGCGGGTGTGATACTGGTGACCACAATGGGTATGCTGCAACAATCTTGTGCGGTGTTGCGTAAAAGCAACAAAAAAAACACAAAGCAGACAACCGACACTTTGACTGTGCGTAAAGACACGATACCTACTGTAATGACAGTTGTACCTGTGCCTACACCCGGAAAGAATATTGAAAGTGCCCTACCCCTCTGGACCAAAAGAATGGAATACCACACCTTTAGTGCAAAGGCTAAGGTGAGTTTTCAGGGACCGGACAACAGTGCAGACTTTTCGGCCAACATACGCATGACGCGCGACAGTGTGTTGTGGGTGCATGTTACTGCACTGGGTGGCTTGTACCCCGTGGCACGCATGATGGTGACGCGAGATAGTTTCTTCCTGATAAACCACTTGCAAAAGGAAGTGGTTATGCTGCCACTGGCAGATGCGGGTAAGGTATTGCCAGTACCGGTAACCCTGCGGCAACTGCAAAACATGATAGTGGGCGACCCTATTGCCAACGGGCAAATGGCTAATGCAGACAAGAAAGAAACAGTATGGGCACTGGAGGGGCAAGATGATACATGGAGCCAACAACTAACCATAAATGCTACGGACAGTGCTTTGCTGAACAACAACATGCACACTGTGCAGCCGGGCGGCCCACAGGCCTTTATGACATATACCTCGTTTTCTCGAATTGCAGAAAAAATGATTGCATCGGACCGTACAGTGCGCATTATAAATGGGCTTAACAACTATAATCTGGATATGTCTGTGTTGAACCCTGAATTTGAAAAAGCATTGGAGTACCCATTTTCTATACCCAAGAACTATACTATTCAGGTAAAATAGGTGATGCCCAACATGTACATCATATCGGGCTGTAATGGTGCGGGCAAAACAACTGCCAGCTTCACAATATTTCCGGATGTATTGGGATGCCGCGAGTTTGTGAATGCCGATAACATTGCCGCTGGTCTTTCCCCATTTAACCCCGAGAGTGTAGCTGTAGAGGCGGGCCGCATTATGCTGCACCGTATAAAAGAGCTGATGACCGACATGGTAGACTTTGCCATAGAGACTACGCTGGCTACCCGTAGCTATGTAGGATTGGTGAAAAAGGCACAAAGCATGGGCTATAAGGTAACACTGATATACATATGGCTGAACACCCCGGAACTGGCACTGCAACGTGTGGCCGAACGTGTGAAAAACGGAGGCCATAACATACCGGCCCATGTAGTGGAGCGCAGATACTATAAAGGGGTATGGAATCTGTTTCATTTGTTTATGCCCGTATGCGATGCATGGATAGTTGCAGACAACTCGGACGGGCAACTGGAACCCATAGCGCGCAAGGCAACCGAATTTGATAATGTCATTGAAAACTACGACCTTTGGTCTGCTATTAAAAAGCTATCATGAGCCTTAAACAGGATAATGCCGAGTTGCTTAACAAGATAGAAGCTGGTTTGAAACTGGCAGTGCGCAAACTGTACGAACAGAAAGCGGCAAAAAACGAAACGGCAGTGATTTGTGTAAATGGCGAGATAAAACATGTTTCGGCACGCGAGGTACTGAAACAATACGAGAACAAATAGTTCTTATCCCCCCACACTCTTTTTACCTTTTATTTCACGTTGCAGGTGATGCACTGGTTGTAGCTTTGCGGCACATTCTTTGCACAGGTATATTATGAGCCGGTTTGAGATTTATTCATTGCCTTTCTTATGGTTGTTTTTGGCTGCAACTTCGTTGCTTTTTTCGCCATAGGAGGGGCTATGGCTGCAAAATGTGCCTCGTTTCGGGCAAAAACAACTTTCATAATAAACACAAGCAATAAATCTTAAACAGGCTATATGTTGTCTATCATCATTACTGCTGTTACCGTTATTCTGTCTGTGATGGCTTTTAGCAATCATCAACTGGTAGACAAGCTGATATTGTGGCCCCGCCGCATGGACACCCCCAAAGAGTATTACCGGTTAGTAACATCCGGCTTTATTCATGCCGATTGGAATCACCTTATTTTCAATATGCTATCCCTCTACTTTATTGCCCCGTTTGCCGAGGCGGTATTGGGGCTTGGCTTTATTCCTTTCTATCTTGCGGGTATAGTGGTATCGTCGCTACCTTCTTTTATCAAGAATAGGAACAATTACCACTATCGTTCGTTGGGGGCATCAGGTGGTATTGCCGCTATCATGTTCTTTTTTATATATTTTGCCCCATGGGCAAAAATATCTTTCATGTTTTTGCCATTTTTAGAAATACCCGCCATATTGTTTGGCGTTGTATATATAGGATACGAGGTATATGCCTCTAAAAACCTGTATGGCAATGTGAATCATGATGCCCATATATGGGGGTCGGCATTTGGCTTTCTGGTAGCGTTGATCATTGACCCTACACATGGGCTCAGTTTTCTTAATGCAATCGTCAACTTCAGATAAGGTAGTACTATCATCAATCATGGGTACTGCGCCTTACTACCAGTACTTGCTTGGTATGCTCATTCACCTTTACCCGCTCATCGGTACGGATACCAGCCACCCAAAGAATGCGTTTGCCAGACTCCAGCACCCATACTTTTTCCTTTTCATGTATGGGCATTTTGAGGTCTATAAGCAGTCGGTTCACTTTTTTCTTTTTCATACCCATGCCCATGGGGTACATGTAGTCGCCGGTTTTCCATTTGCGTAGGGTAAGTGGTAGCGAAACATCCTGTGCATTGGCAAACAATGTTTCATTTCCATCGGGGAAACGGGCTGGCTTTTCTTGTATAGAAAATGTATAGGTATAACCATCTGCTGTAACCGTAGCCGGCAACGATTCAATCTTTATCATATCGGCACCTCCTTCTTCGGTAGCAGTAAGCACTAAAAAATCGCGGTGACGAATGAGCCTGTGTGTGGCAGACGACATATATCGGCCGGTATCGGCCTGCATGAGGGCAATGGCTTGTTCGGTTTGGTGTGTACCAAATCCGTATGGTTTCAGCAACTCGTAGCAAATAGAGGTAAGTGGTTTTCTATTCTTCAGCTTGTTGATGGGTATGTATACATCTTTGCCTCGTTGGTCCTTCAAAGACTTCAGCTCGCGCACTATAGCACTGTTGTATAGCTGCCCAGCTTCTGTCAGTCGTTCTATTGTGTTGTTTAGATTACCTACTACCTGTGGCAGATGCTGTGCTACAGCGGGCAGCACATGTAGCCTGATGGCATTGCGCAGATAGTCGTCCTTCTGATTGCTGGCATCTTCGCGCCAAACTATGTCATTTGCTTTAGCCCAATCTACAATATCGTCTCGTTGGGCAAATAGCAGTGGGCGTATTACACTACCAGTATCGCTGGCTATACCATGCAGCCCATGTATACCCGTTCCTCTGAACAGATTGATAAGCAAAGTTTCGGCATTATCGTTGGCATGGTGTGCTGTAGCCAAACGGAGATAACCATGTTCTGCCTGCAATGCTGCAAACCATTGATAGCGTAAATTGCGGGCAGTTTCTTGTATGCCCTTCTTCCACTCGGCTGCCTTTTGTAGTGTGGGGAAACGGGTACTGTAAAAAGGCACTCCGTTGCGGCCGCACCAATCACGCACCAATTCTTCATCAAGATTGGCCTCGGCACCACGCAACCCAAAATTGCAATGTGCTACCCCATATGAGCGTTGACAACGGCGGAACAATTCGGCCATGGCCATAGAGTCTACCCCACCGCTTACACCCAGCAGAACCGGGCTGTTGCCAAGGTGGGCAAACTGTTGTTGCCAGTTTTCCTGAAACTGAGGTAGTAATCTATTCAAAGTAGGTATGTGTTATCAATATACAAGATCTTCCCAAGCGGCCTGCAATTCGGAATAGGCATGCATGTCTTTGGCTGCCTTTGCTATTTCCATGCCTTTGGCATAGACATCTATGGCTGGTTGCTGCTGCCCATTGCGCTCCAGTAACTTACCAAGATGATAATAAGTAGCTACATACGTGGGGTCTTTGGTAAGGTTATGTTCAAAATGCGTTTTCGCCAGCTCTTCCTGTCCTGCCTTTATATATTCTAATGCCAGTGCGTGGTGTAGAAAACAATCGTTGGGACTGCCTTCTAAAAACTTTTTCAATTTTTCTATTCTTTCCGTCATACCCTGTAATTATGATTTTTATTGTAGCACAAAACCTACGCTGCTTCCCAAAAGTCGGACGGATGCATCTCGGCATATTCCAGCATCAGCCTTATGGCTGGGTTAACATATTGATGGTATCGTGCCTCTATTTCCTCAAATTCTTTCATTTCGTCATACAAACGGGCAAACTCTTCGACCGATGTAGGCGTATCCAACAATTCGCGGTTTAGTACATATACCTTCAATGCGTCATCCAACACCATTGCAAGGTCGGTAGCTCCCAACTTCATCAGTTGTTCAATAATATCTGGTAACAGGCCAATGTACCCATTCTGAATGAACTGAATGAAGCCACCCTGACCAACCTGCATATGCAGATAATCGGAAGTGAGCAGCAATTGCTGCCCCCAAGACAATTCGTCTAAAAAGTTGAAAGTTTGCCTTTTGTACAACTCTTCGTGCAGTGGCTGCACCAGCAAATCGAACACTTTTTCATCGTTGTTGTTGGCATAAGCTTCCCTCAATACTTGTTCATTAACCTTTGGCCTATACTTAGTGCTCATATTCTTATCTTTGTAACTGGTACTCTATTGAGGAATACCACTAACCTGATTTAAATGAAGGCAACATTACTAAACTTGCCCAACACAGCCAAGAAGGCAGTGTTTATTTTAAGTTTTGCCACAGTAGTTTGCTTTACATTTTTTTCATCATTTCCCCCACCACTTTCGTTGCTTGCGGGCATTGTAATAGCTGTGGTAACAGGGCATCCTTACATAGCTTACAACAAAAAAGCTACCACTCTGTTACTACAGTACTCGGTAGTATTGCTTGGTTTTGGTATGAACCTGCAACACGCCCTGAAGGCAGGCAGGGAAGGACTAATATTTACAATAGCCACCATTGCCATAACACTGATAGCCAGCCACTACCTGGGCAAATGGCTGAAGGTGGATAAAAACACCTCTCTACTGATAGGTAATGGCACGGCCATATGCGGGGGCAGTGCTATAGCAGCGGTAGCCCCCATAGTGCGTGCTACCAGCGAGCAAATAAGTGTGGCTCTTGGTACTGTGTTCATTCTGAACTCGGTTGCATTGTTTGTTTTTCCGCCCATAGGTCATATGCTGGGTATGAGTGCCACACAGTTTGGCACGTGGTGTGCCATAGCCATACACGATACCAGCTCGGTAGTGGGGGCAGCAGCGGGCTATACCGATGCCAGTGGGCATGAAGCGTTGGGCATAGCAGCTACCATAAAGCTGGAGCGGGCATTGTGGATAATACCCATATCTCTTGGTACGGCATGGTTTCAGAAGTCTACCGGAAAGGTAAAATTGCCCTGGTTCATTTTGTGGTTTGTAGTGGCGATAATCGTATCTACCTACCTGCCTCTATATGTGCCTCTGATTGGGCAAAAGTTTGCCGGAGCATCGTTATTTCAGCACCTGTATATATTGGGACGCAAGGGGTTGGTAATCACTCTTTTTCTTATTGGAAGCGGGCTTTCTCTTACTGCAATAAAGTCGGTTGGTATAAAACCCATGTTGCAAGGCTTGTTGCTATGGATACTGATTGGAATTACTTCATTAGCATCTATAATGAGTTTTGTTCATTAATGGAGTACCTACCTTTAGAGCCGGTTTTAGATTTATTGCTGTCCTTTTCTTATAGTTGTTTTTGGCTGCAACTTCGTTACATTGTTCGCCATAGAATAGGCTATGGCTGCAAAATGGACCTCGTGTCACTCAAAAACAACTTTCATAATAAACACAAGCAATAATTCTTAAACAGGCTCTTAGTGAACGATGTTATAGTTCCGTAAAATATTAGCCAATCAATCCTTAACTTTCTTTGTAATTTGCCACGGAATAGACAATGGTTGATAAAGACCATTAATTGAGGGGGAATCAACAACACAAGCAGCGCATTGAGATGAAAGTATTTTCGGTTTCGCTTATTCTTACAGGGTTCACATTTGCTGCATATGGGCAGCTACCGGTAGAAGTTGCTACCAGTACCAACGATTTGAGAGCCGAGGGGCTGAGGGGAAAGGTAAAATCCATCACCACACGAGGCTTCAAAGCAGAACCCGGCATACAGGGAACGGTACTAAAGGGCAACCTGGTACACACTACTATAAAAAAATACAATGCGGCAGGCTACTTGCTGGAAAGTACATCGAGCATTGGTGGCAATACCATAAACGGCAAAGCACTACCCTACCGCTCTGCAAGAATTGTGTACCGGTACGACAATCATAACAACCTGACTGGGAGCTGTAGCTATGACACTTATGGTCGACTTCAGGATTCGTCTATACACTTTGTAGACAAAATGGGTAACCGTATTTACTGGCAGATATATAAAGGGAATGGTTTTCAGGAATGGGAATATATTTCGGAGTATGACAATGCCGGCCGATTGCTGGAAACCAATGACTTTCATTACAAAAAACTGGTAACAAGACACACCTACAAATATAACGAACGCGGTGAATGCGTGCTGGAAAACGACCTGAACCCTGATGGAACGCTGAAATCGAAGAAGCTTTACAAATATGACCCAAATGGTTATAAGACAGAGAGCGAGGAATGGAGTGGCACCGGTAGCTTTTTGGTGCGGCATACCTACCAGTACAATGCTATGGGTAAGGTTACAGAGGACAGAGAGTACAAACAGGATGGTGTAGAAAAATACTCGAGAATAATTACCGACTACGATAACGAAGGAAATGTGATAGGTGTGAAACAATATGGCGAAAATGGAAAAATACTCTATGCCGGTAAAATGGATAAGTATGGAAACCACTTATCGGACATAGGTTATAACCCCGATGGATCGGTACATGACAAGATAACCGCCGACTACAAATATGATGAGTATGGTAATGAAATAGAAGAATTGCTAAACTATGGCGATGGATCGGCACCGGCACGCAGCACCTACAAGTATGTGTATGACATGGATCTGAACTGGGTGAAAAAGACCGTTTGGGAAGATGGCAAACCGGTGCGGGTTACCGAAAGAGAAATTGATTATTATTAATATAAAAAAGCGAGGCAAACTACCCTATGGACATCAACTGGGAGAAACAAGCTAAAGAGCGACAAAAGCTGTACAAACAGTTGCTGGAAAAGGGCAATAAAAACAAGATACTGAAAGCCCTGCCGGAGCTTCATGATGATGCGTTTTCCAAAATTGACTGTCTGGATTGTGCCCGCTGCTGCAAGAACCATTCACCCCGCTTCAAACAACCAGACATAAAGCGTATTGCCAAGGTACTGCGAATGAAAGAAGGTGACTTGGTGCAGCAGTACCTGAAACTGGATGCAGACGGCGACTATGTGACACGTACAAGCCCTTGCCCGTTTCTGGCAACCGATAATACCTGTAATATATATGACGACCGACCATCGGACTGTAGACGATATCCCTACACCGATGAAGATGTGCTGCTGAAACGAGTGCCACTGACGCTAAAAAATGCCACGGTATGCCCGGCCACATATTACGTATTGGAAAGATTGATAGCTGCGGGCTACTAAGTGTCGCCAAGCCCTATCATCAGAATAGACGCAATAGCAATAATGAGACCGGCAAGCTTTGCCAATCCGGCTTTTTCGCGAAAGGCAAAAATGGCCACCAAGGCTGTAGCCACCAAGATACTTATGTTGAGGAGCGGTATGGTGGCAGAACTCTGAAATATGTGGCTGCGTAATGCCTTTACCAAAAAATATATAGAGAAAAAATTGGGTATACCTAATGCAATACCCGCAATAATATTTCTGAAAGCCAGTTTGATTTTGCCAAGTATGGCTAAAGTAAAGACCAACAATATGCCTATGGAGCCTGCTGTTGCAAAACACACAATGGTACACAACGCCTGATCTTCTGGTGCAGCCAAAAATGTGCTCTGTATATAATTTACCAATGTATCGAGACTGCCACTAACCAAAAACAACAGTGCTGGCCACAGCAAGGTACTATTGTTATTGCCAGACTGACTACGATTGATGAGCCAAATGGCAGGAATAGCCAGTACCAAACCTATTATCTTGATAGTGCCGGCATGCTCGCCAAACACCACTATGGCTACAATAACCGGAATAACCAGCGAAAGTTTGTTGGCTAATGCCATGGTAGTGATACCTGCCCTTTGCGCACACCACGCCATCAGGTTGAAGGCACCTATAAAGCCAAAACCCATAACAATTGTCCACGGTAACCAAGGACGGGCCAAAGTAGCCGCAGTGAAGGGTGAATGGCCAGTGAACAAACAACCAGTAATTACACATACACAATAGTTGGCCACTATTGCTTGTAGCGAGTCTATTCTGAATTGCGTAAATAATTTCAGAATAACTGTAATAAGAATGTTAGTAAGAACCGTAGCAATAAAGAAAAACAAAGCAGTACTGATTGAGGGAAATGTGCAAGAATTATGAGCCGTTTTTAAGGACAAATATTAAGAGCAGGTTCAATATTTATTCATTGCTTTTCTTAAGGTGTTTGTGGCTGCAACTTCGTTACATTTTTCGCCATAGGAAGGGCTATAGCTGCAAAATGTGCCTCATTTCGCTCAAAACAACCTTCATAATAAACACAAGCAATAATATAAAAATGGCTCTAAAAAAAGCAAAGTGCAATAAAATATAGGCAATGTTTCGCAAAGACACTCTATCTGCCTGTACCCTTCTTTTTTTCTTCCAGCAATAATTTGATGTGGCTAACGAGTGTATCTACTTTGTTATCTTCCAAGCCATCGTACATGCCTCTGATGCGCCCATAGTTATCAACCAATACATAGTGGTTGTCGTGTATAAAATCTTTGTCTATACTCATACCGGCAGTGTCGTCTGTGGCACTGATTAGGTAGCTATAACGCGCCATATCGTACAGAGCCTTTTTATCGCCGGTAAGAAACATCCATTGATTTGGGTCTGCTTCAAAGCGGTCGGCATAGGCTTTCATTGCCCCCACTGTATCTTTGACAGGGTCTACAGTGTGCGACAAAATTATTACCTCTTTGTTGCCCTTTACTTTGGCATATACACGCGCCAGGTTTTGGTTCATTTTGGGGCAAATACCCTTACATGTAGTAAAAAAGTACTCTACTACTACAATTTTGTCTTTTACATCCTCATTTGTAATGGTTTTACCTTCCTGATTGGTGAATGAGAATGGTGCTACTTTATGGTCGGGGACATTACCCAACACTGGCAGCTGCGATCGTTTGGGCTGTTCGTTATTTACTTTGTAGTAGTAACCCAAGAATGCAACGCCAAACAAAATAAAAAATGATACGAGAAAAATAGTCGTCTTGTTATTCATATAGTTATTCAGTAGTATTTGTACCTTATTTTGTTTGTAAAATTAGAGCAATATGCCCTCATAAATCACATTTGAATTTACGGTAAGTATAAAGATTCGCTGATGTTCAGGTTGTGTGGGCAAAAATTGAGAAGTCAATTTTTGTTTTTGCCTGGAATATTCTTATTTTGCGTATCATATTGCCAAATTGTGTTTATATTAACCATTACTCTAAGTAACAGAACTGGTAATTATGCACGCATAACAATGGCAAGCCATATCAAAACCAATTATATGAAGAAAGGTTTACTACTCATGGCCGCATCTATGGCTGCGTTCACAGCTTTTTCACAAAACTCTGTCAACATTTTTGCAGCTGGCCCTACTGGTTCTTACATAACCGGGAACAGTTCTAACACAACAAGAACAGATAACAATATTGTAACCACCAACTTTGGCACAGCACGCAGTGGGTATGCAGTATTTGACCTCGCTTCGCTACCACCAACTGCGGTGGTGACAAATGTAGACCTGCATTACAATATGGCAGTAGTAACAGCGGGTGGCGGTATGGGGTGGACAACACGCGGCCATGCGGGTGACTTGTCGACAATTACGGCACCGGGCACATTGTATACAACAATGGGTTTGGCCACATCGTTGTGGACAACTATGTACCCAACAACGCCAACTAATGTAACATTTGCTTCCAACGGTGCTGCTGTTGGGTTTGTATCGGCCAATTTGGGCAATAAAGTGTCTATAGTATGGTCTACAAACTCTACCCGAACTTATACCATAACGGGTGAAAGTGGTACAACCACAACCACTGGCACGCATGCACCCTATCTGGCAATTAACTATACCTGCCCCGGTATTACGTCTATCAGTGCTGGCGGCCCTGCTACCAATCCTTGTCCTAATACAACCTTTGCGCTTTCGGGAAGTGCCACCGGCAGCATTGCATCCT
Organism: Chitinophagaceae bacterium; assembly: GCA_021151685.1. Taxonomy (GTDB): domain Bacteria; phylum Bacteroidota; class Bacteroidia; order Chitinophagales; family Chitinophagaceae; genus Nemorincola. The sequence continues at coordinate 17,835 of JAGKWS010000019.1, forward strand.
ATTCATGGACAGGACCATTTGGTTTTTCTTCAGCATTACCCAACCCGACAGTTACTACCGGCTTGCCAGCAAACGGAAGCTATACTCTTGAAGTAACAGACGTGAACGGCTGCTCGGCAAAGGCGACAACTATTGTAACCGTTACCCCTGCCCCATCTTCGGACATTACGGCTATGACAGCTGTTGCATTTTGCGATGCTGATAGTGCCACACTGAGTGCCATAGCACCAGCAATGGACTACCAATGGTACAATGGCACAACTGCTATACCGGGGGCTACAAACCAGCAATATGTAACCTACACATCGGGCAACTACAAATTGGAAGTGACTGACCCCGCAAGCGGCTGCAGCTCAACTACTTCAACATCAACTAATACTGTATTATTATCTACACCACCGGTATCGCCTGCCAGCCCTGTTTTGCTGTGCATTGGCGAAACAGGCACGTTGTCTGTTAATACCAATGATGTAACATCTGGCATTAACTTCCAGTGGCAAAAAGACGGAATAAACATACCCGGTGCCGGTAGCAGCAACTATGTAGCCACTGCATCGGGCAACTACCGTGCGGTGCTTACTGTACCTGCAAATGGTTGTACCACTACATCGAACGTAGTTTCGGTAACTGTAAATGACAACCCGATACCGGTAATTTCTTATTCAGGGTCGAACCTTTCCACTATAGGTGCCTACAGCGTCTATCAATGGTTTTTGAATACGGTGGCCATACCGGGTGCAACATCTGCAACTTATCACCCTACTACATCGGGCAGCTACCGTGTACGGGTGTCTGACATTGCTGGTTGTACTGCTTATAGCACACCATTGTTGGTTACAACCGTTTCTGTGGGCGATGTGGCGGTTTCAGATATCAGTCTTTTCCCCAATCCGGTATCTGGCAAACTATCTATTGCTGGTGTTGGTAGCGTAAATTGCACTGTAGCCACCATTGATGGCAAAGTACTGGTACAAGCAACTAATACTACCGAAGTAGACTTTTCGCACTTACCGCAGGGACTATATATAGTACGTGTTGCCAACCCGGTAACGGGCGAAACATTGACTACACAAAAAATTACCAAACAATAATCATTCTTAACCACTCACAGAAATAATCATATATTATTTCTAAAACAGTAACACGCAAGTATGAAAAAACTTCAGGCCCTTGTTGTAGCTTGTGGCATAGGCATAAGTGCCCATGCACAGATTTACGGATTGAATCCGGCAACAGATGGAGGATTTGAAACTGGTACAGATTTTCCGAGCAACAACTGGTCGGTAATCAATTCTACCACATCGGTAAACAAGTGGTATATAAACAATGCTGCACCTGCCTATGCAGGTGCCCAATGTGCAGTTATTTCTAACAGTGCATCTGGGTATGCGTATACAATTTCATCGTCTGGTGCAAGCCATTTTCTGCGCGACATAGCTGTGCCACCGGGTGCAACATCCATCAACCTGAGTTTCTACTGGAAAGGGCAAGGCGAACCGGGTGGTGACAGATTGTTGGTGTATACTGCACCGACATCGGTTGTGCCGACATCTAATGTACCTGCATCGCCATCTACAGCATTGGGCGGTGCTACACTTGTGTGGACACAAACAACCACATCGGCTTCGTTTGTTCCTGTAACATTGCCACTGCCAGCTACATTGGCAGGTACTACAGTACGACTCATTTTTACATGGCAGAGCAATGCATCTGGCGGCACCTCGCCAGCGGTAGCTGTTGATAACATTGGGCTTTCTTATGAATGTGGCACACCTGCAGCGATAACTGGTAACGGACCATTGTGTCAGGGAGGCACTATTGCACTTGGCAATATATTTGCCGGTGGCACATGGAACTCGGCAACACCGGCAGTAGCCACCATAACGCCCGGCGGCTTGCTTACAGGTGCAGCAGCAGGCACTTCAACCATTACATATACTATAGGCTCTTGCCAAAGCACTGCAGTAGTAACTGTAAGCCCGCTACCAGCGGCCATAACCGGGCGCGACACGGTATGTCTTGGTAGCAATACAGCATTGGCCAATTCGGTAATAGGTGGTACATGGAGCAGTAGTTATCCGGCAATAGCTTCTGTATTACCCACATCAGGTATAGTGTCGGGCGAAGCGGTGGGCATTAGTCATATTACGTATACTATGCCGGGTGGCTGCTCAACAACAGATACGGTATTTGTTGTCAACAATCCCGGACCGATAACAGGGCCAACACAACTTTGCCCCAACACTACAATTGTTGTAGCATGTTCGCCAGCAGGTGGTCGTTGGACGAGTCTGAACCCGGGGTCTGCAAGCATCAACAGCACATCTGGCGCAGTAACCGGTATTGCCGCAGATACGGTACGTTTGCAATATGCATCACCATTTGGCGGTTGTCGTCGTTATACGACTATAACAGTCAACCCTTTGCCGGCAGCCATTGTGGCCCGCAATATAATATGTGCCCTGAAAACTGACACTGCATTTGATGCAACATCGGGTGGTATTTGGACTTCGTTATCGCCTGCACTGCTTTCGATAAATTCTTCAACAGGACAGTTTAATACCCTTGCGGGTGGCAATGCTGTTATTAAGTATACCTTGGCTACATCGTGCGCAGTAACAAAAACAATATCGGTAAACCCACAACCATCACCAGTAGTAGCTTTTAACGCTGGTACCAATACAATGTATACCGATACATTCTATGTTTCGTACCAGTGGTATCATAGTGTATTTGGAGAAGTGCCTGGTGCTAATACCTTCCAAACAGCTGGTCTGTACACAGGGTCTTATTATGTAGTAGTTACAGACACACTGGGCTGCACAGCCGCGTCGTCGCTGTTTGCATACAACACATCTATGGCTGTTGGCAATACTGCACACACTACTGGTTACGAAGTGTACCCCAATCCGGCAAAGAATGAGGTGATTGTTCCGTCGAAAGATGTTGCCAACATCACCATATCTGCCATGGATGGACGAGTACTGATAGAAAAACAAAACACCGGTAAAGTAGATGTGAGCGCATTACCTACTGGTTTATACATGATTACTCTATATGACAGCCATGGCACAAGACTAAGTGCCACCAGACTAACGGTAGAATAAAAATTGCGACCGGCACCTTATACAAGACCGGTCGCAATTTTTACTAACTTTATGCTGCGTGTATACGCCTATTAACAGAGTTTGTAGGCTTGTACACATACGAAAACCAACTTTTAAGAACCTCATATTTCCGATAGATGAAGAAAATACTATTACTATTGCTTACATGCTGTTTGGGCATTACAGCATTTTCTCAGACAATTTTTCGCCCAAGCACGCAGGCAAGCATTACGGGCGCAAATAATTATTGCGTAGGTTCCACCATATCTCCCCTTTCGTTTACCTACAATACCTGCAACACAGGTACGGGAGCATCATCTGGGGTATCGGCAACCATAAGCTGGTATTACAACAATGTCAATTCAAACCTGATAAGTGGTGGCACCACGCTTGCGTACGGTCCACTATCATTTACGGTACCAACAACTGCAACAGATGTTAAGTCTTTTGCACCGGTATTACCTACCGGAGGTGACTATTATTTTTTCTGCGTGATACGCTGGACCGGGGGTGGTTGCACCTCTACAGTTGATACACTGGTTAGTAGCACACAACATATTGTTGTATCGCCATCGCCCATTGCACCAAGTGGCATATTGAATGTGTGTGTTGGTTCTACCATCAACTTGTCGAATCCGGTATCGGGTGGCACATGGAGTAGCTACAACCCCGGTGTTGCCAGTGTGAACAGCACAACAGGTGTAGTAACAGGTATGTCGGCAGGAGCCGTGTTCATCAGCTATCATGTAGGAGCCTGTTATGTAACCAGCTTGCTGTATGCAAATGATACCCCTACGGGTATTAATCCGAATCCGCTAACGCGTTGTGAAGGAACAACTACTACACTTACCAGCAGCCCTGCGGGTGGCACATGGACATCGTCGAACATTGGGGTAGCCAATGTAGACATTACTACAGGCTCTATGACAGCGGGTGTGGCAGGTACCGCTATTGTTACCTACACAGCCCCTACAACAGGGTGTTACACCACTCGTTTTGTGAGCATCAACCCCAACCCGGCTGCCATAACAGGCAGTACCGCAGTTTGCATTACGGGTACAACTACACTCAGCAACACATCTGCTACTGGGGTATGGTTCAGCAGCAACATTGGAATACCAATAGACCCGGTTACGGGTGTGGTATCTGGCTCTACTGCGGGTACAACAACCATTTCTTACCGCTACCCTACTACATTGTGCATGGCTACCACTGTAGTAACTGTAAATAATAACCCTGGTGCTATTGCAGGTCCTTCTGTAGTGTGTGCTGGTAGCAGTATTACTATGACTAACCCTGTATTGGGTGGTACATGGAGCACCAGTAATATTGGTATAGCCACTGCGGTAACAGGTACAGGTGTTATAAACGGTGTATCTAATGGTACCGTAAATATTTCTTATACTATGGCTGGTTGCCCGGCTACAACCAAACCACTTACAGTAAATGCATTGCCTGGTACTATTGTGGGTATTTTAACTACCTGTTATGGCTCCTCTACCACACTAACGAGCACGGTAAGCGGTGGCACATGGTATAGTAACAACCCTACAATAGCCTCTATTGATTCGGTATCGGGTATTGTATCGGGCCACACATTGGGTACAGCAGTTATTACGTACCGTGTTGGTTCGGGTTGTATGACTATGGCCAATGTTACAGTAAACCCTCTGGCACCTATTTTGGGATCTGACAGTGTATGTGTAGGATCTGAAATAGACCTGACCAATATTGTAGGTGGCGGCACTTGGGTAAGCAGCAACCCGGCCATAGCATCTATAGACACCTTTACTGGCCATGTAAAAGGGTTGGTAAATGGCATTACCTACATTGGGTACACATTACCCACTGGTTGTGCAGCAACCTTCTTCCTACAGGTAATACCTGCACTGCCTGCAATTGCGGGGCCCATGCAAGTGTGTAGCAGCTATGATGTAGTACTATCGAATGGTGTACCGGGTGGCCGTTGGAAAACAGCAAACTTCTATGTTGCAGATGTAGACAGCCTTACCGGTAAGCTGTACGGGCACTTCCCTGACACGACAACAATTACCTACTCAGTTTTTGGGTGTGTTGCCAAAACACATGTAACGGTGAATCCTCTACCGAATGTGATATTGAGTTTTAGCTGGACAACAGGAAAACTGAGCACACCGCCTATATATGCTACGTATCAATGGTACGATAGCCTATCTGGGCCAATACCAGGAGCTACCAATAGCTCTATAACATTAGCACCAGTACAAAAAACCTACTATCTGCGTGCAACAGACTTTAATGGTTGTGCAGCCAATTCCGATTACTTCAGACTTCCATTGAGCGTGGCAGATGTAAACGTGGACGCACTCTGCAACATCTACCCCAACCCGGCAACATCGGTAGTGACTATTGAGGCACCAGTAGATGTGCGAGTTGTTGTTACTGCGATAGATGGCCGTGTAGTATATGAGGCCGACCGAGTGAAGCAAATAGATGTAAGCCAACTAATACCGGGTATGTACATGGTGGGGCTATACAACAAAGAAGGCATGCTGGTAGCCATGCGAAAACTAACAAAACAGTAAGACAACCATTTTAGAACATAAAAAGCGAAAGCCCTCTTACACAAGAGGGCTTTCGCTTTTTAGATAGAACACATACTACTTCTGTACCAATGCTTGCTGATACATATGATAGAACAACATGGGCAGGAACAAAACATTCAGTACAACCATACCAATGAGCATCTGCATGTTGGCAGTGGGCCAATAGTGTAGTTTGAACAAATTGCCTGATGCAATAAGTAACCCTGCTATAAGCCCTGCAAATGTGCGCATATTGACAAGACCGGGCAAAGTAGGCATTCGCTTGATGGATGTATATATGAGTAACAACATAGTAGCAAGCAGGGCACCAAAACCCCATGACATAAGGAACCCGGCAAATGGCCAATGAAAAATACGGAACATAATGCCAGAAGAAATGAGAAATGCCGCGAGAAAACCGAGGCCATAAGTTAGTCTTTTCATATTGGTTTGTTTTTTGAAGGTGAGTAGAAAAAAAAGTTCTTCCTGAATTTCTTGTATTCCGTTGGGCGATATGGCCTGAAATGCCAATTGGTATGCGTCATCGAAAGAAGCTCCATTGCACATTTGCTCCTCTATAAAGCAACAATAATGATCAAGGAGATCGTTCACCAAATTGGCATTAGAAATGGCCGAACGAATGCGCTCTTCAATGATTGCTTCCTGTTCGTCAGTGAGCGGTACCATATGCTGAAAGTGGCTTTGATGTAATGATGGCATGAATGGTGTTCAGAAAATCTATCAGCTCATCCACCGATTCTTTGGTAGCACTTATGCCCGGTTGTGTTAGTGCATAATACTTGCGCACACGTTTACCAATGTATACCTCTTCGGTGGTTACAAGGCCATCGGCCTCCAGTTTGTGCAAGGCAGGATATAGAGAGCCTTCCTTCACCAGTATCTTGTCGTCAGACATGGCTTTTACACATTGGGTTATCTCGTACCCATACATCTTGCCACGCTCTTCCAATAGCTTCAGGATGATGGTGCTGAGTGTTCCTTTCAATAATTCGGTCTGATTCATAGTCGTTCGAATAATAGCTTAACGTTGCATTGATTAACAATACATCACAAAGCTATGCATCAATATTGAATCGGCAAAATATATATTTACTACAATCGTACAAGAGATGCTACCATACTTTGCCAATACCTGTATGCGTTGTACTTTTATGCGATAGATGGTAAAAAAAATATTCCTGAAAATTGCACTGGCATCAGTACCGGTATTGCTGTTGGCGGCACTGTATCTGTATGCCGACCCATTTATGGTGCTTTATAAATATGATGATAGTGCAGCTAATAGAAAAAAACACTTTGAGCTAAACGAAGACTATGCATCTACAGAAGCGTATCTGAAACTGATACGTACCCACCAATATGATGCATATATAATGGGTAATTCGCGGTCGCGATATTTTTACCCGAACGAATGGGTAAAACGCAATCCGGGTATTACACCATACTACCTGGGCGTGGCCGGTGAAACACTTTTTGGTGTGCATGGCAAACTGAATATGGTAGAACGAAAAGGGCAGAAAATAAATGATGTGTTGCTGATTGCCGACTACAACTTATTTTCGAGAGCCGAGAATAGTAAGGGGCATCTATTTACAAAACATCCCGAGGTATCAGGTGACTCAAAGTTGGACTTTCAACTGGCGAATGCAAGAGACTTTTTCAACTTTGATGCACTATACCAGTACTTCAAACTAAAACCGGAAGGGAAGCAAACAATACTGGCAGATAAACAAATACTGGCAGAAGCCACTATACAAAAGAACCCAGACGAGTACTACAACAAACACAAGCATCTGTTTTACCAACGCGATGGGCAAATACACTACCATCGAAAATTTATGACAAAGAAGCACAGACAACTATTACAAGACATAAAAAAGCTATTTGAAAAACATAACACCCGATACAAAATTATCATATCTCCACTGTACGACCAAAAAGTAATGGACACAAGCGACAGTAGGGAAATATGTGAAATACTTGGCAAGGAACACATTTACGACTTTTCGGGGGTAAATGGATTTACCAACAGCATGTACAACTTTTTTGAACCAGAACACTACCGGCCGCATATAGCAAACGCGCTAATGGATGCTGCCTATTCGGGATTTAGAGATTCTATTACACAACAAAGGCTACACTAATGTAGCCTTTATTGTGTAATGATATACCATAATATACTATCCCAATGTAGCATTGAGCGTGATGTTGCAATTTAACAGTTTTGAAATTGGGCAATTGAGTTTTGCATCTGTAGCACACTCCATAAATTGTGCTTCGGTAATGCCTGGCACTACTGCCTTCAACGTCAAATCGCTGGTTGTAACCGCGCCATTGTCGAGGGTAATGTCGCAACGTGTTTCTATGACACCAGGTGTAAAGCCAGCAGCACCTAACACAAAAGACAACTTCATAGAAAAGCAACCAGCATGTGCAGCGGCTATCAATTCTTCGGGATTGGTACCTACCCCATCGGCAAAGCGGCTGTTGAATGAATACTGGGTATGACTGAGTGTGGTGCTTTGTGATGTGAGGTGACCATTACCTTCTTTTCCCGAACCGTTCCAAACGGCTGTTGCATGACGTTTCATAGACATTTATTTTGTTTGTTGTGCAATATTAGTTCTAAGATAGCTAAACCTAAATAGATGTTGCCTATGCACTACCCTGCCACCACACCAAACATCTACAGATATAACACTACATTTACAATAGGACGAAACAGACTATAGCCAGTATATACAAACACAAACACTAAAGTAAACTGAAGATAGTGTATAATAAATAAGCAGAAAAGCGGCATTATATAAGACCGGCCATCTGAAGCAAATGCTGATGTATCTGTAATACCTGAGGTATTAGTGGTACTACATTATCATTGAGAATAACAAATTGACACCGACGCATTTTTTCGGTATCGTTCATCTGTATAGAAATAACTTTTTCAATACGTTCGCGATTGGAGTTATTTCTGCTGACTGCACGCTGTATGCGCAATTCTTGTGGTGCCGATATGCCTACCATCACATCTACATATCGTTCGCTACCGGTCTCGAAAAATATGGCTGCTTCCTTTATTGCATAGGGCGATGTTTGTACAGTCATCCAATGGTTACCGGCGGCGATGGCCAATGGCTGAAGCAACGCTTCCAATTGCCGACGTTTGGTAGCATTGGAAAAAACAATTTGCCCCATGCGACTGGTATCGGGCACCCCACCCACATACACATCTTCTTCAAGAATGTCATTGATGCGACTACGAATGTCGGTATTAGTAGACAATACATATTTTGCCGCATCATCTGCATTGAAAACTGGTACGCCCAAGCACGCAAAAATGCGACAAACAACAGACTTACCAGAGCCTATGCCACCGGTAACCCCCACCCGCAAGGGCGAGCTGCCACCATTAGTGGCTTGTCTGTTATTTGTCGCTTCCATAAAACGCTACTGCCTACCCTTAGGGTACAATAACAATTGGTTATTTAGCAGCCCTCTTGCGTGCTGCTTCGGTCATTTCCATAGAAACAGCCGAACGCTCAATAGTCATGAATACACCACGGCTGATCTCGAGCTGAATAGTGCCATCTTCATTGGAACGACTAATGCGACCATGAATACCTGCTGTAGTAACAATTATTTGCTCGCCGGGGTTGAGCGCATCGGCAAATTTTTTCTGCTCTTTTGCACGTTTATTTTGCGGACGTATCATAAAGAAATACATTACCACAAACATGCCTACCATAAGCACTATGGGCATGATGCCGCCTTGTTGCGGACCAGCCGCTTGTAAGAACATTGTTCCGTTTAAGTTCATGATTGTATATTCAGATTAATTGTATAATTATTGTTTTTTGTCTATTTCGGCTTGTATGTATAGCATTTCTCTACCTATCAACGTGTTGGTGGTAAGTGTAACCGATTTTTCCTGATGGCCAGACTTGCCGCTGGAGTTGAAAGTAACTTTTAAGGTAGCAGATTGCCCCGGCGAAATAGGCTCTTTAGGGTAGTCGGGGACGGTACAACCGCAAGAACCCGATGCTGTAGTAATAATTAACGGCGTTTTACCTGTGTTGGTAAACGAAAACTCATAAGAAACTACCTCGCCTTCGCGTATATGTCCAAAATTGTGCAAGGTATCTTTGAACTTCATTACGGGCTTTAAGGCAGCGGCCACAGCATCTACACCTTCGGCCGTTTTAGGATTATTTACCAAAGTGGCCGATATTCCTTTTGTTTCCTCTTGTTTTTTTTCGCTACTGCAAGAGGCAAGTGCAATGAATGCGATAGCTAGAAAACGTTTCATTATTCCAGAGTTGAAGTAAAATTTACACTATAAATATTAGAGAATTTGCAATTTCGATATAAACTATCCTATTATGTTTTTTGGGCTTCCACTTCGTTATGTATTAGAACACAGTTGACTAATAGCCGCAAAAAATGTCCGATTCTACTGATGACACTTTCGCAAGTAGGCAATACATCTCAAAACAGTCCCTAAAGAACGAAATTATTTTTTATTCCTTTCGGTCTTGTTGATGAGATTTTCTTTTACCAAATCCTTCACAATGTTATCGAGCACACCGTTCACAAACTGGCCGCTCTGAGGCGTACTGTATTGTTTGGCAATGTCAATATATTCATTGATGGTAACTTTTGTAGGGATAGTAGGAAAATAAAGAAACTCGCAAACCCCCATACGCAGCAACAACTTGTCTATTATGGCTATCCGTTCCTTATCCCAGTTCATTAATTTGGGGGTTATCAGCTCCATACAATACTCTTCGCGGTCCATAACGGCCTTCAAAAGATCGTGTGCGTAGTCTTTCTTCTCGCCGGATAATAGGCGCGAGAAATCGACTTTGGCATTGCTCTTGAAATAATTTTCCATGAGCATGGTAATCATTTCTGCATCATCTTCCCAACCGGGCAATTCATCGGTAAAGTTGCTGGCAATTTCTTCTTTACCATATACTTCCTTTTCCCAAATGTATTGCATTATGGCTCTATCGGCCACGGCCGAATGCTCGGTAGCGTGTGTGTATACGCTATACTCTGCCGATTTCAGCACATTATAAAATATCTTCTTAACAAGATCTTCGTCTATGTATCTATCCAGCTTATTGTTCTTTACCCTGTCTGTAAAAGACTTATTGTTATTGAGGGCAATAACAACACTATTTGCCGACAAGCGCGCATCTAAATTTTGCTCTGCTGCCGTTGCCAAATACCTTGCGGCTTTCTGCCGGGCATTAATATCGGCATATTCTGCAATGCGTACTGTATACAGTATGGTTGTAGTAAACAAGTCTAATACCTGTGCCAATTTATTATCCAGCATGGCACCTGCTGCTGTGTAACTACCATGCCCATCCTGTTCCAGCGATGTAAGTGTGTATAAAGTCTGCATCACCTTTACACGGATGTTCCTGCGACTAATCATATCTTATAAAAATCTCTATTTTGGAGTGCAAAGGTAGGTAAAACACATGGCTTAATATGCCTGCAAGCTACCGCAAAGCCTTGCAAAATGTTATTTCTCGCCCCAATATGCCACAAAAAGTATGAGCGGTAAATAAATAAAAAACCGCCCTGTTTACAGAGCGGTTCTTCTATAATATTATTATGGAATTAAGCCATTGCATTCACGCGCTTTGCAACACCCGATTTCAGGTTTGCAGCTTTGTTCTTATGAATTACATTACGCTTAGCCAGTTTGTCAATCATTGATACTACTTTGCTCAGACCTTCCTGTGCAACTGTTTTTTCACCAGCAAGCAATGTACGAATAGCGTTGCGGGTTGTTTTGCCATAATAACGGTTGCGTTCACGACGCTTTTCACTTTGACGCACGTCTTTTTTGGTTGCCTTATGGTTTGCCATCTATCTCTAAGTTGTTTTAAGACCGCAAATGTAAGAGATATTTGCGGAATACAAAAAATAAAATTGAATGGTATTTTTTTACACAATTACGTACAGACATATACCTGAGATACAGTAGTACTAACTAACCTGCTACCAGTAATTGTCTTTGGGACATTCCAGTGACTGCTCGTACTGGCGTGTTTTGCCGGTACCATCTACTTTGGTCCATGTTTTTGCGCTATCCTGCATGCGTTCTTCTATTATACTGTAGCGAACGCGACATATTTTGGGTTGATTAATAACATATAGCAATACACCATCCTGCTTTACATGCAAGGCGCAAGTGTAACAATTGTTTTTCTCGCAAGAGGCCAACATCCATCCGGCAAGTGCCACTAATGGCAATAACTTCTTCATGCTGTAAAGATAGTAATGTATGTATAACTACACAAAACACATCTTGATAATGCGATAAAAAAAACTACAGCCACAACACTGTGTGTTGTGGCTGCAAATGACACTGAACGAAAATGTTTATTTCTTGGTTTTTTCGGTTGTCTTAGCTTTCGTAGCTTTCTTACCCGTAGCGGTTGGTGCGGCTGCACTGGCTGTAGTAACCGCTGGCTTTGCTTTGGCTATAATTTCGTTGGCTGTTTTCAGAAACAGCTCATCTTCTTTGCCGGGTGTTGCACCAGCAGGGTATCCCTGATTGCCGTAGGCATTGATGTTCATTTTCCCTGCATCGCCCTGCGTAAGAGAAAAGTACCATACGGTAGGATATCCCTGCACCTGAAATGCCTGCTGCAATTCGTTGTTCTGGCGCATCAGGTTCTCTGGCAGTTGTTTCCTTCTGGGGAAATCGAGTTCAAGAAGTACTACGTTTTCTTTGGCCCATTTTATGAATGATGGTTTCGAGAAAACATCGTTATGTAGCTTGTGGCACCAACCACACCAGTCGCTACCTGTAAAAAAACCAAAAATTGGTTTGCCTGTTTGTTTAGAGATTTCGTTAGCCTTCATCAGATCTGTCTGCCAATCCAGCCCATCGCCATGTTGTGCCATAGCTGGTAATACAAACAGAGAGAAAAAGAAAGCAAAAAGGATACGTTTCATGTTACGTTGTTATGCAACAAATGTAGGTAGTATTACGGTTACCTACGTACATTTTTTCGGTACAAGCCATACGGGGCCTGTCATTATGTTGATACCTTTGTGAAAACTATATTTCTTGCAGCTACCCGAACATTTACTTGACGAACTGACCGGCAAACCGGGCTTCGACAGAACAGAATTTACAGATGCACACGCCCACCCAGCACCAACATCGGTACGATTACATCCTGTAAAAGGAAAAGGGTTGTTTGAGGAGTTGCCAAGGGTATTGTGGTGCGAAGAGGGTGTATACCTGCCAGAAAGACCAGTATTTACATTAGACCCACTTTTTCATGCGGGAGCCTACTATGTACAAGAGGCATCGTCTATGTTTCTGCAACAGGCACTACAAGTAGCAGGGGCCGAGGCACCGAGCCTACGTGTGCTGGATCTGTGTGCGGCACCGGGCGGAAAAAGTACACTAATAGCATCGCTGCTGCACCCTGAAAGTTTGCTGGTATCGAATGAGGTAATAAGAACACGTGCATCTATACTGGAAGAAAACACCAGCCGCTGGGGTTATATGAACAACTGGGTAACAGCGAACGACCCAAGAGACATTGGCAAGCTGGAAGGCTATTTTGATATAATAGTGGTAGATGCGCCCTGTAGTGGATCGGGCTTGTGGCGAAAAGACCCAAATGCACTGAACGAATGGAGCGAAGAAAATGTGGAACTATGTAGTGGGCGGCAAAAACGCATTATTGCCGATGTGTGGCCGGCACTGAAGCCGGGTGGCTACCTGATATATGCTACTTGCTCTTACTCGCAGGCCGAGGACGAAGACATAGCCGACTGGATAGCAGACGCATACAATGCAGAAGGGGTAGCGATACCAGTGGCAGACACGGATGGTATAGTATGCACAACATCGGCAGTGGCTAACATACCGGGTTACAGGTTCTTTCCGCATAAGGTAACAGGTGAAGGATTTTTTCTGACGATGGTGAGAAAGAAAATAGATGAAACAACGCATACAATGCCCGTGTACAAGTGGCAAGCCGACAAAAAAGTGCAACACATAGCACAACAATATTTTGGCAATAAGGACGTAACCATAATACCTGCCAGAGAAGGCAACTACAGTGCTATTGGCTCACAACACATAGCCGACTGGCAATTGCTACAAAAACATGTATGGTTGCGGCGCACTGGTACTGCTGTGGGTATGCCAGCCGCAAAAGACTGGGTACCCGACCACGAGGTAGCATTGTGCGTAGATACCAGCCCGCAACAATGGCTGGATGTGAACAGGGAACAGGCTCTGAAATTTTTGAAAAGGGAAGAAATGGGGGTAGCCCTACGCGAGAAAGGTTGGCTGATAGTGCGCTACAAAGGGTTGGGATTGGGTTGGGTGAAATCGTTGGGCAACCGCTATAACAACTACTTACCTAAGCACTGGCGTATACGCATGAACATAGATGAATAAAGCCAACGCATAACGAACAAAATTATACAAACAACGGCATTGGAAATTTGAATTTTGTATTACCTTTGCACCACTGGCAAGTCTCACACGGCCAGCTCCCATTGAATCCCCCAGGGTAGGAATGCAGCAAGGGCGTTTGGTTGTAGCGGTGCGATGTGAGTAATTTGCCAGTTTTTTTATGCCCATACCCCACCCTACATTGGCACAAACGGTGGTAAACATAACAAACTATTAAAGCGCGAATGGCGGTCTGAAATCAGACCGCCATTCGCGCTTTAATACTCATTGACAATAAGTTACATAACAATTACTCCAGTATCAGTTTCTGTACATTGTTGGCTGCGCCATTTTGCATCTGTACAATGTACAGACCACGAGGCCATGTAGCAACATCGATAGTAGTATTGGTTGTGCTGTATGTATTGCTGAATACAACATTGCCACTGATACCATAGACCATTACATGTGTAGCACCTGTAGTAGCTACCTGAGACCAACTGAGGCTCACAACAGTACTGGCAGGGTTGGGTATGACCGTAAATGATGGCCCATCATTAATAGCATATGCATATGTAGGGGCGCATGTAGCCGTACCCCATATACAATCGGCATATTCGGGATGGTCAATGAAAGGATTCCTGTTGCCTTGAATTCCGTATACAGCTTCATTCCTGTCAATCTCTTTTTTGCTTACAGGGTCCAAGTGATGCCATTCCAGCAACATTTGTGCTGCCCATGGATTCAGGTTTACGCGTGTGGCCATTTCCCATGTGCCAAATTTGGCACTGTCGTTGCGATAGCAAGTAGATATATAAAAATAGGTACGTGCAATATCGCCCTTAAAAGAATCAATAGGCTCGTAACACAAACCAATAGGACTACCGGGATAAGTATTGCTACCCATTTTGCCACCGTTGGTAAATGTTTCGGTTACAGAACCTACCTTGCCATATGGATAATCGTTGCGTTTATTATTTACATAATAATCGGTAGGATATACAAGAAACAAGTCTGTTTGCATAGGGGTATCGCTGGAAAACTTGCTTTGTGGCCATGTATGTTCGCGATTGTAACAACCACCCTCGGCCGAAGGGCTGACACTACCACACTGGTTGGTAGTCATAGTATATTCATAAGCAGGTGTGCCTCCGGGTCGGTCAGAATAGATGTCCCATAGTTTACCGTTCGGTTTTACGTCAGTAGACAAATATGCCGTCCACAAACCGGGGGTGTAACTCAATACAGTATGTGGGCGAATGATGTTGCGCAATGCCAAACGCAATGCCTGACCAGTATAACCATCGGCAGGTGTATAGTACCCCGTTTGCGCACTAAGCGACAGGGGCAGAAGGGTCATCAGAATCAAATATATTTTCTTCATAAACACAAAATTACACAATTTTAACATGCTGTCTACTTGCCAATAACATACATGATTACCGGAAAATGGTCGCTATAACCATTATCCCACTTGCCGGAAGCGGTAAAGGAACGATGTGGCAATCCTTTATCTTTCCCAATTTTATTGAGTAAGAACTCCCGCTTAAAAATATCGGCCTTATAAAATTTCCAACCATTGCCCGTGAGCCACCCACCGGACATCATTATTTGATCAAGCACATGCCACTCTCCCCTGAAATTTTCTGTACCCATACCTTTGCGGTGCATATTTTCCCAAGGGTTGTACAAATCTGTGAGTGTTGTTTCTTTCTCCTCACGTTTGGTTTTCAGTACCTTCTTTATGGCATCTGCATCGGGATTGTCGTTAAAATCTCCCATCAATAGTACCTTTTTGCCAGAACCATCTGCAATCAAAGAATCTACTATTGTTTTGGCCACACTTGCCGCCAATTTCCTGTACGGCTCTGTAGCTGCCTCACCAGAACTCTTGGATGGCCAGTGATTTACCAACACATGTATGGTATCGCCAGCCAATATGCCACTTACTAAGAGAATATCTCTTGTTGGCCTACTTGCACCCACTGTTTCTAAAGGCACTCTCAAAGGTCTGGCATTCAATACCTTAAAGTACTTTGGGCTATACAACATTGCCGTACTAATGCCGCGCTCGTCGGAAGTAGGGAACCAAATGTACTTGTACCCACGAGGTGCTAACTGTGGCTGATTGGTTAGATCTTGCAAAACATGGCCATTCTCTATTTCTACCAAGCCTACTATGGCAGCACCATCGGGTGTCATATCTGTACCCAATTGCTGAATAACAGATGCCATGTTTTGTAGTTTCTGATGATACACTTCCTCGGTATAGGCATAACTACCGGTAGGTGTAAAGTCTTCATCCTTCTTGGTAGAATCATCTATGGTGTCGAATAAATTCTCACAATTGTATCCGGCAATTGCCACTACCTTAAATTGTTGCTTCTGCGCAACTGCGTAAATGGGCAAAAACGCCCCTATACACAACAGAATTTTACTAAACATAGTTTTTTTGCAAAGAAACAAATTATTGACGCTCAAAACGCCAGTGATAACCGACGCACAATACATTATTCACAAACGGAATGTTTATCTTTTTTATGTGTTTCGATTTTTGGATTGTCCTTTTCCCTAATTTTGCGCCTCGAAAATAGCTGAATGGCCAATTTCTATTCTTTCCGAAAGACGTATGTAACCACCTTGTTATTAACAGCAGGTTACATTTCCGTAGCACAAACATCAACAAATGGCACTTTCAAAGGCCGTGTGTTGCACAAAAGATCCAACATGGCAGTGCCGGGTTTGCAGGTTTTGCTACCCAACACAAACCTATCTGCCGTTACTACATCCGATGGTTCTTTTACCATATCTGGCATACCCGCCGGCAAGCACATGGTGGTAGTAAGCGGTAGTGGTTACAGCAACGACACATCTGAAGTAACTATAACTGCAGCGGGTACAGAATCGGCCACGGTATTTGTTATACCATCAGACGACGTGAAGCAGGACGGTGAAATACCCACCATTTCTTTGGACGAGAACACTTCGCAAACCGAAGAAAATAGTTCAACATCATCAGAGAGCTCCAGCAGTTTTTATGTAGCCAACAGCGATCCTTTTTTGTTTACAGCAGCTACTGTTTTTGGACCATACCGTTTCAGACCGAGGGGTTATGACAATACAGATGTGCATGTAAATGGCATTCAGCTGCGCAATCTGGAAACTGGCTATGCATCGTTTGGCCAAATAGGTGGTCTGAACCCCGCCCTGCGCGACAGAACTATTACGTATGGTTTGCGCCCGGCCGATTTCTCATTCGGTTCGGTGAAAGGATCTACCAATATAGATGCTACTGCCGGCAACCAACGTAAGGGCACACAACTGTCCTACTCGGCCGGGAATGGTGCCATACGCAACAGTGTGAAGCTGATGCACAGCAGCGGTATAGACCAGAAAGGATGGGGATACTCGTTCTGCATGTCGCGTAGCTGGTCTCAGGAAGGGTATGTACCCGGCACCTATTTCGATGGTGTATCGCTGTATGCAGGTGCTACCAAACTGACAAAAAAGGGAGAGTTTGACCTGACTGCTTTTGCCGTACGCAACGAGCGGGGACGTGCAACTGCCGAGATTAATGAAGTTTTTACGCTTACCGACAATCACTACTTCAACGGAGCATGGGGCTACCAGAATGGTAAGGTACGAACTGCAAAGGCAGACATTGGTTTTCAACCCCTTGTAATAGCCAACTACATACACAAACCAAGCGACAAAACCGTGTGGAATACAGCAGTCGGTTATCAGTTTGGTAAGTACACCCGTACCGACTGGGAGTTTTACAATGGCAACAACCCAAACCCAACATTCTATAAGAAATTACCTTATTATTTCCTTGAAGGAAATGAAGACCAGTCAGTAGAGGCTTATAATGCGCTGACACAACTGTACAGAGCCAACCCTGAAAGATTGCAGTTTCAGTGGGACAACATGTACAACTCCAACTATGCCAACATTGAAACTATCAACAATGTGAATGGTATAGCTGGAAACAACTTTACCGGCAAGCGTTCTATCTATGCCATACGCAATGAGGTAGACGATATGCGCAAACTGGCATTGAACTCTACAATTGCTCATGTACCCAACGAACATCTTACCCTGAATGGCGGTGTAGAAGTAATACACCAGCAGAACGAGTATTACAAAGAAATGGGCGACCTGCTGGGTGGTGATTACTACCTGAATTACAACCAGTTTGCTCAGCTTACCACACTTGCCAATATTAATTACCGCCAAAACGATTTGAACACTCCTAACAGATTGATAAAGGAAGGTGACAAATATGGCTATGACTATATACTACGCACTACCAATGCCACTACATGGGCACAGGGTGTATACAAGTCGGATAGAATAGACCTGTTTTTAGCTGCAGAAGGCGGCTACAACACCTTCAACAGGGAAGGGTTGACACGTAATGGCTTGTTTCCTGACAATTCTTTTGGCAAATCGGCCATCTATAATTTCCTGACAGGGCGTGTAAAGGGAGGGTTCCTTGCCAAGCTGAATGCGCACCATGCAGTTTTTGCAAATGCTGGTTTCTTCAGCGAAATGCCGCGCATAGACAACATTTTCATCTCGCCACGAACACGCGAATTTGTATCGGACGGTGTAACTAACTTTCATACAAAAACCTGCGAAGTAGGTTACGAACTGCATTTGTCTGGGTTGTTTGCCCGCATTACAGGGTATGTTACAGACATTACAGACAATACGGTAGTGAAGCGTTTTTGGAATGATGACCCTGATTTCCAATCTTTTGTAAACTATGTAATGCAAGGAGTAGATACACGTTCAACTGGTGTTGAATTCACAGCGAGTTACAAAATATCTAAGTCGTTTACAGTAACGGGCGTTGCTGCAGTTGGTCAGTCTTTCTACACCAACAGACCAATGGTATCTATATATAACGACAACAGTCCGGAGATGACACCGGTACAACGCCGTGTATACATACAAAATTACTATCTGGGTGTGGGTCCTCAGTCTATCTATTCTTTGGGGTTCAAGTACCAGGCCGCCCATGCCACCTACATCAATGCCAATATAAACTATATGGACAGGAACTATGTGGAAATAAATCCTGACCGCCGTACACAATTGGCATCAGAAATGATAGATAGTGCGGGTACTAAGTGGAACAACATCATGGCTCAGGAACGTTTGCCATCGGCATACACTGTAGACCTTAGTGCTTCGCGCACCTTTGACCTTGGCAAATATGTGCCGAAGTTCAAAAACGGTTGCCGTGTCACCATCAATGTTGGCATCAATAACCTGCTCAACAATCAGGATATCAGGAACATGGGCTTCGAACAGCTTCGTTTCGACTTCCGTAACTACAATGCCGCAAAATTCCCCAACAGATATGCTTATGCCTATGGCAGAACATTTATGGCTACAGCAACATTCAAATTCTAACAACGTCTATTCTAATTCATATGAAGTTATTTAGTCTCTTTCTCAGTCTGGCACTGGCCACTTTGCTCGTACAATCGTGCGTGAAGAAAGAATACGATATGCCACCCAGCACTGCATATTACGACCCTGCATTGCCGGTGCAAACAAGCATTGCCAACCTGTCGGGCATGATAGCCAACATGCAATATGGCCAATTCAGGAAAATGGGTGACACCACCATTTCGGGTGTTGTAGTAGCCAACGACAAATCGGGCAACTTCTACAAACAGATAGTGATACAAGACACATCTAATACCGGCATAGCCGTATTGATAGAGCAAAGCTATCTGTATTCTGATTTTCCGGTGGGCCGCAAAATATACTTGAAACTAAAAAACATGTATATCGGTAACTATAAAGGGCTACCAGAAATAGTATTTACTGCCGATTCTTTGGGCAACACTACAGGCATACCATCTGGTTATACATCTGAGGTAATTGTAAAAGCTAACTACCCTGTGGCAGTAGCTCCGCTGGAGGTTACCATGTTCGACATCCTGTCGAACCCCAACCGCTACGTGAATACCCTCATCAAACTAACAGATGTACAATTCGACAATGCATCTGCCGGGGTATCTTATGCACTACCACCCAGCATGTCGTCGGGTACCAGCCGCACTGTAGAATCTTGCGACCATGGTGTAAGTTTGGTGATGTACAACAGTGGTTATTCCAACTTTCAACCATTTATTACGCCCATGGGCAATGGTACCATCACAGCCATCTGTTCGCGCCGCTACTCTACCATGCAGTTGGCCCTTCGCGACACAACAGATGTGAAATTGTACAACCAACGTTGTCCATAATAATTGACGAGAATCAACCGATATTAAGTATATCTATTTTACCTTTGCATTAACTTTTTAAAATCAACTAAAACCAAATACATAATGAAGAAATCATTACTTTCTTTTGCACTTTTGGCCATTGCTGCCACAAGTTTTGCCCAGGTTACCCTTTCTGGCACATCTTATACACAAAACTTCAATAGCCTTGGCTCTGGCCTGCCTACCGGATGGCGTGTATACAGCAAGGCTACTCCTACAGCATTGGGTACAGTAGCGTCATTGACATCGTCTGCAACAACAGGCATTTGGGCCGATACCAGCTGCGGTGTCAACAATGTATTAACTGGTGGTTTCAAAAACTATGCATCTGCCAATACTATGACCATGGGTAGTGCCTGTACCGCACAACAATCGGCTACAGACCGTGCATTGGGTGTGCGTCAGGTATCTTATACAAGTGCTACCAATCCTGGTCTGGACTCTGGTGCGGCATTTGTATTGGTGCTTACCAACACTACCGGTATGACTGGTTTCAACATGAGCTTCAAGATGCAATCTTTGGACACATCGAGCCCACGTACTACAAAGTGGACTGTTGACTACGCGGTAGGTGCCACTCCCACATCTTTTACCGCTCTTACTACCAGCCCTGCATCGCCATTGCTTACAGGTAACAGTGTATTCTCTAACACAACAGTAACTGCCAACTTCGGTACTGCATTAGACAATAAGTCATCTAACGTATACATTCGTGTAGCAGCATTGCAGCAATCTACAGGTTCTGGCAACCGTGCGTCATCTGCCATAGACGATTTTAATCTGACATGGACCAGCACTGTGGGTATCAATGACATCAACAACAATGGTGAGACATCAGTAGCTGTATTGGGCGATGCCACCTCATCAAACGTTGCACTGAACTGCAATGTGGCAGAAGCTGGTAACTACACAATTACCCTGCACGATATGGCTGGCCGTAATGTATACACAACATCGGCACAGTTTGTAGCGGGTGTAAACGTACACAACCTGCGCAACATCAATGTGCCAGGTGGCCTGTACGTAGCAACTGTTACTAATGGCACTACCCGCAGCGTAGCGAAAGTTGCAATTCACTAATTTTATATTACCACATACAAAAAGGCTGCAGCAATGCAGCCTTTTTGTATGTTCGCATCCCTCATCATCAGCACATACAATCATAAAACTATAGAATATGCAAAGGTTTACGGGTCTGCTTGGTATAGTGTTGATACTGGGCATCGCATTTCTTTTTTCCAACAACAAAAAGCGGATTAACTACCGCCTTGTTGTTAGCGGCCTGTTGCTACAGGTGTGTATAGCCATACTGGTACTAAAAGTACCAGCAGTTAACAGCTTCTTTCAATACTTGGGCAAGGGCATGCAAAAACTGGAAGAATTTGCCAAGGTAGGTGCAGGTTTTGTGTATTCCAACGTGGCAACATATGACCATACCGGAACTGTAGTAAACTACGGCACAGCTCCGGCATTTGTATTTGCGTTCAACATTACTGCCACCATCATTCTTGTTTGCGCATTGGCGGCCCTTTTGTACCACCTGCGGGTAATGCAGTTTTTGGTGTCTATTATTGCCCGCGCCATGAACTACGTTATGAAGGTGAGTGGAGCCGAGGCATTGAGCAATGTAGCCAGCGCATTTGTAGGGCAGGTAGAAGCACAGGTGATGATACGCGGCTACTTGCGTACCATGACCAAGAGCGAATTGCTGGCCTCTATGAGTGGCAGCCTTGCCTGTATAGCTGGTGGCATACTGATTGTGTATACCAACATGGGCGCCCGTGCCGACTACCTGATAGCGGCCAGCCTGATGGCAGCACCCGGCGCATTGGTAATTTCTAAAATTGTGTACCCTGAAACAGAAGAATCGCCCACTATGGGTCAGGTGAAGCTGGACGTTAAAAGTACTTATGCCAACTTTATTGATGCGATAACGCATGGTGCAGCCGATGGCTTTAAGATAGCGATGAATGTAATAGCCATGCTCATTGGCTTCATTGCCCTGATAGCCATGGTAAACTACCTGCTGGGCCACATACATGCAGGTCTGTCGCTGGATATGATTTTTGGTAAATTGTTCTTTCCATTTGCATGGGCAATGGGCGTACCGATAGATGAAGTAAATAATGCGGCTACACTGCTGGGGCAAAAACTAACCATCAATGAATTTGTGGCATTCAAAAATCTGACATCGCACACCATAGACATCAAATCGGAACGCGGCCTGACGATAGTAACGATGGCTATATGCGGATTTGCCAATTTCTCGAGCGTGGGCATGCAAATTGGTGGCATTGGCGCCTTGGTGCCCGAGCGTCGTCACGACCTGGCTCGTTTGGGTATGAGAGCATTGCTTTGCGGTACTTTGGCATCATACCTTTCTGCTACTATTGGTGGTATACTGATGTAAGAAGCACATGTGAACATTAATTTCTGAAGAGCGCGTAACCCGTGCTCTTTTTTGTATCGGTATACTGGTAATAGTGCAGGCATATTTTATACTCAGCATTCCCTACCCTATCTTTGCGCCCTCATGGGACACAAGAAACTTGTAAAATTTCAGGCAATAGAGACCTACCGCAACGTGCTGCAACACCCCGAAAATATGCCGGGCAACTGGGGTACCGTTTATGGCAATGACAATCCTATTACGCTGGAATTGGCCTGTGGCAAGGGAGAGTATAGTGTGGGATTGGGTAGAGTACATGCCAACAGAAATTTTTTGGGGGTAGATATAAAGGGCAATCGCATATACACTGGTGCCAAAACTGCATTGGAAGAGAATCTTACAAATGTAGCCTATCTACGTACCCATATCAGTCATATAACTAAGTACTTTAATGCGGGCGAAGTGGAGGAGATATGGATCATCTTTCCAGACCCATTCCTGAAAAAAGAATCGAACAGGCTCACACACCCTCGTTATTTGTACTTGTACGAACAGATACTGAAACCCGGTGCACGCATCAATCTGAAAACAGATTCTAAAGAACTGTACGACTTTACTTTGGAAACAATAGAAAGTCAGGGATGCACCATACACGAGAACATTGCCGATATATATGGTAAGGGATTAGCTACAGGGCCACTGGCTATACAAACATTTTATGAAAAAATGCATCTGGCAGATGGGCGCACTATCTATTTCGTTTCATTTTCGCTACCGGAAGGCGGCGTTAAACTCACTGGTCGTTTCAACAAAACAGCACAGAGCGGGACAGAAAACGAAGCAGATAATAATGAATAAATAAGGCCTTCTATTCTACTGATAATCAACCATTGACTACTATTGCACAGCGTATATGCAGGAAGGGAGAGATTACATCATTACGCCAGAGGGGTTACTGACATTTACGGCACTGTACCTTAAAGAACGTGGGTACTGTTGTGGCAACGGTTGTCTTAACTGT
This sequence comes from Chitinophagaceae bacterium, assembly GCA_021151685.1. GTDB lineage: Bacteria > Bacteroidota > Bacteroidia > Chitinophagales > Chitinophagaceae > Nemorincola. Next base: position 41,667 of record JAGKWS010000019.1, read on the forward strand.
CCGTGGAATTATGAACGGGTACCAGAACCACGACGCACACAACTACTAAAAAAACGTGCTGAAAATGAGTGTGCCCGAAAAACAATATAGCGATATATACACTGCCATATATGATGTGGTACGTGCCATACCGTACGGAAGGGTAAGTAGCTACGGTGCCATAGCTGCGGCTATAGGCGTAAAATCTGGTGCCAGAATGGTAGGCTATGCTATGAACCATAGCCATACGGTGCAACCACCTGTACCGGCACACAGGGTGGTAAACCGTAACGGAATGCTTACCGGTAAACATCACTTCAGCCCGCCTGAACAAATGCAACTACAGCTGGAAGCAGAAGGGATAGTAATAGAAAAAGACCAGATTGTTGATTTCGAAAAACATTTCTGGGACCCTGCAACAGAGCTATCATTATAAATGCTACATGCGAAAAGCTGTACACATTGAGTGTATGGCATTGGTTGTATAGGGGGTACTGTGCACAAATACAAAAATCAAGTACCTTTGCGCCTTTATTTTTACATGTACCAACATTCGTAAACCTTGCTTACTATAGTTTACGTACATCTATACTATTCACAATGGCCAGATACAGAGAGAACAAAGGACTGAATATGCCTTCTATAGAGCAGGAAATACTTGCACTATGGAAACAAGAAGATACTTTCAAAAACAGCGTTACCCAGCGCGACGGTGCTACCCCATTCGTATTTTATGAGGGCCCGCCCTCGGCCAATGGTATGCCCGGCATACACCACGTTATATCGCGCACACTGAAGGATCTGGTATGCCGCTACAAAACCATGCAGGGCTATCAGGTGCAGCGCAAAGCCGGTTGGGATACGCATGGCCTGCCAGTGGAGCTGGGTGTAGAAAAAGAACTGGGTATTACCAAGGAAGATATAGGCGTAAAAATAAGCGTTGAAGACTACAACCGTAAATGCCGTGAAGTGGTGATGCGGTACAAGGATAAGTGGGAAGAGATAACGTCGAAAATGGGCTATTGGGTAGACATGGAACACCCGTACGTTACTTTCGACAATGAATATGTAGAGACGCTTTGGTGGGCTCTGAAACAACTGTTCGAGAAGGATTTGCTGTACAAGAGTGTAAGTATTCAGCCCTACTCGCCTGCCGCAGGCACTGGTCTTAGCAGTCACGAGCTGAACCAACCCGGTACCTACAAAGATGTAAAAGATACTACAGTGGTAGCCATGTTCAGTTTAGACAGACTGACGGGCAATACCACACTGGCTGCCAATAATCCGCTACAGGTAAGTTTGTTCGATACAGTTGCCGCAGCATGGGCTGGGTACAATGCCGCTAATGCAGACGAGAGTTCGGTAGCATCATCGCATACGGTATCGTTTCTGGCCTGGACAACCACTCCATGGACGTTACCCGGCAACTGCGGCCTGACAGTAGGCCCGGAAATAGAGTATGTGCTGGTAAAAACATTTAACCCGTATACTCATTTGCCCTGCAATGTAATACTGGCCAAGCCACTGATGCATAAATACTTCAAGAACGAAGCACAGGATGCCGACTTTGCGAGCTATGCAAAAGATGGTAAGAACATACCATGGACCATACTCGCCTCGTACAAAGGCAACGAACTGGAAGGACTGCGCTATGTGCAGTTGCTGCCATTTGAGGGCAATACCCGCGAGATAGCTGGTGGCGACCCATGGCGTGTAATAACAGGTGATTTTGTAACTACCGAAGATGGTACAGGTATTGTACATACTGCACCCGCATTTGGTGCCGATGACTACCGTGTTGGTAAAAAGAACAATATAGGCATACTGATAACCATAGACAAAGAAGGCAAGTTTGGAAACTATACGGGTGAATTCAGTGGCCGATATATAAAGAACTACAAGAACGACCCCGACTATAAAGAGGTAGATGTAGACATAGCCGTAAAACTAAAGCTGGGCAACCACGCCTTTAAGGTAGAGAAGTACGAACACAGCTACCCCCATTGCTGGCGTACCGATAAGCCCATAGTGTACTATCCGCTGGATGCATGGTTCATACGCACTACTGCTATGAAAGACAGAATGGTGGAGTTGAACAAAACCATCAACTGGAAACCTAAAGCTACCGGTGAAGGGCGTTTTGGCAACTGGCTGGAGAACATGGTAGACTGGAATCTGAGCCGCAGCCGCTTTTGGGGCACCCCACTACCTGTATGGGTGAGCGAAGATGGTACAGAAACCAAGTGTATAGGCAGTATAGAAGAACTGAAAGCCGAAATAGCTAACGCCAACAAAGTGCTGAATACCAATCAGTTTGTTGACGATGCCAATTTGGATTTGCACAAACCATATGTAGACCAGATAATACTGGCATCGGCCACAGGTAAGGCTATGTACCGCGAGCCAGATCTGGTAGATGTTTGGTTTGACAGTGGTGCCATGCCTTATGCGCAGTTGCACTATCCGTTTGACAAAAACCCACTGAGTGAACTGAAAAACAACTTCCCGGCCGACTTTATAGCCGAGGGTGTAGACCAGACACGTGGCTGGTTCTATACCCTGCATGCATTGGCGGTAATGCTGTTTGACTGTGTGGCTTATAAAACTGTGGTGAGCAACGGACTGGTACTGGACAAGAACGGCAACAAAATGAGTAAGCGGCATGGCAATGTGATAGACCCATTCCGTACCATAGAAGAAAACAGTGCCGATGCTACGCGCTGGTACCTTATTACCAATGCATCGCCATGGGATAGCTTGAAGTTTGACCTATCTGGTATAACCGAAGTGCAACGCAAGTTCTTTGGCACCTTGTACAATACTTACCAGTTTTTTGCGTTATATGCCAATGTAGATGGATTCACCTTCAGCGAACAATATGTGCCTGTAGGCGAACGCCCCGAGATAGACCGATGGATACTGTCGTCGCTCAATAGCCTCGTAAAAACAGTAAATACCCACATGAACGACTACGAGCCTACACTGGCTGGCCGCGCTATGGAGTATTTTCTGGATGAACAACTGAGCAACTGGTATGTGCGCCTGTGCCGCCGCCGTTTCTGGAAGGGCGAGTACGAACATGATAAGATATGTGCTTACCAAACATTGTATGAATGTCTGGAAACCCTGACGCGCCTGATGGCACCCATTGCGCCGTTCTTTGCCGACTGGATGTACCGTAATCTGAACGAAGTATCTCAGCGTTTTGATGCGACATCGGTACACCTTGCCGACTTCCCGCTGGCCGATGACAGCCTGATAGACGAAATGCTGGAAGAGCGCATGAAATTGGCACAAGACATATCGTCACTTGTATTGTCTATACGCAAGAAGGTAAACATAAAAGTGCGCCAGCCACTTACCCGTATACTGATACCGGTGCAACAGGCACATATAAAAGAACAGATAGAAAAAGTAGAAGACCTGATAAGGAGCGAGGTAAATGTAAAAGCTGTTGAGTACCTGACAGACACAGCAGGCTTCATCAAAAAGAAGATAAAACCCAACTTCAAAGCATTGGGAGCCCGTATGGGTGCCAAAATGAAGGCTGCAGCGGCTGCCATATCGGCACTGGAGCAGGCAGACATACTGTTGTTGGAGCAGAGAGGTAGTTATAACTTGATGCTGGACAGCGAAACAGTGGTGATAACCACACAGGATGTAGATATAATAGCCGAGGACGTACCTGGCTGGTCTGTAGCTAATAAGGATACACTGACCGTGGCACTGGACATAACCGTAACCCCGGAGCTACAAGAAGAAGGTATAGCCCGCGAACTGGTGAACCGTGTGCAGAAAGAGCGCAAAGACGCAGGACTGGAACTTACAGACCGTATTGTACTCACCGTTCAGGAGCACGAAGGAATTAAAAGTGCTGTAATTAATTTTAGTAGCTATATTTGCGCGGAAATTTTGGCAGATAGCATCGAATTTAGTCAATCAGAAGAAAAAGGAACAACTGTAGAAATCAATGACATAACTATCAACATTCATATATATAAAAC
>JAGKWS010000171.1 GCA_021151685.1 Chitinophagaceae bacterium
CGTTACCCCCAGCGTACCAGCCACCACGGCGGTGGTGCCACTATCGCCCGTGCCGCACTCCACCAGCCTCACCATTACCATAACGGCACTGGGCAGCACCCCCGGCGCACTCGATACCATTACCTTTTACCTGCCCCGCGACACCACCGTACCCACCAACATAGCCAGCAATGTATGCACCGGTGGTGGGTATAGGTATGGGTATAACACCCAAATAAAAGAAAACGAAATAGCAGGTGAGGGCAACCACTATTCTGCGCTCTACTGGGAGTATGACCCGAGGGTAGCGAGAAGGTGGAATGTGGATCCTGTTGACCAAGTTAGCGCAAGTAACTACTCCGTATTAAGTGGAAATCCAATTTGGAGGATTGATCCGTTAGGTAATACTGATGACATTATAGAGGTTGATACAAAGGGAAAATCATACAGCGTAACTAAAACGAATGATCCATATGACATAGTTATCGAAAGAAGAGAAAACGGAAAATCAGGGTTAGCAGATGCTGGGTTACCTAACAATACAAATGATGGAATAAATCCAATACACTTTCAGAAGGGTAGTTGGCAAAAATACTTAAATTACAAAGGCTACACAGAAAACGCTCCATTGCGTGGTGCTCAGTCTGCGGTGTTTGCTGTCGAAATGGCAGCAGCCGATGGAGCTGGGAAATTGATTGGTAAGGGTATCGGAATGCTTTGGGGTAAATTATCTGGAAGAGCAGCCGCTGTTGGTGTGAAAGCAGGTAAGGATTACGCTAATTTGCTTGCTCCCAAAGACGAATTTGATGTTGTTAAAACACTGTATAGAGGAACAACCGGTACTGAAGCAGGAAGTACTGTTTTATTCGTAACTGATGATGTAGCCGTGGCTGCATCCTATGTTAAAAATGGCGGGCAGGTTATGCAGTATCAGGTTACTGAATTTGGACTAAAAACTTTATATCAAGCCGGTGAATTAGAGATGAAAACAGGAATTCATGGTGCCGCTACCACAATAAGTACTGAATATATGTTTCGAGGTAAAAACTTAGTTCAAACGATAAATAGTTTAGCAAAACCAGTAAAGTAGATGACTATTATGGAAAAATATTGTTGCGACAGATTTCAGTTTCGCTACTCTGGAGAGAAAACAATGGGATTAAACATTAGAATAATTGGCATTAGTAAGTCCTTTCAAGAAAGGGCGCAACTTAATATTGATAGAAATTTTATAATTACTGAAGGATATGCTGGGACAATAGAAGATTGTGCTAAGACGGTGATTATTAATTTCTGCCCCTTTTGCGGCACTAATTTGCGTGCCTTTTATAAGGACGGGAGTTATATACAAGAGATGATGGATTAGGGGATAACGGAGACGAGTAGCGGTAAACTCCGTTGTTCCGGTTCTTCCCGCAGGGGCGAACCGGAACTGCTGATAGAGTCCGTTCTGCGAACGGCTTCACGTTGTTGTAGCCCAATGCCTACCGTTTGCAAAATTGAATGCCCGATGCGGTTAGCTTCGATGTATCTGGCGTATCGGTGTATGGCGACCATATAACCGTGCGTATAGGTAGTGCCAGCGGCCTGCACGAGATAGCAGTACACGAGACGGGTAGCGGCACCCCGCTGGGTGCATACACCGTTACCCCCAGCGTCCCGGCCACCACGGCAGTGGTACCACTATCGCCCGTACCGCACTCTACCAGCCTCACCATTACCATAACGGCACTGGGCAGCACCCCCGGCGCACTCGATACCATTACCTTTTACCTGCCCCGCGACACCACCGTGCCCACCAACATAGCCAGCAATGTATGCACCGGCGGTGGGTACAGGTATGGGTATAACACCCAAATAAAAGAAAACGAAATAGCAGGTATAGGTAACCACTATTCGGCACTGTATTGGGAGTATGACCCGAGGGTGGCGAGACGGTGGAATGTGGACCCAAAACCTACCTTATCCTTAAGTAGTTTAGCTGCATTTGGAGATAATCCAATTAAAAACGTAGATATTAAAGGTGACTCTATTGGAATAAATTTATTCAGTCCTTACTTGTGGTTTCAGAAATTGTTTCAAACTGACAATTTTGCTTTAGTTGCGAACAACCACATATCGACACCCAAACATGATGGAATATATGCAGTTTATGGGCATGGAAACTATAATATAGTGGTTTCATATAAGGAAGGAGAATACCAAAAAGATTTGACGAGTCCAGAAAAGTTTAATGATTACATGTCCTCACATATTCCTGAATGGGCAAGTGATATGAAAAGTAAAAAGGAAATTACTTTACTGCTGTACTCATGTTATACCGGGAAGAATGAAAAATCAATTGCGGCTGCGATCGCTAATCGCTATCCCAATATCACAGTCATTGCCCCCAATGCTAAAGTTCATTACAAAGCGGATGAGAAAAATGGCCATGTCAAAGGACTAATGGATGTAGGAAAAGATAAAAATGACAAAAAAGGAGTATATTACAAATTTAAGAGCGGTAAAATTCCTGAAAAACTACAGAGTCCCAAAATTGAATTAGATAGGGAAATATAATACATATTGTATGAAAAAGTTTTTCTCGTTAATATATGCGGTATGCTGTTTTGGGGTGTTTGTCTCATGTCATAACAACCCTAATGATGGCGATTCAACATTTACAGTAGATTATCATCACGACAGGCTTATGCATAAATCTCTTGACGGTGATTCAGTTGCTTTTCGTGAATTATCGTCGTGGTTGAAATTACGAAACACATATCATCGGTATTTTTATGAAACTTCAATTATTGCCAACAAGTACAACTTCCCAGAAGCATACTTTCTGATCTTTTGGAGTTATGTACATCCTGATCCTGAGGAGCAGTTGGATTGGAAAGACCAATTGTCTTCATTAGATACGAAGACAAGAATGTTGTGTTTATATAATCTATTAAAAGCAAATGAGTTGGGAGATGAAGAGGCTAAATACATAATTCCTAATGTGTTTGTGGGCTCTTCTTCTGTGCCATCTTCAAATGTTTATTTAGATTCACTTAAGAACATGTAGCATATCTCCAGTTGGCCGTAGCATGTAAAATCAAAAAAGGTTTGGCGTTGGCTTTGCCTACGGCAGGCGTGGTAGCCGGAATCTGTCCGGCGAGAGCTTGGTGGTAGTATTGGTCATTGACCAGCGGCAGTGTCGGGAGATGAAAATATAAAATTCAAAAGTAAAAATAATTAAATACAAAAAGAGTGAATATGTGAAAATGAGATTATTTTTTGTTGTAGTGCTATTTAACTTGAGCATATTAAGAGTCTACCCTCAGATAGTTGAAAGTAGAAATAAATGCTTATGTTTCTATTTTAATAATGCGAATGGGAAAAATAATGTTATGCATTGGGGCATTTACGGTAAAGAAGTTTTTTCGGTTGTTGAAAACTGGCCGATTACAAGCGATAGTATGTACTATTTTTCTCCTCAAACCGACCACTATAAAAATGCAAAAGATGCTTTGGGGAAATTTTATCAATACGATGCCGCAGATTATGTTAGTTATGATATGGTAGCCCTCTATGAGAAAATGCCAACGATTTTTATTAATGATTCTGTTTTTGGGGATATTGTTTATTACTCAAAACTAATGCAACGACGACATGCTTTTGATATATACTATTTGAATAGGCTGTTGCCCAACAAACCGAAAGGGCTGTATTTGCGATGTTTTGATAATTTTGATTATATATACCTGCAGAAATATAGTGGACTGAAGGAAAAAATAAACGCTAGTGGATTAAATGTACTTAACAGGAAAAACATCAACCTTATACAAGATGGAAAAAATGTAATAAAAATATTATATAGTGATACGGTCTACCTCGCATATCCTGCTGTAAAAATAAGGTAACTTCCCCCGTTGTTCCGGTTCTTCCCGCAGGGGTGAACCGGAACTGTCAATAGAGCCCGTTCTGTGAACGGCTTCACGTTGTTGCAGCCCAATGTCTACCGTTTGCAAAATTGAATGCCCGATGCGGTTAGTTTTGCTGTGTCTGGCGTATCGGTTTATGGCGACCATATAACGGTGCGTATTGGCAGTGCCAGTGGCCTGCACGAGATAGCAGTACACGAGACGGGTAGCGGCACCCCGCTGGGTGCGTATACCGTTACCCCCAGCGTACCAGCCACCACG
>JAGKWS010000020.1 GCA_021151685.1 Chitinophagaceae bacterium
CGATATTGCCGGCGTACAAAGCATCATTCACTACCACCTGCCCCACGATGCCGAAACTTTCACCCACCGCAACGGCCGTACCGCCCGCATGAACGCCACCGGCACCGCCATCTTGCTACTGGGCCCCGAAGAACAAATGCCCGCATGGGCCGGCACCAATGTGCCCGAAATACAGTTGAACGGCAGCCAAACTGTCCCCCCAATGCCCCGGTGGACTACACTATTCATAGCCGCCGGCAAAAAAGATAAAGTCAACAAAGTAGACGTTGCCGGTTTCCTGTCGCACGTAGGCGGCCTCAAAAGAGACGAAATTGGCCTGATAGAAATCCGCGACCGCTCATCCATGGTAGCAGTGCCCCGTGCCGGCATATCGCGCTTGCTCCCCATACTCAAAGCCGCAAAAATCAAAGGTCAAAAAGTAATGATAGCCGTTGCGAGGTAGAGACTCCAAATCCCCAACCTCGAAAACTGTGGTTGGTACGATTGGGTACTAATGAGGAGTGTATATGTGTTTCGCCACACGAAACCCTGCACCCTTATGTGGCCGTAGGTTATGCATAAAGCAACCTCGATAGAAAGAAAACCTTTCTTTTCTATCAATTAATGAACACTTTATACTTAGAAACAGTTTCCATATCTCCTGACATCTTCGCAAAGTCTGATATTTTCAAGGCAATATCTTTCCTTGTCGTATCATACTCATATGCGAGTATTAGTACTTCAATAGCAAATTTTTTGTAGCCATTGTCTTTCAGAGGCCCACTGTGCTGATAATTACTATCAACATATTGAAATGCCGATTCACCAATGCCTATCAGGTCTTCCATTGTGATGTCTCTGATTTCTTTTGTGGTATCCAAAGAAAAAGCCATGTCAATATCGCTTTTGCCCTCTTGTATCTGTCCTAAATGAATTTTGCAAATTCCCATTCCCCTATAATTGACGGCCCTATCACCACTTAATTTATTTTGTTCACCAAACATCTGAATCGCCTCCTTGTACTGTTGGTCCGAGTAATAGCTTTGTGCCAAAAAGCCACGCGCCAAAGGATGTGTAGAGTCAATTTTCAGCGTCTCTAAAAATTTGTCTATTGATTGCTTGTTTAGCAACGTTGCCTTTTCATATTCACCTTTGCCTTGTTCATCTATTGAATTTAAGTACAAAGTCACACCTTCATTAAATACGTTATATGCTTTTTTGTTTTTTTGGGGGGTACAAGAGGAAAGCAAGAAGGCGAAAAGCATGTTCGAAATGAGGGATAACGATTTCATATTCGGAAGGTAAAAACACATAAGTTTTAACATTTCAAATATAGCATAAATCACTGATTAGCATTGTATCCACAATATGTGATGCGGCTGGCAATCTTCAGATCGGCGGCCCTCAACCTCTCCTGAATCGAAATCTACTGGTGCGGGATACAACAGAAATCATCCGCTTCTACATGCTCCATTGCCCCGCTTTCAAGTTGGGGTGAAGCAACTAAAGTTGATGAACTTTAGCCTATACACATTGTGTATGCCCACATTGTCTGGGTTGGGCTAAAGCCAAATAAACCTCAATCACCCACCCCGACTTCGGGTCGGTGCAACTTATCGGGTCGAACTTAAAAACGACATGGGGCTGTTTCTTTCTCAGAAACAGCCCCATGTACGTATAATGTATACCTGAGTGATTAAAGATGCAGGCGGTCTTTTTTGGCCAGCAGTTCATCAATAGTTTCCTTGTACATATCATCTGGCACGCAGCAGTCTACCGGGCAAACGGCAGCGCACTGGGGCTCTTCGTGAAAGCCCTGACACTCGGTGCATTTATTGGCTGTAATGTAATAAGTATCTACAGAAAGTGGTGCGTGACGGTTGCCGGCATCGGTAATAGAGCCGTCCATCAGCACATACGAACCCTTTACCGAAGTACCATCAGTAATGGCCCACTCTACACCACCTTCATAAATTGCATTATTAGGACACTCGGGTTCGCAGGCCCCGCAATTGATGCACTCGTCAGTTATCTTTATAGCCATTTTAGAAAAATCGTTTTTTTATTAACAGTAGCAAAGTTACAATTTAGCCCTCAAAAACACCAGCGACACCATACTAAAAAATGATGCCCATATAAGAGCCGGGTTAAGATATATTCTTTGCTATTCTTATGGTTGTTTGTGGCTGCAACTTCGTTTCATTTTTTTGCCATAGGAAGGGCTATGGATGCAAAATGTGCCTCGTTTTTGCTCAAAAATAACTTTCATAATACACACAAACAATAAATATATCTTAAATAGGCTCTAATACCCCTAAGGTGCGTGGTCATGTGCGACTACAAAATACCACCCGGGCGGCGGCGCGACATACCCGGTTGTGGGGCTCCTTGCAACTGCCTGCGGTTGCGTAAACTGCGAATAACAGACGGGGCAAAATAAATGGCGGTGGTAATAACGATAGCCCCATACACATCGTAGGTATAGTGTACACGCATACTCAGTAGCATAAAAGCCATAACAAAGGCACTACCTATAAGTGCATACTTGAGGTATTTGCGCTCGCAACAGAGAAAGTATATCCAAATGCTGGCCACATGGCCGCTGAAGAAAAGATCTTTGGTAAGCGGCGCATCATTGGGGTAAACGGTGTTTTCCAGAAACACATCGCGCAGCACAATGATGCCTGCGGGGGGCTCCAGCGCTATGAGCATGATGCATAGCTGGCGCACCACGGCTACCAGCAAGTGCATTTCTATAACCCGCATAATGACCATCGGTTTGAGTATGTGGGTGAGCACCATGGTACCGAGGGATAGATAGAGCAATACAAATATCCATGTAGAAAAGTCGATACTGGGAAAGAGCGTAAGCAACTTATCTTCCAAACGGGTGCCATGACGCATTTCTGCCAAAAAATTGAGCCTTTGGGTAATGGCAGAGTATACCATAAAAACTATGGGTGCAGCCAACAGTTTAGTCCGAAATGTTTTGTCGGCAAAAGCTGTTTTCCACTCTGCTACCAATGTTTGTAGGAACCGACTTACACTTGCAAAAAGTGTGTTGCCGCTTCTGTTATCCTGCATCTTATAGTCTCTTTTATAATTGTTCGGTTATATGCTGCTTATGCAGCAAATTGACTCGTTTTCAAGGTGATATCTAAAGCGGTGGCGGTGAAACCACCACTACTGCCCTATAAGGACACGCAAAAGTCGGAAAGGTTTAAATCATGGCAATTTAAACTCAATATTTTATTTTCATTGCATTATTGTTGACTCATTCTTATAAAATAACAAAATTTTGCTGGCAACATGACACTTGCAGCAACATTTACAAGCCGTATTGTGGGCGAAGTACCAACCCAACAGGTATTTAGCAGACCTGTTGTAGCTACTATGGGCCCACTAACCGACCGAAGGCATGGGTACAAATACGTGATGGCATGGGCGGTGGGGGAAATGAAACATTTTTTACTATTTTTGTCGCCAACATGTTTCATATGCGCACGAGAAATAAATTGTACAAGACACTATGCCATATAGCCGTCCTGATGTCGGCAGGGATGTGCAGTAGTACTGCTTTTGCGCAGGTGTCGTTATACGATGCTGAAAAGCGAGGTTCTCTCTATTTTAGTGTAGGAAATAACACCCCCAATCACCGACCTTCTACCATAGAAGTAGTGTCTGGCACGCCGGGCAATGTGAGCAACTACAAGTGGGAAAAAGTAGATGGCGATAACAGCACCACGAAAACAACGGGGTTGAACTACAACATCAGGATAGGATACTTTTTCGATTACTTTCAGAATTGGGCCATAGAACTTTGTTACGACCCCGTGAAGTACCACATAGCTACCGGGCAAATGGTGAAGATGACTGGTATGCTGGACAACAGAGATATAGACACCTCATTTGCCTTTACGCCCGATAATGGTTATTTCTACAATATTGCCGGCTCTAACTTCCTGAATGTGAATGTACTGCGCCGGTTTCAGATATACCAGATAAAGAGCCATAATGTGCGTATTGATGCACTGGCCAAGGTGGGTATTGGGCCATGTATGCCCTACACCTACAACAGCATAATGGGCAAGACGGCAGAACGTCCCCAGTTTCAGATGGGTGGCTGGAATGCCGGTGCTGAGGGAGCCCTACGCCTGACACTGATGCGCCATGTGTTTGCAGAGGCATCCTATAAATACAGCTACGCATCGTACAAAGACCTTGTAGTATTTAATGGTGTGGCGCAGCAGAAGCTGGTAACCGCACAGATGGTGTTTAGCGTAGGGTATTGGTTCTCTACTACCAAGCGCAACCCACTGTTTGTGAAGCCAGACAATAAGAAGCCGCCATTCAGCATCAAACCAATCAATCCGCCTGACCCTGAAGAGGATCAGAAGAAAATAATGAAAGGACAGCCCATGCTGCCTGCTCCCAAAAAAGCAGTTGCTCCCACGCCTGCACCAGCTCCGGTACCCGATAGTGTACCGGCACCAGACAGTACACCGGTTCCAACACCCGATGCCCCACCGGCACCAGATGGTACACCAACCCCCGAACCGGGTAAATAGTTGCTGAAAATGGATAGGGCGCGGCGGTAATTTAACATTGCTGTAAAGCAATGGTGGTTATCCTTGCAGTATGAATAACACCACTATACTTTTTATAGCGGGTATAGCTATGGGCAGTAGTGCCCATGCACAACAGCCTGCTGCCGATACACGAAAGAACCTGAACGAGCTACGCCTGAACCTGAGCGCAGACGGGGAACGATATATAAAGGCTACCTTCCTGAACCAGACATGGGTACGCTGGAACCAAAGCAATGAAGGCACTACCGTGAACGGCGAAAGCCGCGACCATACGGTAGACATAGGTTTGCGCCGTACCCGTATGCAACTGTACGGGCAACTGAACGACCATACGTTTTTCTACACCCAGTTTGGGATGAATAACTTCAATTACCTGTCGCAGAATGCGGGCAACCGAAAGTTACAGCCATTTTTTCATGATGTGCTGGGCGAGTACAAGGTATTCAAGACCAATAACATGCTGAAAATAGGAGGTGGCCTCACGATAATAAACGGCCTCAGCAGATTCTCGCAGCCCAGTATAGGTACCATTCTGACGACAGACGTACCTGTGTTTCTGCAAACTACGGTAGACCAGACCGACGAATTTGCCCGTAAACTGGCTATATATGCACGCGGACAAGTGGCCAAATTGGACTATCGGGTGGCTGTTGCAGACCCCTTCCCGATACAAACAAACGGGCAGGCAGTGCCTGCCATAAGTTCTACCCCCACTTTTACACCACGGGGGCATAGCTATCAGTACTCAGCCTTATTCATCTACAACATACTGGACCAGGAGCCGCATACCACACCCTATATGGCAGGCACCTATCTGGGCGAAAAAAAGATACTGAATATTGAAGCAGGAGCCATTTACCAGCCGAAAGCTACCTGGAACATTCGCTCGTCTGACACGGTGTACAATGCCATGCTGCACTACGGTGCCGCCCTCTTTGCCGATATGCCACTGGTAGGCAACCAATATGCCTTTACCGCATATGCAGGCTATTTTTTAACCGACTATGGCCCCGGTTATATACGCAACAATGGCATTATGAACCCCGCAAACGGCAACAGTAATGCTACCATCTATAACGGGGCGGGAAACGCCTACCCCATGTTTGGCACAGGGAACAATACCTATGCACAAGCAGGTGTGCGCCTACCCAACCAACTGTTGGGCAATGCAGGCACACTATTGCCCTATGTGGCATTCCGATCATCGAAGTTTGCACAATTGGCAAACCGTGTGAATGTATATGAAGCGGGGATAAACTGGCTGATGAATAAGCACCAATCCAAACTATCGCTGAACTATGAACTGCGGCCGGTATTTGCCTACAAGCCTCTTGGCGAGATAAACCGCATAGGAAATGCAAGTGGCGCATGGATTCAGTATCAGGTATTTTTTTAGCATCAGATGGCCCGGCTTTAATTTTTGCCCCATATGTAATTACCTTTAGTAGTACTAACTGTGAAGAAAATTGATTGGTTAAGGCGCATTGTGGTGCAAGGTACCATACTGTTGTACGGCACAGCAATGTGCTTGCACGCTCAGGATGCAGGGCAGCTGCTGGAGCTTGCCCGCAATGCCGCAGCAGCTAAGAAGCATGATAGCGCACTGTATTGGGCCGACAAGGCACTGCCCATTGCCACAAAGGCCTGCGATACCCCCGATATAGTAAAGGCCATGCGGATAAAGGGGAAAGCACTACTGACGTTGGGGAAAGAAAAAGAACCGGCCGACCTGTTTTTTGCCGCACTGAACCTATGTACCACACCGCACATGGACCGCGAAAAGGGATTGCTGTACGGAGAGGTGGGTTACTACTACTTTTCTCAGGGCAATGCCAAAGAGGCCAAGGCATTTTACCATAAAAATATTGCGCTGCTTAGCCGGGTTATGGGGCCGGACAGTGTGGGTAACCAACTGATAAACCTGAGTGTGGCGCACAACCAACTGAGAGAACTGGATAGTGCAAGGATGGCTCTGATGCAGGTACTGGCCATTGCAAACCGCAGCAACGACAGCTCTATGAAGGCATATGCATTGCTGAATCTGGGTGCCTATTATACCGATGTGAATCAGCCGGACTCGGCAAAGGTGTGCTACCTGCAGGCTTATGATTTGTGGAAGGCGTTGGGCAATACATCGCAGTTGTTCCGGGTTACGTTCAATCTGGGTTTTTATGCCTACCAGAAGAAGAACTACAAGGAGGCTTTGCGATACTACCACCTATCGGAAGAGGCTGCGGCAAAATATGGACTGAAGCGCGAACTGGCACACGTAAAGGGTACTATGGCCGAGAGCTATGGCGAGATAGGCGATTTTAAGAATGCCTACATCTACCTGCACGACTATGCTACGATGAATGACTCGTTCAACAAGGCCGACCTGAACGAGTATGCGATGAAGCTGGACAGGCAATACCAGGCCGACCAGGCGAGACTGACGATACAAGCACAGGAATTGCAGATACGCAAGCAGCAGAATACCAATCTGATTATTCTGATAATAGCCCTGATAGTGATATCGGCGGGTGCAGCAGGTTTTGCATGGCTAACATT
This sequence comes from Chitinophagaceae bacterium, assembly GCA_021151685.1. Classification (GTDB taxonomy): domain Bacteria; phylum Bacteroidota; class Bacteroidia; order Chitinophagales; family Chitinophagaceae; genus Nemorincola. The sequence goes on from JAGKWS010000020.1 coordinate 7,119, forward strand.
CAGGGCGCGTGTGCGCCGCAAGGTAGAAGATGCCCGCAAGCGTTTCTTTGCCAATGTGGCGCACGAGATACGTACACCCTTATCTACCATACAGGGCCCTCTGGAAGTACTTACCGGGCTGGTGCAGGATGCAGGCATGCAACAGCAACTGGCTATAGCTACACGCAGCAGCCAGCGGCTGGGCGACCTCATCAACCAAATGCTGGATATATCTAAAATAGAGGCAGAAAAGTACACCTTGCAAGAACATGCCGGTAGCGTCACAAGCCTGATGGAACGGTTGCACGAAGCATATGCCACGCAGGCTGCTACAAAAAACATAGTACTGAAAACCGAATGCGATGCGGCTGCCACCGTATATTTTGACAAGGATGCACTGGAAAAGGTGGCGAACAACCTGATGGGCAATGCCCTGAAGTACACACCACCCAATGGGCATGTGGGTATTGATACTACCCTACAGCCCAATGGCAATAACGCCCTGCTGACAATGCGGGTGTGGGACAATGGCCCCGGCATATCGGTAAAGGATCAGGAGCGCATATTCGAACGTTTTTACCGTGCTACCGATAGCACTGCGGCCACCGGGGCCGGCATAGGGCTGGCACTGGTGAAGGAGTTGGTGCAACTGATGAATGGCACAATAGCGGTAGACAGTGCACCGGGCAGGGGTACGGTCTTTACCGTGCAGCTACCACTGCGAATGGCTGCTACAATGCCGGAAGTAACTGCAAGTGGCACTAATGGCATGGTGCTGATAGCCGAAGATGATGCAGAGATACGCTCGTTTACCGCCGGGCTGCTACAAGGCAAGGGCTATGCGGTACAGGGTGTGGCAGATGGCACAGCGGCACTGGCTGCCGCCGGCACAACACTGCCCGACCTGATAATAACCGATATGATGATGCCCGGCATGGATGGGGCCGCCATGATACAAGCATTGCGCCACAACGAAATGACGGCCCATATACCGGTAATAGTACTGAGTGCACGGGCGGCAGCCGAGGCTAAGACCGAAGCATTGGCAGCGGGGGCACAGGCCTACCTTACCAAACCCTTCAGCCCGGCAGAGCTGACGGGCGTAGTGTACAACCAACTGGATATACTGCGCCGCCAGCAGGAGAAGTACCGCCAGCAGGTGACGAATGAAACACAAAATGTGGCCGAACGGGTACAGGAGGCCGACCCTTTTGCCAAACGATGCCATGAGCTGATATTGGAACATCTGGATGATGCGCAACTATCGGTAGAGCGGCTGGCAGAGATGATGCATGTGAACCGGAGCCATTTTCAGCGGAAGATAAAGGCTCTGACGGGCTTCTCGCCATCGGAGATGATACGAACCATAAGACTGGAAAAGGCCAGAGAAATGCTGATGCGCCGTGAGGGCAATATAACCGAGACGGCCTATGCTACGGGCTTTACATCACAGTCTTACTTTACACGGTGTTTCTCGGAGCATTTTGGATATCCGCCCAGCGAAGTTTTATATAGGTAGATTCCAATCAATCCTCATCCTGAAAATCTTGAAGATCCTATATATACTATTTCCGACAAACACGTCTCCCCCATCCCCATAATTCCACAACACCAGGGTACCTATTTTCAGGACAGGACATATTTTTTGGGGAAGATTCGGTTCAGCCTACTAAACATTTCTCATGTACTGTAAATCGCTATTTGCATTACTCAAAATTGAATATATTTGTCTGCAAACAAAACTAAAATGCGCTACGAAAACATTGTTGCTTGTTTTTTTCTTTTTTCCCTATTTTTTGTGTCGTGCAATATGGATTCGCGCAAACTGAGCGAAGAAGAGATATTAGCACTTCAGCGAAGTAAAGATGATTCCATTGCAGTCATCATCGACTCGCTCAATAGTGTCAATATATATGTACCCCCTCTTTATGATGAACGTTTTTTTGATTCAGGTGCGGTAACGAATTTTTGCGAGCTCGCCACGAAAACAAAAGGGGAACTGAAAATACTGGTAAACTCAAAATTACTTACCAATGAAATTGTCAGGATTATTAAAGACAAAGTAACCAACGATGCCGATTTCCTGTTGCTCATAGATAAAACCAGCAGTATGGCAGACGACATAGACGTAGTGAAAAAAGGTCTCGAGAAAATAATAAGTGAAATTTCACAGTTCAAAAACGTACGCCTCGGCATTGCCATGTACGGCGATAAAAATGAAGATGGTGATGATTGGTTTTCCTTTAAAGATTTCGGAACAAATTACAGTGAAGCAAAAGCCTTCGTTGAGAATATAGAGGTAACCGGAGGAGGAGACTGGCCAGAATCGGTATATGATGCTTTTTTCAAGATAGAGGACTATAACTTTTGGCGTTCAGGAACCAAACGTATGACATTGCTGATAGGAGATGCCTGCTCGTTAGAGAAACCCCTGAGCGACCATACACTATCAGATGTAATCAATAAAGCCAATGAGCATAAAATAATCACCAATTTTTACCCCATCATTGTCACACCGGCGAGCGATGAAGATGCCGATGGGATACGAAATACCGTAATCTACAATGAAGGCAAACTGATAAGCAAACTTTACCCCAATCCATCCAGCGGAGAAATAACAGTAACATTTGAAAAAGATGACGAGTACATGCTTTATGTTTTTGACAACAATGGCCGATCGGTATATTCAGAAAAATTCACCGGCAATACATGGACGAAAGATTTGAGTTGGCTCCATACAGGGGCATTCGTATTGAGAGCAATAGGAAAAAATACCACCTTTGAAAGCATGAAGTTCATAATTCTATAAAAATAACAGGAGAAGAAGGTTATTCTTGATTTTCCGGATTGATATTGTCTGGACTTTTATTAACCTACATTATTCATATATACAAATGCCACCGCAAATGACGCTAAGAAATGCGCAAAAGGGTGCAAATAGGTACGTATATGTAAAGCAGACGCTTCCCTTGAGGGGCGCAAAATGTGTAACCATCCGGCATTTCGGTTTTAGCGAATAATTCAGGCTATTAAAAAAAACAACATGAATGCACATAAAATAGTATCTGCACTGCTGGTAGCCACAATACTGACCGCCGGTTGTGGACCAGATAGCCGACAGTATGCCCCAGCCAACGACTCTACTGCGGTCAATCTCACTATTCCTGCAGACCCGCTTGCCGACAATGAGGGCGAAGCCACATACAATGAATACGAAACCCGATATGCTGTGATAGTAGCGCAAACCGACGACTATCATTTGCTGCAAGACAAGATGTATGCCATAGCCGGGGTTACAGATATACCAGTGGACACGATGGACCGCATATATGACGAGCAAACCCATAGACTGCGCGAGCGTGACACGACAGAAATGGATGTGGTGTACCTGCCGTGGCGCGGTGAAGGCCGTAACCTGAGCATTGAATATGGCGACTTCTATGACACAACTATTGCCAGTGGCCAAATGATACTGCTGGGCGGCCTGTATACAACACCCGAAAGTGCCGATACCGTACTAAAAATGATACTACCACTTGCACCGAATGCCGTGATAAAGCCATGCAGGATATTTATGGGGTGCATGTTGTAGCGAAAACTGTGTCGCCCTGAAAAATGTGGACAAACTTTGGTGGCAATACTGCTACCAATTTTCAAAGGCTATTGCCTGTGTGTGGGGCGGGGTTTGCTACCGGTAAAGAATAACAGGGCGGTGAAAATACCGTAAAAAAGCACGCCTTGCTGGCGGGCCAGCATAGTCTCGGTAAAGAAGGTGATGACGAGTACCACTAACAGACACCCATACAATACGTTTCGGTGCAACAGAGCGTTGCGTACCTGCGCCAGCAACATGCCCACAAACACCAGTATACCTACTATGCCAAAGGCCAGCCAAAAGGCAAAGTACTGCGAATGGGGATCGTAGTAGCCTACGGAGTAACCCCTGTAGAGCGAATGGAAGAAATAGTGCTGGTGCAATGCCTGTAGTACACGACCAGGCCCCACACCTCCCAGCCAGTAATGCTGCAAGAGTGTGACATCGGTATTCCAGATGAGGCGGCGCATGTGTACCGAATTCTGAATGAGATTGTCGGAAGGCGATTGATGGAACAACCCGAGCATCTCGGCTGCGCGCTGGCGAATGAATGGAATGAGTAGAGTAGCCCCTACCCCCACCCCTGCCAGTATGATGGCTGGCACCTTGTAGGTACCGAGCTGCTTGCGCTGCTGCCACAGAAATGCCAGCATAATACCCCCCAATGCCATTAGGGGCGATTTAGCAAACAAAGAGAGCGTGTATACCAGCAAGACGGCCAACATTGCATAACGCACCCACACCTGCCGCCCTACGGGTTGCCAGGTGATGGCGGTAATACACAATGCAAAAACCAGATACACGCCCATGTAGGTGGGGTGAATGCCGGTGGCATCTTCGAACGAGTTGCGAAACAGCACATGCGACAACGCCATTTGCGGTTGTGGATGCAATACATAATGCCATACAAACCACAGATGCCCGTATGTGGCTACCAACAGGCAACCATAAACAAAGAAGCGAAATTGATTTACAATAAGTAACCGAAACTGTTGTGCAATAAAGGCAAACACTACCGGCATAGCCAAAAGGGAAGCCATACGCTCTACCAACAGAAAGGCATAGTGGCGATACTGTGGCGGCGACAAGAACGCACCAATAAGGTACAAAAAATACCCACTACCCAACAACATGGCTGCGGCCAGTTGCACCTTGTGGGGCCATTGCCTTAGCTGCACCGTACGAAAGATGAACCACCCACACGTGCCAATGGCTACAAACACCTGAAGATGTGCGGGCAGGAAGATGCATACTACCAACAGACGTGCTACCCAGACATCGGGGCGGGCATACTGAACTGATGCAGATGACAATGTAGTATTGGGAGCCGTAGCAGTCAAATTTTAAGCGTACCCGTTTTTGTGCATGAATAACGAAACGGATACAAAAGTCTGTAAATATTCTGTATTGCGCAGACATTTGCCTGCACTGTATCTATAAATAGACGGCTGTAGCGGCGCAATCTTTTTAGAAATCGGTACCGAGGGCCAGATATACGATAGGCTTTTTGATACCATCGGTATTGTAAGCAACATCTAACCGCAGAAAGTAGCCAAACAGCGAGGAACGCAAGCCGGCACCGTAACCGGCTGCCGGTGCGGCCCCCATGGGTACCGAGATTGCCACCAACACATTGGTTTGAGAGCCAATAGCTACCGACTGTGGGTAATAGCGGGTTGGCGACAGGGCATCGGCATCAGGTATCAAACCAGTCCATGCTGTACCTACATCAACAAATGGCACCAGTTGCAGGCTTTTGAGCAGTGTAGACTTGACCGGACGCTTTACGAAAGTAGCCACAATGGGTATGCGTACCTCGGTAGACAAGACGCTAAAATTGTTACCGATGCGTGCGGCCTGCAAGTAGCCGCGGAAGGAAGTAGCCAACGTTTGGAAGCCATACCCATCTAATGAACCACCACCGGAAGCACGATCGGGGCGAATCCAGTTATCGACACCGCCCATAAGGTACTGCACCTTGCTGGTACCGCCCGAGTGCGCCACGGCCAACCTGTTGGCGAGGGTGATGCCTTTGTATAGCTTTTGATAATTGCGAACATCAACACCAATGTTGACGCAATAATCATCTTTGCCATTAAGCCCCTGAAAGAACTCGGTATATATCTTGTAGCGGGTGCCGCGTGGAATATTGAGTATGGGGGTAATGGTGTTGTCGAACACATACTCGAGCCGACTCATAGATGAATAAGAGGGCTTGTTGGGGAAGTCGAGTGCAAGGCTGAGGGTGTCTGTAATTTTTTGTACAAAATGGTCTTGACGGAAGCCCGTGTGAAAACGCACACTGCGGCGGCGGTCTATTGGGCGACTGAAGTCGGCCTGAACCATGTTGAGTGTGGTTTTGAATAGCTGGCCTTTCTCGTAGACTGGTGTGCCGGAAGGGTTTACATAGACCACGTTTTCCCAATCTTTGTTTTGGCGGCGGTAGTAGGTAAGGCCCCAATCTATCTTGCCTGTATAGTTTTGGTACTGCACATAGTATGCCGAGTAGGAACGATTGAGTGGCAACTGAAAGCCTACTGCCACGCGTTGATTTTCTAACAACTCGTTGAGACTGATGGTGGTAAGTGCCCCCATAGAGGGATTGGAAAAATTGCCGTTATTGGCAGCAATAGACTGGTACTGATTGAAGAGTACAGAATTATCGAGCTTCACGGACAGGAAATCGGGTTTGAAGCTGGCACGGTATTTTGCCGGTTTCATTTTGAGGTAGGCACTATCGTTGATGACAGTGAGTACAGAACTATCTACAATAATGGGGACACTTACCTCGGCCGGGGTGGCAGGCTTGTGACTATCGGCATCGGTAGCCAAACCGGGCTTGCTATCGGTCTGTGGGAGAGCGGGTGTGTCCTCCACATCATCAAACTCGGACTGGAAGGCACTACCACCCTTTATCTTTGCCTTGGGCTTGGTGGGGGTTTCGTCCTGCCAATGCCGCAGTGGCGCGTCGGGCTCATCAACTATTTCCATATTGGTGCTTACCGGTTCAGGACGCTCTATAGAGAGTATTGATGGCTTTAGTTCTTTTACATCTTTCGACGGCTCGTGCGTGTATAGCACCAACTTGTTGCGTACCTGCACCACATCGCCCACGGCACCAGTGGTTTGGCTATACTGGTGACTGATGATACTGCTGTTATAGTTGGTTTCGGGCAATGCAACTGCCGAATCGCGGTTGGCCTGATTGCGCATAAGGGTTACCACAAAACGATTGTTGATACCATTGCTATCGTAGAGGTAGGCAAACATATCATTGCCGTATTGTATAGGTTGCGACACCCTACCCTTTGTAACATTGCTACACTGTAGCAAGTTAGAGTCGGCGGGACTGGTGCGGTAGAAAAATACATTTACCGGCCCGGCAGGCAATTCGTTTACAGCTACAGGCACATTGAGGTGTGGCCGTGGCCTATTGGAAAGAAAAAGAATACCGGTACGGTCGCCCCCACTCACGCACTCGGGCGCAAGGTCGTCCCATACATCGTCTGTAATGTTGGTGACCTTGGTGCCCCTGAGTGTGAGCAGGTAGAGGTCGCTCTGGCTTTTGCGAATGGCCGACAAAACGAGTTTGCCATCATCTTCGGTGAAGGAGATGGACAATACACGGTCGAAGCGGTTGGGTGGTATTTTGTAGTGTTCTTGCCGGCCACGCGTATTGTTGTATACCTTAAGAAAAGACCGCCCTTTGCGCATGTATAAAATGGCGAGTTTACTACCACTGTGCGACCATGCCATCATAGGATAACCGGGATCTATCTGGTCGGTAAGGTCGCGCACACCACCTTCCAGGAGCACTACAGGTTCTTTACCTCTGGCACCATTGCGCTGCATCAGCACCTGATACTTACCCTCCTTCCATGCTACATAGGCGGCATCTTCGCCTCCGGGAGACAGCTTGATGTTGCGAATGATGCTATTGTTGTCTTTGGGTACGCGCAGGGTAGCTACACCAGCACTACTATCGGGTGCAGATTGATAAAGACCATCGGCTTTGTAGGCAGCACGGTAGTACTTCATGCAAGAGTCATAGGCTTTGGTAACCTTCATGTTGAGGTTTTGCTTTTCGAGCATGGCCTTGTTGATGCTGGTTTTCTGCTGCATGGAGTAGAGCAAGGTTTTGACCGTGCCGGGGCCAAACTGGTCGGACACGAACTTCCAGAAAGCTTTACCTGCCAGCTCGGGATACTGTTCTGCCAACTCGAAGAAGCCCTTGCGGGGGTAAGCATCCATTATAGACTTCCACTCGCTGTTGCTACGGGGGTCCCAACCGTCTACAAGATGGGCTATGTAGCCGTCGGTAACCCATGTGGGCAAATTGAGAAGCAGTGAGTTTTTCACTGCTTTTTTCATATTGTCGCCATAGAGCATGCGCTGCATAACCACAAGCGACATGCCAGAGCGCATTTGCCGGCGCATATCGGCATGGGAGCCTGTGAAGTAGACAACCAGCTTATCGTCAACAATCTTGAGAGAACCGGCGCGGGTATTGCCAATAATATTGGGGGCTTCGTCTTTGAGGCCAATGTTGGATTGACGATACTCGTCGTAGGTATTGTAAATGATGATATTGAACCGGGGCGGGAACTGGCCACCCAGTTTTTTTTCTACTACGGCCATATCGTACTCGGCCTCTTCGGCAACGAAACGACCCAATTCGCGCCCCTGCTTGTCGTAGTGATATACCCTAAAGTGGCGAGTATCGAAATATTTCCAATCGAATTTGCGTAGCTGAACCCTGTTTTGCCCAAAAAGTTCGACATTGGATTGGGCGAAAGTATGCTGCAAAGGTAGTGCAAGCAGTACCAAAAGCACTGCCCGTAGCCAACTACCCCACCCGAAGTTTATAGTCATGTACCCTACATTTATGGCCACAGTGCCCGTAATAGTGTGTTTGTGCGCTGTTGCTGCAACTGCAAGGCGGCTTTCGCCTACATTTGCAGTACAATTTACACAATTAGCCAGTTCCAATATGTTAAATGTCCATTTTTTCACGTTCAATGCTTTTTCTGAAAACACGTACATCATCAGCAATCATAAAAATGAGTGTTGGGTAGTGGACCCCGGCATGTATGAACAACGTGAAATAGCTGAATTTATTTCATTTATAGACAAACAAGGGCTGGTGCCAAAGGGCATCATTAATACGCATGCGCATTTGGACCATATTTTTGGCGTAAATGCCCTTAAAAAACAATACAACATCCCGTTTGGGATACACAGTCTGGAACAACCTGTGTTATCGAGAGGGGTAGAGACTGCAGCTATGTTTGGCATGCGGCTGACGGAGCTACCCGTTGCCGACTACTATATACCACACGGGCAGACATTGCAACTGGGCGATGATATAGTAGAAGTATTGCTGACACCGGGGCACTCGCCGGGCAGCATTTCTTTTTACCATGCGGCGGGCAATTGGGTGCTATCGGGCGATGTATTGTTTCAGGGCAGTATAGGGCGAACCGACCTTCCGGGGGGCGACTTTGATACGCTGATAGCTGCTATTAAAACGCACATATTTGCCCTACCCGACCATACGAAGGTATTATCTGGCCACGGGCCTGCCACTACCGTGGGCCATGAAAAAAAGTACAATCCGTTTTTGAGTTAGGGCAGGTTGTTGGCTCGGTTTCAAAATCCGCCTTCAACACAACGGCCATCAGAATTGAGCTTGGCAGCTGTAGGAAATACCCTGTAATATCTCTGTTTTGCCCCCTTCGGCATCGAATAGCCGTTGCTCTCTGTACACCGGTTTCACCGGGGCACTATTTCACAATGTCTACCCTACGGGCCTCAGGGGTTGTACCATGTAGGCCATCAATACATGGCATTAGTCCACAGTATTCCAACCCGATTCTGTGTTCGTCGGAGACGTATTGAACTCGGGGATAAAGGTGCGTTCGTTGGCCATGATAAGGATAACCGCAATTGCACCAATGATAACCGTTACTATCTTGATCCGTTTGTCATTCAGGAAGAAGGCTGCAAGCGAGGATACAATGGCAACAAACAGCAAGTTGTCGTACAAACTGTTTATTCCTTCCATCTGCCCGCGCGACATGAGCCCTGTCTGTACAGACAAGAGGTCGTAAAGGACTTTGAATACAACAAGCAGGTTGATAAATAGCGGAATGAGCGAATATAAATTCATGTATATAGACGTGGCGCAAAATACTTATTTATCCACAATATAACACTATGCTTTTTTCTGTTGGCCTTCTTTGCGCTCTCCTATCTGCTGCCGCCACATAGCGTAATACAGTCCTTTTTCGGCAAGCAGTGCATCGTGAGAGCCGGTTTCGACCACCTGACCCTTTTCCAACACATATATTCTGTCGGCATGCATAATGGTAGACAAACGATGGGCTATCATGATGGTGATGTGGCTGCGAGTGGCGGTGATGCTGCGTATGGTTTGCGAAATTTCTTCTTCGGTAAGCGAGTCGAGTGCGGAAGTGGCCTCATCGAATATCATGAGTCGTGGCTGACGAAGCAATGCTCGGGCTATAGATATGCGCTAACGCTCGCCACCAGACAATTTGAGACCACCTTCACCTATTACTGTTTCTATACCATTTTCGGCACGTGCCAGTAAATTTTGACACGAGGCCTGACGAAGAACGGTATCTATCTGCTCACTGGTAGCAGAAGGGTTTACGAAGAGCATATTCTCGCGTATGGTGCCAGAGAACAATTGAGGGTCTTGTGTTACCAGCCCCATTTGCTGGCGCAGTTCTTCGTAATTGATAGCTCTTTCGTCGTACCCGTTGTAGTAGATATGGCCGGTATTGGGATGGTACAAACCCACCAGTAACTTGACAAGGGTGGTTTTGCCACTACCCGATGGGCCAACGAATGCAACGGTTTCGCCAGTGCGTACATCGAAAGATATACCATCGAGCGCGGGGCGATTGGAGCTATTGTGCTTGAAAAGTACATTATTGAACTGTACGTGTGCAATATCGTTGATGGCGATGGGCTGTTCTGGTGTGTACTCGGCAGGTTTTTTCAGCAATTCCTGCAAGTTATTGAGCGATGCCTCGGCCTCGCGGTAAGAGAGAATGACATTACCAATCTCTTGCATCGGGCCGAAAATGAAAAACGAGTAAAACACCAATGTAAGATATTGCCCGGCTGAAATAGAGCCCTGATAGATGTAGTAGAGCAGACAAAGTATGATGGCCTGACGAAGGAGATTGACAAAGGTACCCTGCACAAATGAAATGGCACGAATGCTGCGCACCTTGCGCAACTCGAGATTGAGGATTTTGATAGTAGTAGCATTGAGGCGACTGATCTCTTGCTGGGTGAGCCCAAGACTCTTTACGAGCTCTATGTTGCGCAAAGACTCGGTAGTGGAGCCAGCGAGTGCATTGGTTTCTTTTACGATGGTTTTCTGTACTGTTTTGATGCGTTTGCTGAGTACGCTGGTGAGCATTGCCAATACAATGGCCCCACCCACATATACTACCGGCAGCATAGGGCTAAGTGCAAATGCATAGACAATAACAAATACAATACCTACAATGGTTGGTAAAAGAACATTGAAGAAAGACTGGATAAATTTCTCGCAATCAGCCCGCACTTTTTGCAAGACATTGAGTGTCTGGCCGCTACTCTGATCTTCAAACTCCTGATATGGCAAGCGAAGGGCGTGGCGCAAACCATCGGTATATAGCTGGGCACCATACTTTTGTATCACTACGTTTACTACATAGTCTTGAAAGTTCTTGGCGATGCGCGACACCATCGCTACCCCTATGAGCGCGCCTATGAGCCCAAGCGCACCGGTAAGGTACTGAGCAAGATCGCGGTGTAGTTTTCCTTCTTTATCGAAAGTGAGCGGATGATTTACAAAACGGTCGAGCAATTTACCTGCCAACATAGGATCGAGCAGGGAGAAACTTTGATTGACAGCGGCCAGCACAACAGCCAACACTATCATGCCCCTGTAACGGGACAAATACTGCATAAGCAACTTCATAACTGCAAATGTACGGCAAGGGCAAGATGGTAGTGCAATAAAGACATTGACTAAAGCTATGCAAGGGGCAAATGGTAGCCGGAAGACTGGGAGAGCATATGGCCAACGTGTTTGTCTATGGGCATAGAAAATAGATTGGCAGATACCTGCTCTAATGGCACCCAACGAATGCGCTCGCCCTCATTGCTGTTTTGCGGTTGCTGAAGCGGGCTGAAAGATACATGATAGTAGATACTGAGCACCTGAGAATCGTCGTAGGCCGATGGCTGGAAGAAATGGGTAGTATAGAAATGGTTGCCCACTTCTATATCAAGCCCCAACTCTTCCTGCCATTCGCGCCGCAGACAATCGTGCGGGCCCTCGCCCCATTCCAGCCCCCCACCAGGGAACTTTATTATCCACTGGCCACGTATGAGCTCTTCGCTGACAAGGAGCAAACCTTGGCGAATGCAAATACCATAAACCCTAATGTTGAATCGGCGAGACATAAGAATCGATAAATCACTACTTAGACATCAAAACAAATCCTTTTTCCCACAAAAAACAAAGGCTATCGTAAAGAACAACGGCCAATGGTAAAGATGATGAGTTGTTTGCACAAACATCATACTCAAATCATATCTAAAGATTGGCTTTTCTGGCAATTTGTGCATGCACCTTATTGTCGCCGTAAAATGATGCCAATTATCTTTTTTTCTGCCTTATTGTACATTTTAGATTAGGGTCATAAAAAACCTCAAACGCCCCATTGTTGCAGCAACAATAGGGCGTTCGGGGTTATTATACAACAACCAATGACTTACGCACCAATGGTCCATGTTTCTTTGCCAGCCAGCAACTTATCGAGGTTGCCACGGCCCTTGGTGGCGGTTATTTCTTTTATCTGCAAGTCCATATCATCTTCATAGGTGGGGCGTTCTTTAGCATAGAACACACCAAACGGACGTGGATAGTGCCCTTCGGCCGATGGATCGTCGAAGAAACGCACCAACATTTGTGCCTTGTAGAAGTCGGTTTCGTCGTGTATCCACAGGTCGTCGGCAGTGTATTTGCCTTCCGATAGGTCTACCAGTTGTGGTTTGTAGCCGTCTATGCGCACGCCTTTGTCGCGGTTGGCACCGTAGATGAGGGGTTTGCCCTGCTCCAGCACCAATGTTTCTTGTGCACGGGTGCCTTTTTCGGTAAATATCTCGAATGCACCATCGTTGAAGATGTTACAGTTCTGATAGATTTCGAGGAAGGACGACCCATGATGCCCATTGGAGCGGAGCAACATTTGTTGCAGGTGCTTGGGGTCGCGGTCCATACTACGGGCCACAAACGAGGCCTCAGCACCAAGGGCAAGTGCCAGCGGATTGAACGGATGATCGAGACTGCCAGATGGGGTAGACTTGGTAATTTTATGCACCTCAGATGTGGGCGAATATTGACCCTTTGTCAATCCATATATCTGGTTGTTGAACAAAAGTATATTGACATCGAAGTTGCGGCGCAGCAGGTGTATGGTATGATTGCCACCAATGCTCAGGCCGTCGCCATCGCCGGTTACTATCCATACGCTCAGCTCGGGGCGTGTAGCCTTCAGGCCGCTGGCTATGGCGGTAGCACGGCCGTGAATGGAGTGCATGCCATAGGTATTCATATAATAGGGAAAGCGCGAACTGCACCCTATACCAGAAATAATCACAATCTGCTCGCGGGGAATACCAATCTGTGGCAGAATGGTTTGTACTTGTTTCAGTATCGAATAATCTCCGCATCCGGGACACCACCTTACCTCTTGGTCTGTGGCAAAGTCTTTGGCGGTAAGCGGTGCCGCCTGACTTGTTGCTGCTTCACTCATAAACAATGCAAAATTAGGGGTTTTATGTGTAGAAAGTAGAAAGGCGCAACGGTACCAAGTAAGTAGCCATGTAAGAAAAACATAGTGTGGCAAGCAGTCTCCCCTGGGAGGCACACCCTAACTCACATGCAATCCAAATCTATTTTGAAAGCATCATACATGAAAACATTCTTTGACTATCTGCAGTCATAATACCAATCGCAAATAACTGATTTTCTTCGCATTACACCCATTTCGCCTCTTACAGAAAAGAAAGTCATGCACACCTTCATTTTAAAAATAAGTTGGTGTATGTTTCAAAAAAATCGCTCACCGCATGGCACATGGCAAAGCAAATAAATAATCAGTATGCCTACAGGGCATCTCATCAACTGCACATTTGAAATTTCACTTTGGCATTTGAAATCCCCCCATCAATTCATTCTATAAAACTTGCCCGGCAGTGTTTTTATCAACCCCTGCATCTCCAGTTGCAGCAGCGTAGCCGCAAGGGCGGGGTACGCCAGCCCGCTGTGATACAGTATTTCATCGGCATGTACACTGTCTCGGCTACTCAGCAGGTCTACTATTTTTTGTTCATCGGCCGTCATATGCAAAAATAACTGTGGTTGCACCGCACGTTTTTTCTTTGCTTTGTCCCAGCTCATCAGTTGTATCAGGTCATCGGCACAGGTTATCATGGCAGCCATATTGTTGCGTATCAGGTTGTTGCACCCCACGCTGCGGCTGTCCGTCACCCTACCGGGGTAGGCCGCTACCTCGCGGTTATAGCCAGCCGCCAGTTGGGCCGTTATAAGCGCACCACCCGTCTCCTGACTTTCCACTACCACCGTCACATCGGCCATGCCTGCTACCACGCGGTTGCGCATCGGAAAGTTACCCTTATCGGGCAGAGTACCCCATGTAAATTCCGATAGTATGCCGCCTCCCTGCTCCACCATTTGCATCGCCAGTTGGCGATTGCCCGGTGGGTATATTCTGTCCAGCCCATGGCCCAGTACCCCTATGGTAGGTATACCCATCTGCACACATTTGCGGTGGGCTATAGCATCTATGCCCAGTGCCAGCCCGCTTATCACCATCAGGCCTTCTTGCCCCGCCAGTCCTTCTATCAGGTCTTCGGTCAGCTTTTGGCCATAATCTGTGTTTTTACGTGTACCCACAATGGCTACTACTTTCTGTGCCTCATACATCAGGTTGCCCTTGCCATACAGCACCGTAGGGGCATCGGCACAGTTGGCCAGTCGTTTGGGGTATCGGTCATGTATACACAACACTTCCAGCCCGTTCTTTTCCACATGTTCCAGCTCGGTAGCCGCTTTCCGCAGCAGTTCCTCACTTCTGAAGGCGCGTGCCCGTACATCCGTAATGCCGTCTGTAGCCATCAGATCTTTGGGGCTGGCGGCAAATATGGCCGTAGCACTGCCATACCGCTCCAGCAGGGCGCGCCCTATCACGGGCCCCACACCGGGTACAAAGCTCAGTGCCAGTTGGTAATACAGTTCGTCTTGTGCAGCAGTGGGGTACATAGTGTGTGTTTGTCGGTTGATACAACTATCTTTGAATCGCGAAAATTAGAAAAAATGAAGAAACTCACTCTGGCCTTTTTGTTGCTGGGCGCAGCTACGGGTGCTTTCGCACAAAAAACTGCGAAAACGAAAAAAAAGAAATCGGCCAACGAGATAGTGTCTGTCAGCATGCACCGCACGGTGTGTTTTGGTCAGTGCCCCGACTATATTATCGACATCAATGCCAGCGGTATGGCCACCTACACTGCTCGTATGTTCACGCCAGATACAGGTGTGTTTCGCAAGAACATTGGCAAGGCAAAAGCCACCGAAATCATTGCACTTTTCAAAAAGTACAGAGTAGATACCTGTAGCGAAGTGTACGAAAATCCGCTTTCCGATCTTCCGGGGCTTAATGTTTACATCAATTACAAAAAAGGAAAGAAGAAGTCGGTATACAACTGCTCCTTCGGTCCCGAATTTCTGAAGGAGATTACCGAGGCTATGGACGCTGTAGGTAAAAAAGAAGATGTAAACGACAATACCTGGAAGAAAACCGGCATGCCCAAAATGCAATAATGGTATTGTATTCATCATCGTATTCCATCATTCAGGGGGGCACTTGCGCAGTGCCCCCTATTCGTTGTCATTGGTCAAAACAGCATGCGGTACACATCCTCTACCTTATTTACTGTCTTTATCTGAATCTTGAAGTTTTTCTGGTTCAGCCCCTTGGCGTTGGCCTTGGGTATAAATATCACATCCATGCCCAGCTTGTCGGCCTCGGCTATACGCTGGTCTATCCGGTTCACCGCACGTATTTCCCCACTCAGCCCCACCTCGCCCACAAGGCATATATTAGAGGGTAGTGCCCTGTCCTCGTACGACGATAGCAGCGCACACACCACCGCCAGTTCTATAGACGGGTCTTCCACCTTTATGCCCCCGGCAATATTCACAAACACATCCTTGGCCCCAAAGTGAAAGCCACCCCGCTTCTCCAGCACGGCCAGCAGCAGTTGCAGCCGCCGCAGGTCCATGCCGCTTACAGTACGCTGTGGGGTACCGTATACAGCCTGCGTTACCAGTGCCTGTACTTCTATCATCAGCGGGCGCGATGCCTCCATGGTAGCCGCAATAGCCACACCACTTATCGGCTCATCGTGCTGCGATAGCAAAATCTCCGAGGGGTTGGTTACCGGCCGCATGCCATGCTGCACCATTTCGTATATGCCCAGCTCGGCCGTAGAGCCAAAGCGGTTCTTTAGCGTACGCAGTATACGGTAGGCATAGTGGCGGTCTCCCTCAAATTGTAGCACCGTATCCACCATATGCTCCAGCACCTTGGGCCCCGCTATAGCACCATCCTTGGTGATATGGCCTATAATGCACACCGGTATGTTGCTGGCCTTGGCAAATCGTTGCAGCTCGGCCGCACACTCCCGCACCTGCGATACACTGCCCGCTGCCGACTCTACATAGGGGCTTTCCAACGTTTGTATCGAGTCTATGATCAGCAGGTTGGGTTTCACCTTCTTTACCTCGGCAAATAGTGTAGCCGTATCTGTAGCCGTAAGCAGGTACAGTTTGTTGTTGGTAATGCCCAGCCGCTCGGCCCGTAGTTTTATCTGTTGCGCACTTTCCTCGCCCGATACATAGAGCGTTGTAATGGTCTTCCATTGCAGCGCACATTGCAGAAACAGTGTACTCTTGCCTATGCCGGGGTCGCCGGCTACCAGCGTCACACTGCCCGGCACTATGCCGCCACCCATTACCCGGTTCAGCTCGCCATCTGGGCTATACAGGCGTGCCTCCTGCACATGCACCACATCGTCCAGCTTGTGGGCACGTTGTTTTTCGCGGCCATCGCCATCGTCCCAGGTGCCGGTACCCGGTCTTGCCTTCTCATCGCGCTGCACTACCTCTTCTACAAACGAGTTCCATGCCCCGCACGATGGGCACTTACCCGTCCACTTGGGTGTTTCATAGCCACACTGCTGACAAAAAAACGCTGATTTAGCCTTGGCCATAGTATCCTCTCTCCGTTATAGCTACAAATGTAGCACCCCGCCCGCCACCATCCGCCAGTGTAGCCGGTAAGATATCCACATTCGTGTGCTGGGGGCTTTCATTAGTTTGTCGTTTGCTGTCTTTTTTGGGTAGTTGCTTCGCGAGTTTTAGGCTTGCTGAATGTAGGCCGGTTTATGTAGATTATGTTGCAAATCTGGAGATTTGCCGCCAAGGCGGCGTAGTTGGGGACTACGCCAAGCTGGGCATCCTGTTCTCGCTCTTTCAGCAGGTATCGCTTACTGCGCACCGTTACTTCACTTCATCACATGAAGCTTTCTAACGGTGGCACCTACAGGTGTCAGTATATACAGCTGATATATGCCAGTAGGCCATTTCGCAGTATTGAGTTGCAAGTGGTTCGCATCAATACTCCCCTGCTCGTCTACCAACCTGCCAGCTATATCAGTTACTCTGACCGAAGTGATGTTTCCTGCATCACATACGATGCATACTTGTTCCGACGCAGGATTCGGGAAAACTTGCACGTCCTGTGCCAAAGCAACATCCCCTACTCTTACAACAGCAGTAAAGACATAGGTGGCAGTATCTGATCCGCAGTCGTTAGACACGATGCAGGTAACAGTGTAAGAGCCCGATGCACTATACGTGTGCAACGGTGCTGCAATTGCTGAAGTACTGCCATCGCCAAAGAACCACGCATGTGCAGTCGCCCCCACGCCGCTTGTACTGAAGTTATACATGCCGCCTCCTGCAGGCACTGCCGATATTGTACCTATGGATGGCAACGGGTTCACTGTTATACTTACCGTATCGCTTCCCGTGCAGCCATACGAGTTGGTCACCACCACATTATAGATACCCGTTGCAGATGCCACAATTGACGAAGATGTAGCTGCAGTAGACCACAAGTAAAATGCTCCTGCTGTGAACGCATTCAGCACCACACCAGCACCGACGCAGAAAGATGTATCATTTCCCAAGTTCACTACTGGTAACGGGTTGAAAGTAACATTGATAGTATCCCTGCCTACGCAGCCGTAAATGTTTGTTACGCGCACATTGTACATACCCGATGTGGTCGGGGATATAACTTGTGTAGTAGCAATAGTTGACCATAGGAAATCTGAGCCCGGGTTAAGCGCGTCCAGAACCACGGTTGAGCCAGCACACGTACTTATATCACTACCCAGTGCTACCACCGGCAGCGGGTTCACCGTCACAGCAACAGTATCCCTGCCTACACAGCCATTTACATCAGTAACACGCAGCCAGTAGCTGCCTGCCGTGCTCACCGAGACACCAGTCGATGTTCCTCCTGTACTCCACAGATATGCCCCTGGCACAGTGCCCGGCGACGACAATGCCAAGATTTCTCCTGCACATATGCCCGTATCTGCACCCAGATTCACCACAGGCAACGAGTTAAACGTTACGCCTATAGTATCAGCGGCGCTGCAACCGTCTGCAGAAGTAACATTTACGGTATAAACGCCACTGGTACTCACGCCTATGGTCTGCGTACTGGCCGATGTATTCCAAGCATAGGTCGATCCGGGATTGCCCGCATCTAGCGTCAACATAGGCCCTGCGCATAAAGAAGTGTCATTTCCCAGATGCACCACCGGTACAGACGTACTCAATATTGTAGTAGAGGCCGTAGTACTCAGGCCAAACGAATTGGTCACCGTCACAGAATATGTACCAGGTGTGGTCACGTATATCACTGGCGTTGTTGCACCTGTACTCCACAGATAGGTACAGCCGGGGTTTGCGGCATTGAGTTCCGTAGCAGGGCTGCCACAAACATGTGGCACAGATATATCTACCGTAGGCGCCACAGAGTAGCAGGCGGTGAGCGCACAGGGCTGGTAGGTCCATATATCATTGTTAGCCGCATTATACGCATTGTTCACAGGTAAACCAGCTCCTCCCCAGAAGTAAAAGAGATCATTGTGCGCCCATGCCGAAGCCAGAACCCTCGCCCCCATTCGATTCCCGGCTTCAGCCACTCCATACGTAGTGAATAATCCTGTTTGCCCGGGCGCATTGGCTCCGCTCAGCCACGTCCAGTTGCCAGTCAGTGGATCATATTGCCATAGGTCGTTCATTTCCCCTCCCGATGCCAAAATATCATAACCGAACCCATTTCCGCCAAACAGGTACAATTTGTTATTGTACACCATCCCCGATGCCCCAGTGCGTGGGCCGGGATAACTGGTAGCTGAGGTCGTGCCCATAGTACCATATACGCCCATGAGGTATATATTATTGCGCCCTTTTATCCATCGCCAGAGATTTGTTGCCGGATCATACTCCCAAAGGTCGCTCAGGTAGCCGCTTTCAAGGCCAATAAAACTGAGCCAGCCCCATCCTCCGAATAAGTAAAATTTATTGTTGCAGACCCAACCTACAGACTCCCTCCGGCAACCAGGAATAGTAGCCGCTGAGGCAACACCGATAGTGCCATAAACACCCGGTAGATCGGGCGTGGCCGTGCCTTTCAGCCATCGCCAGAGATTTGTTGCTGGATCATACTCCCAAAGGTCATTGAGGGATCCACTCGGTCCCTGCCCGCCAAAAAGGTAGAATTTGTTGTTGTACGTATACGCCACCGCTCCGGTCCTGCTTCTGGGCAAATTGGCAGCAGCCGCAACACCTAAGGTACCATACGTACCCACATGATCTGTAGTGAAACCCTTTATCCACGTCCACATATTTGTTGCCGGATCATACTCCCAAAGGTCATTACCGCGGGCGCCATACACAAGCCTACCACCAAAGAGGTACAGTTTGCCGTTATGTGTCCATCCTGTTGCATGTATCCTGCCTCCCGGCGTATTCGCAGGCGCTGCCACGCCCGCTGTGCCATACACCACCGGCTGTGGGTACACATCCGTGCAGCGTAACCGCTTCCACGTATTTGTCGTGATCACATACCGCCATAGATCATCGTAGTTAGTACCGCCAAATACGTATATGGTATCATGCATTTGCCATGTTACATTCTTAGTTCTGCCTTCCGGATTATTAAAGATGGTAGATAGGGTGCCCGACGCCGAGTAACCAGCACATGTCGGGTTTTCATAGCCCTTTATCCACGCCCAATCGTTCGATGCCATATCATAGCTCCACATATCGTCATTGTCATGCTCTGTGGCCGTCACCGTGGGTGGTGCTATATCATAGCCATATCCGCCCAGTAGGTATGCTCTGTTGTTCTGAACCCAGCACTGCGGTGCTGTCCTCCCCGCTGGGTTGTTATACGGCAAAAAGTTATTCAGTGCCGTGTACTTCCCCATTTCATTTGGATTCTTGGTTCCCTTTATCCATGTCCAGTTGCCGCTTACAGGATCATACTTCCAGAGGTCGCTCAGTGCAGAGCCGCCAAAGAGGTACAAATTGCCGCCCAGCACCCATCCCGCAGCGTCTATGCGGCTTGGAGGTTCATTAGAAGGCGCAGCTGCGTTCATTGTGCCATAGCTGCCCGGGCTATTATACAGGCTCGATCCCTTTATCCATGTCCAGTTATTGGTGATTGGGTCATAGCTCCACAGATCATTCAGCTTATTTGTGGTCAATCCCGGATCCCCGCCAAAAAGATACAGCTTATGATTGTACACCCACGCTACTGCACCATTGCGTGTGCCCGGCCTATTAGTAGCCGCTGCCACACCCCTAGTACCAAACACCGCAGAGCCACCAGTTCCGGCAGGCCCTTTCAGCCACGTCCACATATTCGTAAGCGGATCATACACCCACAGGTCATTCATGTGCACTCCGCCAAACAGGTAGAACTTATCGTTGTACGTCCATGACACTGCTCCATGGCGCGCAGGTGGCCGGTTCGTTGCCGCTGCCACACCCATAGTTCCATAACTACCTGTACCCAATACGCTATTGCTTCCTCCTACCCACGTCCAGTTATTCGTCAGCGGATCATACATCCACAAGTCATTGATCTCTCCGCTTGAGCCAGCCGCATCGGCAGCTGTTATGCCACCAAACATGTAAAACTTTCCATTATACTGCCAGTAGTTTGCACTCCGCCTGCCCGCTGGCATATTTGTCGCCGCTGCCACACCCATAGTACCATATACCGACCAAGAGCCCGAAATACTCGGCCCCTTAAGAAAGGTCCAGTTATTCGTTGTCGAGTCAAACATCCACATGTCTGCAAGCATTGCAGTGCTTCCATAACCGCCAAACATATACAGCTTATTGTTGTACCCCCAAGTACAGGCATACCTTCGCCCGGCAGGAATATTGTATGCTGCTGCCACTCCCGGAATGCCATGTATGCTCTCGGTACGCTTGAACGCATTGGCCTTTATGATGGCCCACTTTTGCTGCGAATGCGCAGACAAAAACAACAATGTCAGTAAAATGAGGGAATAGGCTTTTTTCATAAGTATTTGCTTTCTGTTGGGTAACAGCGGTAAAGATACCCTTAACTGACGCACATACAAAATTATCTTTACGCAACCTACAAGTGTCTTGTCGTCATATCTATCTTCACTCCATGTTGGCCGTAGCATAAAAACAAACAATAATAGTTTGCAGTATGTTCTAATCTATAGCAGGGAACGATGGCGAACCATCCTTTTCTCATTTTTCCTCTTTCTTCGCTGAGTTTCTCGCTCTATAAATATTTAGCTTTGTTATGATGAAAGTAATCGGAGATTTTTAAGCCGGGTGCTAACGGTAATGGGGTTAGACTTACTACGTACTAACTAATTCCAGCTAAAAATTAAATGGATAAAAGAATGCTCATTCCTGAAAACTTAAATGACTTTCTGCTTTGGTTCAAGGAAGTAACAGAAGCATCCTGGGCAAAAAGAATGCCACAATCGGATCAAGGCATAGCTCATTTAGAGATCAAATGGATAGGTATGAGCAATTCGGAAATTGACCAAACTGAAAAAAAATACTCCATTAAATTTCCGCCAGATTATCGAGAGTTTTTGAAAATATTGCATACGTTAAGCATGATAGAAGAATCCGAACAACATTTTTTCTTTAATTGGTTAGGCGATGAGCAAAAAGTGAATGACAAACTGGATGGTCCGTACTCTGGTCTTTTGCATGATGGAATGTGGCTAAGCTCTTGGGGTGTCAAGCCGGGCACGCAGGATATAGCCATAAACAGGCTCAATAAATGGTACCGCGAGGCACCTAAATTACTTCCGATTTTCGGGCATAGATACATTGTAAGTGAACCTTGTAAAAATGGGAATCCCGTTCTGTCTGTATACGGTACGGATATTATAGTCTATGGATGGGATTTGAAGACCTACTTGTTGCATGAATTTGAAGAAGACTTGCCACGTGAATTATTTGAACAAGTCTACGACAACGAAGACAACTGTTGGTACTCTCCGTTTAAAGAAGAGGTCCAGTCTCTTTTCGATTCAAGTTGGCTAAATTCGAGTTATGATGATATTCTTTATTGGGGAGAGTTGATTATACAGAACGAGGGTGGCTGGCGATACCAACCGTGAAGGAAATAAACATGAGTAAATAATACCTTCACCATCTGGTCTCGCTTCGTCCTTATGTATACAAGCGTCCCGCTTGCGTCAATATCATGTCGGCCATAGCATCCGTTTGCCTTAGGTTCTTCCCTACGGCAGGCAAGTACACCAGATTCCGTCCGGCAAAACATACGAAAAACGTACTTCTTCCCTCTGGTCGAAGCGTATTCCGCCTCGTCCTCATGTATACAAGCGTCCCGCTTTTGTCCCCAAGCTGCCCGTAACATACAAAACAAACAATAATAGTTTGCCCTAAGGCACTTTCCAGCCACACTTTCCCCAAAACTTGTCTACAATAGTAACCAATGCCCCTAACCGCTACAACACTTTGAACTTTGGTATATGGAGTTGGATGTGTGTATATTTATAGAGTTACCTACTATATTACAAGCCAACTCTCGAAAGACCAAATGTTAAGTATTTTCAAAAAACACATAGACAAATTTGCACAAGTTTCTAATGATGAATTTGATGAAATTCAGAAGTTCTTTGCCATTAAAAACGTGGCTAAGAAAGAAAATATATTAGAAGAGGGGCAATTATGCAGGTACCACTATTTCGTATTAGACGGTTTGCTAAGGAAGTTTTACATCAACGAAAAAGGTGTTGAACAAACCACTGAATTTGCCATAGAAACCTGGTGGATGACCGACAACATTGCTTACGAACATAAAACTCCATCAGAATTCTATATTCAAGCTGTAGAAAAATCTAAAATACTTTATATCACACAAGACAATCAGGAACAACTATTAAAGGCGTTTCCAATAATGGAGCGTTATTTTCGTTTTGTTTACCAACGGGCCTATGCAGCTGCTCAAATGCGAGTAAAATATCTTTTCTCTCTTTCCAAAGAAGAATTTTATTTTCAATCAATAAATAGATATCCGGAATTTGCTCAACGTATTCCCCAATACTTACTCGCTTCCTTTTTAGGATTTACTCCCGAATATTTAAGCGAGATTCGTAAAAAGCGTATTTCTTAAACCAGTTTAAGTTTTACCGTTCTTTCTCTTTTGACTTTTGCACAGAACAATATAAAACGAACAAACAATGCAAAAGCGATTTAACATTAAAACAGTAGCGCCCAATGCGCTAAAGGCAATGGTTGGCTTAGAAAACTATCTTTCACAGTGTTCTTTATCTAAAACAAATAAGGAACTTATCAAAATCCGTGCTTCACAAATTAATGGTTGTGCCTTTTGTATCAACATTCACACCCAAGATGCGATTAAAAATGGGGAAACAAATCAGCGTATTTTTTTATTAACAGCCTGGAAGGAGGCTGGAGACATTTTTACGGAGGAAGAAAAGGTAGTGTTGGCCATAACAGAGGAAATAACGCTAATACATAAAAATGCATTATCAGATGACACCTACGCAAAAGCATTACAGTTTTTTAATGAAGCGCAAATCGCAGATATTATAACTACTACTATCACCATCAACCTCTGGAACAGAATTGTCCTAAGCACCCACTTGACAATAGGGCAAAGTCTGGCATAAGAAGACTGCCCTTAATATTAGCTGGTTTCATAAACTATGATTTTTATTTAAAGTCTTGACTCGAATAGAAATAACGATGTTTTGTGACTAAATACCATAGCTTATCAGAACCCGCTCTCAGAGCGGGTTCTGATTTTTACCCTAACGGGAAAGTCGAACTTTTGATAATTTACATTCTTCTGATAAAATAATTTCAGCCTCAAAAGAGACAAAGTAAATGGCTAAGAGCCTGTTTAAGATTTATTCATTGCGTTTATTATGAGTGTTGTTTTGAGCGAAACGAGGCGCATTTTGCAGCCATAGCCCTTCCTATGGCGAAAAATGTAACGAAGTTGCAGCCAAAAACAACCATAAGAGAGGCAATGAATAAATCTTAAACCGGCTCTAAAATTAATAGAAAACACTTGCGTATGCTTGGAAGCCAATGATGTGGGAGCTTATTTGGTGTCGTCCTGAAACCAAGGATAAATAAAGCTATCCGTTTTTATGAGCGTTTTTTCCAGCTCGGCCCTGTTCCAGTTTATATTGTCGTAGTTGCGGCATTCATACAGCAGGTTTTTGGCCGATTGGTGAAAGCCAAGCCGCTTAAGCGTTTCAAAATCTTTCAATGCAAGCTCGGTGGTCAGTGTGTCATACCTGTACTCAATGTCCAGTAGTTGCAGCAGGGTGTCATTCCAGAGTGTGCTATCGGCATTGAGCGCAAGTATGCCCGAACGCAATTTATACTGCGTGGTAGAAATGATGTCCTTAAGTATGATATGCACTACCGAGTCGTTACCCTCTTTACGCCTGCGAGCCCAGAATTCCCGATAGTATTTTGGTGCATTTTCAGGTTCCGCATATGTGCACACTAAGCTGTCAGCAAGCGAATAGCCATTCTTTTTGATGTAGATGTCTTGAATAATGAACGAGGTGTCGCTAAACAGCGTTCCTAACAACCTGTTATAGTCGGCCTTTTTAAAGGTTTCATGAATAGCAAGCAGGTTTTCCGGGCGACGTATCCACTTATTTGTAAGCCATGGTCCATTCCTCAGCTCGAAAAATGTGGGCAGGCTTTCAATGTAGCTCACCTCTCTTTGCTGCGTACCTGCAGCACAACCAGCCAATACAAATAGAGCGAACAGTGGCGTAAGCATTTTCATTGAAATAAAAATACGGATAAACAGCTACAACAACTATTTCACCACACATATAAACAATTCTTTATTTCTGCACATCCTAAGAATGGCAACAAGCCTGATATAAACATCGGGTATCAGTACCGCTTGTTGAATACCTGAGCCAAATCATAAATATGGCACAATACTTGTTCTATTTTTAACGACAATTACCTCCCCATGCCCACACATAACAAGCACCACTACTGCACCATCATAGCTGCATTGGCAATATCTGCTACAGGTCTATTTGCCTGTCACCCACAACCCGAAGTACTACCCCCTTTACCACCACCAGTGCCAACAACTATACACACAACTGGTATGGGCTCCCTCCGCACATGGACAGGACGCTTTGAAAGGCGATACTCCATTACATCACCCCATTGGGATACAGTCTCCATTCACCCCGATAGCACTTTTGCATTAACCATTATCAGCCCCGACTCTGTATCCGCATTCAACACCACCTACGGTTTCGATACCACAGACACAGTGCAAGGCATTCGCTATTTTGGCAAGGCGCGCAACTTTTACATAGCGCACACCGGCGATGGTGTTGCCTATTTCTATAATCGCGATAGTATTGCTATCATCCGACACAGTATATTCTGGAGCCATTTCGAAGAACGTGAAGTTTGGACAACGAAGCCATTCCGTTAGTCTTAGCCCATGTGATGCCCATGTTAGCCATAGCATACAATACAAACAATAATAGTTTGCCGTAGGCTCTTACCTGCGGTAGGCAAGGACACCAGATTCCGTCCTCTGGTCGTCCCGCTTCGTCCTCATGTATGCAAGCGTCCCGCTTGCATCAACATCCTCCGTTTGCCGTAGGCTCTTACCTACAGCAGGCAAGGGCACCAGATTCCGTCCGGCAAAACACACGAACAGTTATCGATACGATTGAATAACACACAATTCTGTATTATCTGTTGCCCCACCCAACTTTCCTTGAGGAAGTGTACCACCCGCAATCTCAAATTAGCGAACTACGCCGTAACTTCAACATCGCATTTATTACACCTATGAAAAACATCTTTCTCCCGATTCTCTTATTTGTATGTACTATATCGTTTGGCCAAAGCGAAGAAATATACCGGCTTGCATTCAGCTATCCTTCCAACTTTACTATCACAACAAAATTATACGACGGCAAACAGCCAGCTTACATCCGAATAGTAGACACTACCGACAATTGGCGTAGTACCAGATTTTGGCTACGCGAACAGAATGGTAACATAGCTGGCCATATGAAGAAAATAGAGCAAGACGAACACCACCCCTACCATCATACCTACTTGTTCAGAGATACGGCTCTGTCTGCACGTATTCCCGAAAAAGAACGAAAGAGGCTATTTGCGAAAGCCGAAAACCTTCAATCGGTAAAGCTAAAGTTGAAGGGGCCGAATTATGCAACCGTTCGTTCTGTAAAAGAACTAACAGGTTATTATTTCAGCACAACGGCACCCATATTTTCAAGCGATGGCAAGTATGCCTTTATAGACATTGCCGTCTACTACAAGGAAACGGCCGCTAAGGAATGGAGAGATTCTTATTGTGGTTCAATCTGCCTCGTGTACGAACGGCAGAATAAATCATGGAAGAAAATCCGCACGATAAATATGCTGATATTGTAATGGTATATTCTCTACCTGCGCTGGTAGGCGAGCAGGCAACACTAATTGATGGTATTCTTTGTCTGGGAGTACAGATAGTTTCTGCGTAATATTACAATAACTACAAACATCCCATTTTATGGATGTATACGAAGTCTTTCGCGTTGGTTTTGCTGCATTGTTGTTCCTTGTAGTTGCAACAGGTATTGGGTTGCTGTTTTATCGCAAGCTCAGGAATTTTGGACGACCTAAAATGGCAAAGGTATTTTTCATAGCCTATGGGCTTATTTTGATTATTTCTGTTTTAAGGTTGTTATGCGGCGAACAGATAATCGATAGAAAGCATGAGAATGCTATTCTTCTTGCAGATAGGGAAGCACCACTTGGATGGGTATATCTGAGCGTGTTTAGCGACAGCAGTTTTGAGTTCGAAAGCAGGGGATTGGAACGACATGGAGATATCTACGCAGGCAAAGCTAAAATTACTGCAGATTCTATCTTCTTCTACTACAAAGATTCAATACCTCATGCAGGCTCCATTGCAGTATATTCCGACAAATACATAGCCTACGTAAATGGTAGCTACCCTGAAAAGGTAGAAATAAGACTGAGTAAACTTAGCGCAAAGAAAGGAAATTGAGTGAACCATATTTCACGGCCACCAGAGTTAGCCCCCGTGTCTCTTACCAACCGCACTATTCCCAATCAAGCCTACTATATTAACCAATGCCACATCAATGACATTTGGGACATTGGTTTCTGGAAATTTGGACTTCTCAACGAAAAAAAACGCTTGTGTTGGGCGTAGCGTACAAAACACATAATAAAGTATGCGGCAGGCATGGGCTCCACATTCCCTTCCACAAAAGAGCCACAGACTGTAGCCTGAAAAATGCAACAAACCTATCCTTATATCCTCAAAATCAACATTCAGATAGCCATAACCCACATACCTGCACTCACCGCAACGCTCACTAAACACATGCATTGGCATAGGGCATATAGCCCTTGCCCCAAAAATGCCACCAAAAATCATCAACATTTTCAGTACAACACAAAGTATGCTCCGATAGGCAAAACACGCTTTAACCTTGTTTTGTGACGGTGCAGATACGAATGTGGGTAATTTTATGACATGAAACGCATGATTGGAATTGCAACTATCACCATCTTGTTTGCATCTTGTTACAAAGACGAATGCCATATGTGCCGCACACAAGCCACCCGCAATGGCATAGCACAACCCAATAGTTTAGAAAAAACATACTGTGGCCTGAAGAAAAAGGAGCTGAAGGCACTGGAGTCGTCTTATGAACGGTATTATTACGACAGTGTGTTGGGAAAAACTTCGTTTGAGCAAGTGAACACCGTTTGCTTCTGACAAGGAAAAATGATAGAAAAGTGGCAATAATTGACCAGCTGAAAGGCTTCGTAGATTAATTTTGCAGGCAAATTTCAGAAGGGTGGACCATAAGCGTAGGGCGGTAGCGTATTGGCTGATAGCCGGTGTAGTGATGATTGTGATAGAGTTCATTATGGGTGGGGTAACCCGGCTTACAGGTTCGGGCCTATCTATTACAGAGTGGAAGCCTATTATGGGGGCACTACCCCCAATGGGAGAGGATGACTGGGACAAGGCTTTTGACAGCTACAAACAAATAGCCCAATACAAGTACATAAACAGCCATTTTGATTTACCCGATTTCAAATTCATTTTCTATTGGGAATGGGCACACCGCTTATGGGCACGTATGCTGGGTGTGGTGTTTGCTATAGGTTTTGTGTATTTTTTTGTGCGTAAGTATTTCGATAAGCAAATGGTGAAGCCATTCATCATATTGTTTATACTGGGTGGTATGCAGGGCTTTGTGGGCTGGAAGATGGTGGAAAGTGGCCTGAACGATACCGACCTGTATGTAAAACATACGTGGTTGGCTACACACTTTCTGTCGGCATTAACGCTGATGTGTTATACACTATGGTTTGCCCTGGTGCTGCTGGTGCCCGAAGAAAGGCGGGTGAATGCACCTGCCACCTTCAAGCAAGTGGTGGGTATAGTGGTGCTTACCTATGTGCAACTGGCATGGGGGGCATTTATGGCAGGCATGCATGCATCGAAAAGTGCGCCTACATGGCCCACTATAAATGGAGATATGATACCACCGGGGCTGATGCACAACAGCTTTGTGAGCAACCCTATAAATGTGCAGTTTATGCACCGTATGCTGGCGTACCTATTACTGGCAATAATCAGTACATGGTATTTTGCCGCAGGCAAGGTGGCAAAAAGTGCACCGGGCTCGCTGCTGGGTAGTACACGCACCATTACATTAGCATTGGTATGGGGGCAAGTTGTGCTGGGTATAGTAACGGTACTGTGTGCGCCGCGTATTGTCTTCGGCCAGTTTGGCACCTACGAAATTCTGGCCGAGGCACACCAACTGGTGGGTATGTTTCTGCTCATGTCTCTGGTGGCCAATGCCTATGTAACCCGCAAAAACACGGCTCTGGCATAGCTGGTAACTTTAGTGCCCCGTGCTATGGGCGCAAGCATACCAATGTACATATTTCTTTCTACTTTTGCGGGTATGAAATACACTGCTCACATCAACGTAATGCCATTGAAAGAACTGCTGGACCCACAGGGTAAGGCAGTGAGTAACAGCCTGCACAATCTGGGACTAACCGGTGTGGGAGACGTGCGCATTGGTAAGCGCATAACCCTTCATCTGGAAGCAGCCAACACCGAAGCGGCCGAAAACATGACCCGCGAAGCCTGCAAAAAGTTGCTGGCCAATCCGGTTATGGAAGCATTTGACTTTACCATTACCGAAGGATAGTACTGACGTAAACAACTTTGAAGAGCAGGTGCCAGACGCAATTCGGGCACCTGCTTTTGTACCATGTGGTACACCAAACCAATATTTGCTGATATATGCCGCTGTATCTGATACCATCGCCCATTGGTAACTTGGGAGACATGACCTACCGGGCGGTGGAAGCCCTGCGACAAGCCGATGTAGTACTGTGCGAGGATACCCGCACCAGCAGTGTATTGCTGCGGCACTACCAGATACAGAAACCACTTACCCCCTACCACGCGCACAACGAGCACAAAGTACTAGAGCATCTTGCCGACCAGATAGAGGCCGGAAGAACTTTTGCCCTGATAACCGATGCGGGTACGCCCGGCATATCAGACCCGGGATTTTTGCTGGTACGCGAGTGTGCGCGCCGGGGGCTGCACGTAGAGTGCCTGCCGGGGGCTACGGCATTTGTGCCGGCATTGGTACAGTCGGGCCTGGCAGCCAGCAGGTTTGCGTTCGAAGGTTTTTTGCCCTTGAAAAAAGGTCGGCAGACTATGCTGAAAAGTTTGGCAGAGGAACCACGCACCATTATACTATACGAGAGTCCGCACCGGTTGCAAAAAACACTAAACGAACTGGCCCAGTATATGGGGGCAGACCGGCAGGCGGCTGTATGCCGAGAGCTGACCAAAAAATTTGAAGAAACCCGTAGAGACAATCTGGCGGCATTGGCCACACACTACACCACCCACCCACCCAAGGGCGAAATAGTGATAGTAATTGATGGGGCACCCTCGAAAAAGAAAAAGCAGATAACCGATGATTTGGATGATGAGGAAGAATAAACTCCAAACATTAAATTTGACAGACTAATATGCAATTTTTAATATGACATAAAATCATTCCGAAAATTTGGTACCTGCCTCCATACAAATACTTAGTCAGATACCAAAAACAGAATGAAGGAAGACAGTATGTTTTCTAATATCCCTCGGTATCTTCCGCAATTGATGTCCATGAAGCGGGGCCACTAATATCGATATGCCTTTGCGGCAACAGCAGGCTGAGCGACACCATTTATCGTACATTCCGACAGGGTTTTTACCTTGTCCCACATACAACTGCAAGAGAAGGACGTATAGCTATATCCGGTTATTTTGTACGTTTTGCCAACCTCTGGCAAGTATAGTTGCCAGTCGTATTCGTCGTTGGGGTAGCGGCCATTTATGGGTTTGTATACAAATGCACCATCGGCATTGGCGGTATCCTGCACGCCGTCTATAGTGGCCGCAACGGCCACCTCACTAAAGTTGGTGCCGGGCTTGTAGCCAGTGGTAATGATGGTATCCAGTTGAGACCGTGTATAGTTGTAGAACCGCACATATACCTCGTTTGTTTCAGGACATTCTACCTTTTTGCAACAGCCCCCAAGCAACAGACTTCCCGTTGCAGCAATAAACAGTGTACTTAGTATTTGTTGCTTGCCCATAATGAATGTCTTATATATATAGAATGATATGGCTACCACACCATATTGTTACAGTTTCTGTATTCTGTCTATAATAGAGGTAGTAGAATACCCCTCTACAAACGGAATAATGTGTACCTCGCCACCATGTTGCTGCACAAATGGCGCACCCACTATTTTGTCTATGGTATAGTCGCCACCCTTCACCAGAATGTCGGGGCGTATCAGCTCTATCAGGGCTTCGGGGGTATCTTCGTCAAATAGGCATATAGCATCGGTACACAGCAGCGATGCCAATTGAAAAGCACGGTCATTTTCATGGGTCACTGGCCGGCTGGGGCCTTTCAGGCGTTTTACCGATGCATCGGTATTTACCCCTACCACCAGCACATTGCCCAGGCTGGCAGCACGCGCCAGCAGGTCCAGATGGCCGTGGTGCAGTATATCGAAACAGCCGTTGGTAAATACTATTTTCCGCCCCTTTATGCGCCAGCCATTGCATTCGCGCAGCAGTGTTTCGCGGGTGTGTATCTTATGCTTTATCCAGTTCAGCTTGTCCATTTCTTCTTTTATTGTAGGGTTGTATCGCCACCAGCGATATAAGCCCCAGTAAAACAATTACTGCGGTTTGTGCTACCCAGGCTATCCAGCCAAATGCCTGTGCGGGCACCTCGGCTACATTGTAGGCGGTAAGCATTTGCGCTACCAGCAGGGTATAGAGGCCTATGCCACCGGGCGTTACTATTACCCCCACGCTGCCGTATACCAGTACCACAAGGGCAGTAGCTACGCCCAGGTGGGCGGTTTCGGGCAGGCACCAGAAGCCTACATACAATTGTAGCAAGTACATGGCCCATATCAGCACGGTGTATAGTAGAAATGGGCCGCGTTTTTTCATGCGCACTATAGACAGTACCCCGCGCGACAACTCGGTTACAAACCGGCCTACCTTAGAGTTTTTGTTGCGGCGGTACAGCACTCTGCCCACCGGTATGGCCAGCACGGCTACCAGCCCCAGCAGAGCCAGTGTGGTTTTGCTGTTTTCGAACTTCGTTTGAAAGTCGCCCATTTTGGCCATAACAAACGTGCCCAAAAACTGCGCTTGCAACAGGAAGGCTACTGCGGCTATTACCAGCAGGCACACCATATCGAAGGCACGCTCGGCTACAATGGTGCCAATCATTTTGTCGGCCGGGGCTTTTTCGTACTTGGCCAGTACGGTACACTTGGCTACCTCGCCGGCACGTGGCAGTGCCAGATTGGCTATATACCCTATCAGTACGGCAAAGGTAGTGTTCACTACAGAGGGCTTCAGATCTACAGTCTCTAGCAGGTAACGCCACCGTATGGCCCTGAACAGGTGCGACAAAAAGCCAATGACTATTACCGGCAACAAATACCACGCATTTGCATTGATGATGGCATTGCCCAACTCGTGCTTCTGTTGGTCGGTAAGCTGGTGTAGCATATGATATATTATCCATATCCCCAGACCTAAGAACAGAATGTATTGAACTACCGTGAGGATTGTTTTCTTCATATGCATCAAAGTTAGTAAACACTGCCGCCAACAAAATACTAATAATTATCAGTACTTATGCGACGAAGTATTGTTACATAGCAGGCATAGCTGTGGTAACAACTATGTACCAAACAGATTATCTCTATAGTTTATTGCCTTCCTTCGGGAAAATGATAGATGGCTTGAAGGTTTTGGCAGCTTCAAAATCCATGCTGGCGTAAGAGATTACAATTACGGTATCGCCCACACCTATTTTGCGGGCGGCAGGTCCGTTCATACATATCATGCCAGAGCCACGTGTGCCCTTTATGATGTAGGTCTCCAACCGCTCGCCATTGTCCAGGTCCAAAACCTGCACTTTCTCGTTTTCTATCATATTCGCAGCGTCCAGCAGGTCTTCATCAATGGTAATGCTGCCAATGTACTGCAGATTGGCCTCAGTGATTTGTACCCGGTGAATCTTCGATTTTAGTACTTCAATATGCATAGCGGGCGCAAAGGTAGGGTGTTTCATTGAGAATGACTGTTGTTCATAGTGCCCATATATACATTATAGCCCTTGCAACAGAAAACGCAACCAATATGAGCTTCCATATAGTTGCGTTTTCTGTAATTGTCTTTGGGGTAATTGTCTATTACTTAACCGGTGCGGGCGGTGCCACATCGCCCCACGCTATGCTCGAATCTGCCATAGGTATCTCGGTCTTTAGTTTGAACTGTGTAAGCTGCAACTTTTTCACCGGTACATCGCTAATGGTGATTCTACGCCCGTTGGCAGGGAAAAACAACCGCAAACTATACGTGCCCGGCAGTACATTATTTGTTTCGAAATACCCCTTGCTATCCGTATAGCCCGACGAGTTGGTAGCCGAGTCGCCCAAATAAATGAAGGCTTGCACCTTGGGCATGGGCTCGCCACGCAGGTCGGTAATATAGCCAGCTATGGCACTTTTACGCACTTTGGTGCTACCTGCTTTCGGTGTTGTCTGTGCCCCGGCTGTCTGCCACAGCAGCAGGCCGGCAATAGTTGCTGTAATAAGCTTCATAAAACGTGTATATTAGCTTTAGGTCTATAAATGTACACATTATTCTGTATTCCCTATACCCTGTTTGCCATCTGTTTACACACTATTTACAGCACTGCCGCACCATGCACCTGTACTACTCTGCCGCTACAGCAGGGCGGCGGTGCAATAACGATAGTATTACATACAGCACAAAGGCAAATGGCACCACAGCCACCTTGAGGAAAGGCACTGCAGCCAGTGTACCCACTACCAGTATGAGTTGTGGCCATGCACTGGCCAAATTCCACTTGGCTGGCATCAGCTTGATGAAGCTGATGGATGACACCATGAACCAGCACAACAAACCGATAATGGCATACAACACCCAGCGGTTGTGTAGCAGTTGCCCCAAATTGTAGGGGTTGTACCACATGAGCAGCGGAAACGAGGCTACAAAAATACCCACGGCCGGCGTAGGCATACCCTGAAAGAACCCCTTGGGCACATTGGTAGTGATATTGAAGCGGGCCAGACGCAATGCCGCAAAACACGCTATCAGAAATGCGGGGCACATACCCAGCATGGTCACATCCATAGCATTGCGCTCGCTCATGATGGCATCCCACAAAAACTTGTACATAATCATAGATGGTGCTACGCCAAAAGAAACCACATCGGCCAGCGAATCCAGATCTTTACCTATGGGCGACAAAATGTTCAATGCCCGTGCAGTAAAACCGTCCAGCAAGTCGCACACGCCGGCAATGGCAATGAAAAAGCTGGCCATATATATCTGCTCTGCACCATATACCCAGTTCCATGCTGGTGTAGACATGCCTTGTTGCACTACCATACTCGTGTAGGGTTGGGCGGTAAGCACGTAGGCAATGGCTATACAGCCACAAAACAGGTTGCCAAGGGTGAGCAGATTGGGAAGATGCTTCATATGGCTTCAAAAATAGCAATAATTAGCGTGTGCCACCGCCGCATTTTTGCAACGTAATGACATTGGCTCTTTTTGCCCATACACCAAACGGGCACGCCCACTGGCATGCCCGTTTAGTGTGTTATTAATTGTTATACTATTCAAATATTGCCAGCGTATACTCTTTCTTGCCCTTCTGTATCAGCACATAGCGGCCATTCAGCAGATTGGCTGTGGTTATTTTAAAGGCAATATCGGTCACCTTGGTTTTATTGATGCCTATGCCACCAGCCTGTACCATTTTGCGGGCTTCGCCTTTGGATGGCAGTACAGCTTTTTCGGCCAGAAAACCCAATAGCTCTACACCATTTTCCAAATCGGCCATGGTGCCTGTTACCTGCTTCACGCCTTCCATGGCCTCCAGCAGTTGGCGTTCGTTCAGTGCCTGTAGTGTTTCTATAGATGCCTGCCCAAACAACAGCTCTGTGGCTCTTTTTGCAGCTATTACATCTTCCTCGCCATGTACCAGAATCGTCATTTCCTCGGCCAGTGCTTTTTGCAGCGCACGGGCACCGGGATTAGCCTCGTGGGCGGCTATCGTTTCCTTCAACTCGGCTACCGGCCTGAACGAGAATATCAACGCCATCCGTGCCGCATCGGCATCGGGCAGGTTCAGCCAAAATTGGTAGAATTGGTAGGGCGAAGTCTTTTCGCGGTCCAGCCACACATTGCCCCCCTCCGATTTGCCAAACTTGGTACCGTCCGACTTTGTTACCAGCTTGCAGGTAAAGGCGAAGGCATCGCCGCCACCTTTTTTACGTATCATTTCGGTACCGGTGGTAATGTTGCCCCACTGGTCGGCACCACCCATTTGCAGCTTTACGCCATGGTGGTGGTACAGATGGAAGAAGTCGTATCCCTGTATTAGTTGGTAGGTAAATTCGGTAAAACTCATACCTGTTTCCAGACGCTTTTGTACCGAATCTTTGGCCATCATATAGTTCACGGTAATGTACTTACCTACATCGCGTATAAACTCGAGGAACGAAAAACTCTTGAACCAATCATAGTTGTTCACCATCACGGCCGCATTGGGCAGCGTTTCGTCAAAGCTCAGAAACTGCTCCAACTGTTTGCGAATGCCATCGCAGTTGCGCTGTATGGTGTCTATATCCAGCAGGTTGCGCTCTGCCGATTTTCCGCTTGGGTCGCCCACCATGCCGGTAGCACCACCTACCAGCGCATAGGGCTTGTGGCCCGCGCGTTGCAGGCGCATGAGCAGGGTTATGGGCAGCAGGCTACCCACATGCAGGCTATCTGCCGTAGGGTCGAATCCTATATAGGCCGAAGTCATCTCTTTCATCAGTTGTTCTTCGGTGCCCGGCATTATGTCCTGTATCAGGCCGCGCTCCTGCAATTCGGCTATCAGACTCATATCTTTACTTTTTTATTTGGGTGGCAAAAATAACAATATACCGGGTGCCACCACCCGGTATCGCATTTTTTATATTCAGTTCGTATTCTTTGCCCCGGCAAATTGGGTGTGTCGGCCGCTATTCTTCGGGCATTTCGCCCCACTTATAGCTTTCGGTTTCTATACCTGCCAGTTGCAGCACTCGGTTCACCACCGTCATAGCCGTTTCCTCTATGGTTTGGGGCCTGCTGTAGAACGATGGTGTGGCCGGGCATATAATGCCCCCCGCCTCGGTAACTGCCGTCATATTGCGCAGGTGTATCAGGTTATACGGCGTTTCGCGCACCACACATATCAACTTGCGGCGTTCTTTCAGCATCACATCGGCAGCACGGGTTATCAGGTCGTTACTGATGCCACCGGCTATACGCCCCAGCGTACCCATACTACACGGGCAAATAATGAGCGCACTGTACGACGAACTACCCGACGCAAACGGTGCCATAAAGTCGTTCTTGCCCCATACACGGTACGGCAGGCGGGTATAGTCGTCATTGCCCAGCTCGTGCTGCCATACCGTGGCCGCATTGTCGCTCATTACCAGCCCTACTTCTATATCCTTTCGCTGTGCCAGATATTGTAGCAGCATGGCCGCATACACACTACCACTCGCCCCCGTTACTCCAACTGCTATTTTTTTCATAATACCTTCTGTGCTGTCGCAAAACTACCCCTATAATCTGTAAATTTGGCCTGTATAAAACTAATTGCCGCATATGAAACGTCTATTACTGTTTGCCATGGTTGTGCTGGGCCTGCACCACAATGCCGGGGCAAAAGAAGACCCTAAAGCCGCTACCGCCGCACCTGCCGAAGAAATTCATTGGATAACCTCTATAGACGAGTTGCAAATGAAAATGCAGCAGCAACCCAAAAAGGTGCTCATAGACATGTATACCGACTGGTGTGGCTGGTGCAAAAAGATGGATGCCGATACCTATACCAATCCGGCACTCATCAAGTATATCAATAATAACTTTTATGCCGTTCGGTTCGATGCCGAGCGCAAGGATACCATACACTTTCAGGGCAAGGACTACTACTTTGCGCCGCAGTACAAGGCCAATGGTTTTGCCATAGAGCTGATGAAGGGGCAAATGTCTTACCCCCACACCATATTTATGGTAGAGAACTTCCAGTCGCCTACGCCCATACCGGGCTACCATACCGTAAAGGAAATGGAAACCTTCCTCACCTACTTTGGCGACAACATGTATCGCCGCCGCTCTTGGGACGAATACTCAAAAACCTACGTTACCCGCTGGGATGCCGGCCAACCTGCACCGTCAACGGCTGTGCCGGGGCATTAATGGTCTTCGCAATGTAATTTATTTAATACCCCATGCATTGCGCTGGGGTATTTTTTTGCTCGGGTTTCTGAAAAATTGAATGGTTCGAGTTCTGTTTGGGGGCATGAATATGAGTGCGAGAGTGGGGAGGGATGTTCTACTCATTTCATTTTTCTATTCCCACGCGCTGTTTCTCGCC
>JAGKWS010000172.1 GCA_021151685.1 Chitinophagaceae bacterium
ATGGCCTCTTCGGTAAGCGATGCGGCATGAGACGTGGGTAAAATGAGTCCGTGGGCTCCACAACAGAGTGCTGTACGTGCTATGGCACCTACATTGCGTACATCGGTAACGCCATCCAGCAACAGAAACAGGGGTGTCTCGCCCTTGTCTACCACATACGATATGGCCGATTGTAAATCGACATAATGCAGCAAAGAACCCCATGCCACCACGCCCTGATGCTGTACACGGGTCAGGTTATCGAGCTTTTCTACCGGTACCTGACTGATGGGTATATTGGCATCGCGGGCCAGTTGCTTTATGCTGCTTATCTCGGGCCCATTGGCCGAACGAAGCATAAAAATCTTCTCTATGGCAACGCCCTGTTGCAAGGCTTCCAACAAGGGTTTGCGTCCTGCAATAAGGGGTAGAGATGGCTGGCGTGGTTTCATGCGGTAAACCTACAACAAAAATGGGGAGTAGCGTGCAGATGGGGCAATGGTGTAGCCACGGCACCACAAAAAATGCAGCCACCCTATATGGGGCGGCTGCTTGCAGACGGGGTTTATGAAGCTAGACTACGAATTCTTAATTGCTAATGCTGATGCTCAGGTTGCCCTTAGAGCCTTTAATAGAAATTTCGTTGCCGCGTAGCCATGGTGCGTATTTCTTCATTACAGAAGCGGGTTGGGGCTTGCCATTGATGGTGAGGTTGTTACCGTCTTTTTCTATCCTGAATTTCTGGTTGCGTACCAGCAGGCCGTCTTTTTCCATCTTGGCAAGCATGGTTTCCATATCGTCGGTGTCGGGTGGTGCAGGATGGCTGTCTGCCTCGGCACGGGCTCTGTCGTGTTCGGCGGTTATAGCGTCGGCTTCGGCTATTTCGCGGTCACGGTCGGCCTGTATGCGGTCTCGCTCTGCAATAACTCTATCGCGGTCGGCTTGTTTGCGGTCGCGTTCTGCAATAACCATATCGCGTTTTGCCATTTTCATATCGCGTTTTGCCATGGCCATTTCGCGTTCGGCTTGGGCCTGCGCTTTGCGCGCCTCCTTGATAGATTTATTAATTTCTATACGTATCTCGTCGCCAATTTTTTCCAGATGCAGCTCATTTTTCAGCTCTTCCATGGCACTTTTCAGGTCGGCTTGTATCTGGTCAAAGTCAATATTATCGAGTTCTATGTGTACATTTTCCATTTCCTTGCCAAAGTCGGTCAGGTTCATAGACATGTTTTTGCCAGTGTGGTGGTTGCCTGCCGATATGACTACTTTTTTACATTTCTTCTTGCCTTCGCAATGGTCTCCTACATCGTCTATGGTGATGCCGCTGGTGTGGCTACGATGGTGGTCATTGTCATCGGTACCATATACTCTTACTGTTACATTACCGGCATTGGTGTCGTCTTCATCATTGGCCGATGAGTGGGTAACTGTTTTGGTAACCACCTTTTTGCGTCCACTGTCATCAACAGTTACCTTTTTCGATGTCGTTTTTTGTGTGGTGGTAGCAGCAGGTGCTTTTTCTTTGTCAGATTTTTGGGCAAAAGTGGGGGTGAATGTGGCCACAGATGCCATGAGCAATAGTGCGGCTGTGGCAATAGCCAAAGCTGGGTAGCGGCCCGATGACGGGCGTGTGTTGTTCATTTCCATGATTCTTTTTATTCGGGTTAACAATTGATTTTTTTGTCCGGATGCTGCCAAAGAAAGTGTGTTGCCAGAGGTGGTGGCCTGTTGTGCCAGAAGGGCCAATGCACGGGCATAGTGTATGGGCTCGGCTGCGCAGGAAACTACCAGATCGTCGCAGCAGAGTTCGCGTTCGCGGCGAATGCTACGCGATATGAGCCATACAAATGGATTGAAGAATAGGGCGGTTTCCAGCAGGGTTTGTACCACATTTATCAGGTAGTCGTGCCGGCGAATGTGGGCCAACTCGTGCAGTATTACGGCATCCAGTTGCTGGGGGGTAAGCTGGCTGATGGTGGCTACCGGCAGTAGTATGACAGGGCGTATGGCACCCATCATTACCGGCACATTTACCTTAGAGGATAGTAGTAGTGTTACTTTGCGGTATATGCCCATGGCTTCTTGTGCCTGTGCCAGCATATTGGCAATATGGGGTGGGGGGGTGGCTACACCTACAAAACGCATAGCGCGCAATTGGTTATAGTGTAGGGCAAAACGGAGCAGCATTACTAACAGACCGGTGATGTAGAGCAGTACTATTACCGGTGCATACCCTGCTATATAGGGCATAATGCCCGCCAATGGAGTGGTGCTGTTGGCAGGTTGGGCTGTATCTACCTGATGGGCTACCACTGCATGCGATGCGTGCCCCATGTTGGTAACATATACAGTAACACTTTGCAGCGACTGGTATTGGGTAATCCAGGTGTCGGCAAACCAAAGGGCTATAAGTGCCAGTGCGCTGCACGACAACAGGTAGCGTGTTTGGGCCGTAATGCCTTGCAGTGCCTTGAGGGTGATGTGGAGGAAACCCCATACCAGCAGCCCCTGCCACAGGGTACATAACAATGCCGTGCAGAAGGACTGTACCAATGGTGTAATGATGAATGAACTCATGATGGTAGTGTTTGGTAAGTGAGTGGAATGGATTATGAACGACTGTTTTTTTCTACTTCGTCCAGATACTTGCGTATTTCGTCCAGCTCGCCGGCATTGGCTTTGTGGTGGCCCAGTGCCTGCATGACCAGTTGGGTGGCAGAGCCGTTGAAGACGTTGTCTATAAGGCGTTTCACTATTTGGCCCTGTGTTTTCTCCTGAGAGATGTTGGCGGTATACACATGGCTTTTGGTTTCGGTATCGCGGCGCAGCAGTTGCTTATCGTGCATTATCTGCATCAGTTTGAGGGTGGTGGTATAGCCGGCCTCTTTGTTTTTCTCCAGTATGGCGTGTACCTCGCGAACGGTACTTGGGCCCTTTTCCCAAAGGATGTTCAGAATCTCCAGTTCGCTGTCGGTTGGTTTTAATGGTTGGTTCATTGCACGGTTGCTTTATCTACGAATGATTTCGTAAACAAATCTACGAACGTTTTCGTAAATGCAACATGCAATTTGGGTTTTGCAGTTTTTTTAACAAAAAAACGACCTGCAATGTTGGCTGCTATACTCAGGCAAAACGCTGTACCATGTAGGTTACCAGCGAGGCATCTACCTGCTCTATGGGGTGGGGTGTGCCGGGTAGTATGGCCAGTTGTGCCTGTGGCAAATGGCTGTAGACATGTAGTGTTTCGGTTGTGGTGACCATTTTGTCGCGGTCGCCCAGCATGAGCAGGGTAGGGCAGGCGATATTGTGATAGTCTTCTGTACCAAGCGGTGGTTGCGCGCCCATGTTGCGCATCATGGCAGCGGTTTGGTGCAGCACCTGTTTCCAATCTTGTGGGGCATGCCGCTGGCGCAGTGTTTCGGCAAAGGCGGGTAGTTTTTGTTCAATTTTTTCGGGTATCAGCATTTGGGTCTCTCGGGCGGCGGTGGGCTCATCCCATTGGAATTTGGTACCCAGGGTAATGATGCGACCCACCGGTTGCGGCCAGTGGCGTGCCATGTATAGTGCCACATAGCCACCCATGCTGTACCCCACAATGGTAACAGATTGTAGCTGGTGTGCCTGTAGCCATTGGGCTGTTTGGGCAGCAAAATGGGCGATAGAAAACTCGTTTGGCAAGGGCTCGCCGCCATGCCCGTCAAAATTGAGCAAATGCACCGTGTAATGAACAGACAGGGCATCTGCCAATGGCTGCAATTGACTGGCGGCACCAATGGCACCATGCAGGAGAACGATTGTTTTCATAGTTGCTAAAGTACGGTGAAAAATGTGTTTTGTAGCTGTAGTCGGGTTTGGGATTGACAATGTTTTTTTGTTGATGATTGCTGCTTTCTCCTTATGCACTTATGCGTTATTCATGTGGTGTGCTTTGCAGTTCTGTATCTGCTTGTCTGCTACCAGTGGTTACGGCGGGTGCGTTTGATGACCTGAATATCGAGGTAGGCGGGGCGGTATGGTGGTGGTACGTAG
>JAGKWS010000021.1 GCA_021151685.1 Chitinophagaceae bacterium
CATAGGGGTACGTTTTACAATAAGAGATAGTATAGCCACGGGTGCCATACGCTACAGGGAAACGCACAGCGTTACCACTACCCCACAAGGGCTTTTTACCGCCAATGTAGGTGGTGGCACACCGGTTACGGGCACTTTCAGCAACATCAACTGGGCTACCAATGCAAAATTTTTGCAAGTAGAAATAGACCCGACAGGTGGAAGTAGCTACATAGACATGGGAACTCAGCAAATGATGAGTGTGCCGTATGCGTTATTTGCAAATCAGGTAATTTCATCACATGCTAGCCCAATAAAGAAAGCAAAAATCACATATCAAGTACCGTCGGGAACTGGTGCTGGGGCTGCTGTTGCTGGTGCATGGACAACGCGGCCGTTGAATACTGTTGTATATGACGACATTGGAATAAATTTGGCTTCAGATCAAATATCACTACCAATTGGAACATACGAAATATCCGCCTACTGTGTATTCAACAATGCGAACTTTAAAGTGGGTGACGAAAAAATTCGAATCCGCAATACCACAAACAATACTACGATTGGAATTAGCCTTAACTCCAGTATGAGTGTGGCTGCAAATTATAGTTCTTTTCCTGCTATGATTCATGACGAGAGATTTACGCTAACAACAATGTCAAACATCGCACTTCAATATTATATATATACACCGCACTTTGGAGTGCCATGGAGCCCCCCCCGGACAAGTAGAATTGTATGCTGAAGTAATTATCAACAAACTTCAATAATACAGAATAAGCTGATTTGCTGAAAGAAACACAATATCCAATACTTTAAGTAAAATTCCATATATCGTGTCGGGTTTCTGAGAACGCATCCCAATATCGCAGTCAAGCATCTAAAACATCAAGAATAGAACAATAGCTGCTTGCATAATTGAATTTCAATCTAGCACCATTCCTTCCCCACAATCACTATATTTATCGGGCAAAAAAAAGCATCCAAATACCGTTTTATGAACCGATACTTACTTTCTTTTATACTCGCAATTCCTTTTACTGCCATTGCCAAAGACAACCACAAGGCCGACTCGGCATGGTTGGTGAGCCATTATACCAAGAAAGAGGTATACATACCCATGCGCGACGGGGTACGGTTGTATACCGCCATATATCAACCCAAAAATATTGCCGGCAAGCACCCGATACTGATGAACCGTACCCCCTACTCTATTGCCCCCTATGGCGAAAATAAATTCAGAGAGTTTTGGAAAACGCACTATATGGCCTACTTCAAAAAGGGCTACATAGTGGTGTTGCAGGATGTACGCGGCAGAATGATGAGCGAGGGTACGTTTATGGATGTGCGCCCATTTAATATAGACAAACAAGGCAACGAAATAGACGAGGCAAGCGACACTTATGACGCTATAGATTGGTTGGTAAAAAACACCAAGAGCAACAATGGCCGGGTGGGTATATTCGGTATTTCTTATCCCGGTTTTTATGCTACCATGGGGGCTCTGAGCAACCATCCAGCCATGGTGGCCTCCAGCCCACAGGCACCGGTAACAGAGTGGTTTCTGGGCGACGATTTCCACCACAATGGCGCATTTATGCAAATGGACGCTTTTGGCTTCTACTCCATTTTCGGCAAGCCGCGCCCCAAACCAACAACCAATTTTGGCAAGGGGTATAACTTCCCGGTGGCCGACAATTACAAGTTCTATCTGGAAGCAGGCCCGTTGAAGAATCTGGCTAAAATGATGGGCGATAGCATTGCCTTTTGGCAAGAGTTATACCAACACCCCAACTACGACCAATGGTGGCAGGTACGCAACACTCGCAACCATGTGCAGCATATACCTAAAACAACCGCTACACTGGTAACAGGCGGTTTGTTTGATGCGGAAGATTGCTACGGAGCATGGGAGCTGTACAAAGCCATAGAAAAGCGCAGCC
The DNA here is from genome assembly GCA_021151685.1 of Chitinophagaceae bacterium. GTDB lineage: Bacteria > Bacteroidota > Bacteroidia > Chitinophagales > Chitinophagaceae > Nemorincola. The sequence continues at coordinate 1,923 of JAGKWS010000021.1, forward strand.
CCAACGATAACAGGCTGGTGATGGGCCCATGGGTACACGGCGGTTGGGCCAAGGGTGCCGGCGAGTATCTGGGCAATGTGCGTTTTGGTAGTAAAACATCGGAATGGTATCAGAAAAAGATAGAAATACCTTTCTTCGAATATCATCTGGAGGGTAAGGGTAATTTGTCTTCTATACCAGAGGCCAGTGTATTTTTTACCGGCGAAAACGAATGGCGTACTTTCAACCAATGGCCACCAGCCAATGCAGCACACAAGAAACTATACTTCGATAACGATGGCCTTACATGGTCTTGCCCCGAAGTGCCACAAAAGCGCAGCTACACCAGCGACCCGCAACACCCGGTACCCTATGCCGATGGGGTGCATATGAAACGTACTACCGAATATATGGTAGATGATCAGCGGTTTGCTGCGCGCCGTGCCGATGTGGTAACATTTACCACTCCTGTACTGAAGCGTGATATGACAGTTGGGGGGCAGATACTGGCCAATATATACGCCACTATATCTACTACCGATGCCGATTTTGTAGTGAAACTCATAGATGTGTTCCCCGATGACTTTAGCTGGGACGATAAAAAAGACGGCAAGGGCAACGGAAAAGAGTATACCATGGGGGGCTATCAGATGCTGGTACGCGGCGAAATAATGAGAGGACGTTATAGAAATAGCTTTCAGTATCCGGAGGCTTTTACTCCCAATAAGGTTTCTAAAGTGTCTTTTGCCCTGCCCGATGCAGCCCATGTGTTCAAAAAAGGGCATCGCATTATGGTGCAGGTGCAAAGCTCATGGTTCCCACTGGCCGACAGGAATCCGCAACAGTTTGTGAACATATACACCTGCAGTGCGTCCGATTTTGTAAAGAGCAAAATCACCATACATACAGGTGGCAAGTATGCATCGAACATCGAACTACCGGTAATGGAATAACCTACAAACCAGCAATGGCTACATAAACAGCATCGGCAGCATATGCCTTTACCAAATAGGTGCCTTGTTCATATACTTTTTTCGTCATCAGGAGGTTGGTATCGTCCATATTCAGTGTTTCCAGTACCCTGCCCGCCATATCACTTATTACAATCTTTATACCCGGTGCGGTATGATGGAGCGATATGGCCATGGCACCCTTGCCCGGATAGGTGTATACCTTCATGGGTTCGGTGTGCTGGTGTGTACTGGCCATATTCCAAGATTTGTTTTGAATGATACGCACCTTATGGTTACCGGCATCGGCTATCAGCAAGTTGCCCAAAGAGTCGGCCACTATAGAAGTAGGAAAGTTAACGGAGGCCTTTCTGGCAGGGCCACCATCGCCACCGGCACCTACAGGCCCACCTGCTATTGAAGATATGACACCGTCCTGATCTATCTTTCTGATGCGGTTGTTGCCAAAATCTGCCACAAACACATTACCCATCTTGTCGACCGTTACAGAAGCAGGCTGATTTAATTTGGCAGCAGTAGCCGGCCCATCATCGCCCCCAAAGCCCTGCACCCCGGTTCCTGCAATGGTGGTAATGATACCTTTTGGTGTCACCTTTCTGATGCAGTGATTTCCCTTGTCAGCTATATACAAATTGCCATCAGCATCTATAGTTACACCAGCAGGATTATTCAGCCGGGCATTTGTGGCTGCTCCCCGGTCGCCTTCCCACCCTGCATATCCATTGCCTGCAACAGTCAATATCACCCCCTGTCTATCTATCTTCCGTACCCGGTAGTTATACTTGTCGGCAATGTACAGGTTGCCATCGGTATCTATGGCTATACCGGCAGGGTCGTGCAACTGTGCGGCATAGGCTGGCCCACCGTCGCCGGCCACACCTATACTACCATTGCCGGCCACCGTACTGATGATGCCGGTAGCTGTAATTCTCCTGATTCGCGAATTGCCGTAATCGGTTACATACACATCGCCCGCTTCGTCTACTGCCACATCGGTAGGATACTTTAACTGCGCACCTGTTGCAGCACGGCCATCGCCCCCATAGCCAGCCTTACCAGTGCCCGCTATAGTAGTAATGATGCCCGCTGCTGTCACCTTCCGCACCCTGTTATTGTTGGCATCGGCTATGTATAAGTTTCCGCCTTTGTCTATCGCTATCCCAGTTGGGTAATTGAGTTTAGACGTTGTTGCCACAGCCGTATCGGGGCCATAGCCCCCCATGTTGGTGCCGGCGATGGTATTAATGGTTTGTCCCCGGGTTGCATTGGCAAAAACTATTAACAAGAATGCACAAATACAACTATGTGCTACTTTGAACAAGCTCATATTTCTTCTATTGTCTGAATCTCGCTTCACTGAATCCAAATTGTACAAAAACAAACCAATAGACATCTATATTGATTGATTAGTTGGTGATATTGTGTTAGCGATAGATTTTTTGAACATTGATAGATATATTACGGTCGTTTAGTACTATCAATTCAGTAATGCTTTACGGTACATTGGTTTTATTGCTGATACTTCCAATTGCGTGATTTGCCCACCTGTATCCATTCTACTGCCTGGGCAATCCTTTTTTGTCGGGTAGCATCCGTTTTTGCCTCTTCAATCCACTGAATGTATTCTTTCCTGTGGCTGTAGCTGAATTGTTCGTAATGCTGCAGGGCTAAAGGAGATACAGTGAGCGCAGTATGGAAGTCGGCAGGGGTTATCAATTCTGCACGGGTATCATTGGTTGGTTTTTTCTTAGGCACCTTGGCCCCAGTCTCATTCAGGTACATGGCGGCATGCAGGTATTTTATCAGTACTGCATCGGGTGGCAGGTCTTGCAAGCGTGTTATTTTGCCCAGATTGCCCATTGCTTCCCTATCTTTAATGGTCAGTATACCATCGGGGTCTGGCAAAATAGCACCTTTCCAAAAACCGAAAGAGCAGTGTTGTTTGAAGGCTGCCATACTACAGAGCGTTGCCCCTGCATAGTCGAAATTGGGAAAACTCCACTTCCATGTTTCTATAACATTGGGGCAAGCCTTGTGTATCAGTTGGCGCAGGTGCAGCAGAACTGGCTTTGCAAAATCTGCCGCTTGCTCAATATAGGCATCAATTCGTGCATCATACTGGCTCATACATGCAGGTATTTATGTTATTGTTTGTAGAATGTGATAGAAGAAGCATCGTAAATAGTATCATTTACCCAGCAAGAGTCCAAATTATATACATCTACACGCTTGGTGCAGTTTTTACAAAATGTTTTATTGAATTTATATCCATACACGTAGTAGGTACGATTTACCGATGGTATGTATACCTTCCAATCCTTGCTTTCGCGCAGGGGATAGGTGAGCTGACCGGTAGTGGTGTAGGGCTGTTTGTAAAGGATTGAAGTGTCGGCAAACTCGGGCTGGGTAATGGTACCAAAACCTGTACCGGTCTGATAGCCAGTAGTGTAAATAGTATCGAGATCTTGTGGGGAAAAGCCTGAGAAGTTGATTTGCACACCAGTCTTGCCAATGCATTCATCGGCTGTGCCTCTACAGCAAGAAGCCACTACCACAGAACTAACAATAATAAACAGAGCAATTTTAGGCATAGGTTTTATGTTGGCGGATATTTTAACTACTAAGGTAGCAAAAAGTGAAAGTGTTGCATTGTTGTTGAACCCGAAATGCCTGGTTGCAGGCGTAGGCACTATTGTGGTACTTCTCCTTTATCTACCTGTACAGAGCCCTTGGGGCGCAGAATGCGGTACCATGTAAAGTCGCTATTAGCCTCCATGCCATCGCCATACAATACTTCATTGGCCGTAGTTATGACAACAGGTTTTTCTGTAAAGAATTTTTGTGCCAACTCATTCCATATCAGCTCATCTGTCTCCAGTTTTTCACCCTTTTTGGTGGTAATGCGCACACTGTCCCATACTATGAAATCTCGTTGTTGTTCGTAGTAACGCGATGAATCGGCTGTGAGTATATCCTCTATTATGCCACTATCATTCACGAACTCCATACGCAGTTCGTTGTTCATATCTATGTAAGGGCGTTTGCCGGTGCCATTACGCACAAAGTCTTTGGCGTAAACGCGCATTTTTATGTGGCTACGCTCGCTGTATATAAACGACACCCCTTTTGCTTTGTCTTCCTGCAAGTTGCGGGGAGTGGTCAATAGCCTTATCTCATTCGGGTCGTTCTTACAAGATGACATTGCTGTAATGCACACCGAAACGATGCCAGCAACCAGCCATTTTTTTGACAGTTTATCTTGTAAGTACATTGATGTTAGGCTACAGTTATTGGTATTTAGGACGATCGAACCAGCGGGCAGTCATTGTTACACCAAGGGTGAAGCGAAGACTGTTTTGCTTTATCATACCGTTATTTGTTGTACCCAGCATATTGTAATCGAACGCAGCATGCAGATAACTTAACTGTGTTTGATAACGACGGAGAGGAATTGAGGTTCCTGCAGTAACACCATAATAACTCAGGCTGGTGCTGATAGGCTGCACATAATCTGTACCCATGTAGCCACCTATGCGCCATGTAGAGCGCGACAAAACATGCCTGAAATCGCTTATGTCTGGTGTATACTCTGCACCTACACCCAATCTCCAAGTTGAACTCGCCAACCCTTTATTCCATGCTGTATTGACCGAACTGTTGAAGTCGGACCATTGTGTAGCAGAGTAGTCAACCCCTATACCCCATTTGTTCTCACTAAGCAGCATTACCCCCACACTATACGACATAGGCATGGTCATATTGCCCTTTACATCTTTTGCGAAGTAGGCAGTATCCCTTATCAGCGTATCGGTGTAAGAGAAACGGCTAATGTGATATTCTGAGAAGTACTGTTTTACCTTCTGTGCTACGTTAAATGTGCCACCTATACGCAGTTTTATAGATGAATCCAATTTGGTCTCATACAACAATCCGCTTTTCCAGTAGATACCGCCCGTACGTGTCAGCGTACTGTACTCTGCTGTTTGCGAACGATAAATGAGACTGTCATTTTGGGGTACCAACAAAGTACTTGTATTGGTGTTGCCAAACATATATCCGAAGTTAGCACCAATACTTAGCCCTTTGTAGCGTGCTGCACCACCTATAAATGCAAGGTTCAGAGCCCCCTCACCACCATAGTATTTTTTTGCGTTACCTATTGGCGACGGTGGATTGCTACCAAACCCTATAGAGTCTACCAGATTGTAGTAGGTGCGCGTCTGAGGCTTGAAACCCAGCGTAAAACCCGCATTTTTGCTTACCGGCACTGCAAAAGCCATGTGATTGATGGTGGCAGTACCCGATGTATAGTTGGCAGAAACACCATTGATGGTGCCGTGAGTAGTACGCGACGATCCTGTACCAGCAATGTCGAACACGGCTCGTTTGTTTTCGAAGAATGCGTACGTAGCCGGGTTGTCGGTATTGATAGCATAACTGCTGCTCCATACCGATGATATGTTACCCATTGCCTTTAGTGCAGGCGTGTTACCATTTAATAACTCTCCCATGCCGTATCTGGAATAGGGATTGTTATCTCTGCCGTTTCGTGGGTTGCTCCCGCCCGACCCGCTGGTTTGTGCCAAAAGCTGTGTACCAGAAAGTGTCAGTAATAGAATATGACCAAGTCTATTGCGGGAAAGGAACATTATGATTCAGAATTAGGTTACACCCCTTCATCAACAGATCGGGGTCGGCAAATATCTTATTTTTAAGCCTGGCTGCAAAATGGGGGGCATCACCGCCAGTTAAGATGGCGTTAAAATCACTATATCGCTCGGCATACATACCTATCATACCGTCAATCTCGGCCACCATACCGTTTACAGCACCGCTTTGTATGCATGTTTCGGTATCATAGCCCACCAGTGGTGCATCAACATCATATTGCTTTACCTCTGGGAGCAGGCTGGTAAATTGGTTCATGGCTTTGAACCTCATTTGCAAACCGGGAGAGATAGCACCGCCCCTGAACGTTCGGTTGTTTTGCAGCAGATTGTAAGTAATACAAGTGCCTACCGATATTACCAGATTGTTGATGCCGGGGTTGGTGGCATATGCTCCACAAACCAGTGCCAATCTGTCGGCCCCCAATGTGTTGGCAGAGAGATAGGCATTGTTGATGGGAACAGGTGTATTACCATTCAGTATAACAGTGCTACTTATTTTGGACTTAACCATCATCTCTAATTCTGCACTGGCATGCGATACGGAGCATACAATTGCCTTGTCGGGCTTGTGGGTTTCAATAATACCTGTTACCTGTTCCAGAACAGTGTCTACAGGTATTATTACCGGACGTTGTAGCTTGCCATCGGTAAAAAGTGCCACTTTTATGTTGGTGTTACCCCAATCTATACAGAGGTTCAGAGACATTACGTTGATTGTTTTGGTGTATTGTTGCCAATATAGTGAAAACAACCCAATGCCACATACACCTTTAGCTAATTTTTATTGCTTTTCTGGCAAATCATAGACAAGACAGGAGTATGTTGCATGCCTTTCTTATTTCCGCTTCGGTAATGGTAAGCGGTGGCGCAATGCGGATGCAATGTGGTGCAAACAGGAACCAGTCTGAGAATACACCTTGCTGTAAACACCGGGACAATGTATTTATGACCGCATCTGCCGAATCCAGTTCTACTGCCATTAACAGGCCAACATTTCTCACTGTCTTTATAGACGGATGTACCAATAATTGGCGAAAGAGTTGACCTTTGGCCGCTACATGGTCTATCATATGCTCATGGAGCATTGCCTGCATGGCTGCCATACCTGCAACACAGCATACCGGGTGGCCGCCAAAGGTAGATATGTGACCCAATACCGGATTGTCGGTGAGCTGATTCATAAGTGTTTGACTGGCAATAAATGCACCAAGTGGCATGCCGCCGCCCAAAGCCTTGCCCAAAAGCAGAATGTCTGGCACTATGCCGTATTGCTGAAAGCCCCAGAGGGTACCTGTACGGCCAAAGCCACATTGAATCTCATCGAAAATGAGTAAAGTTCCGGTTTGTGTACATTTTTCGCGCAATGCCTTTATCCATATCACATCAGGAGTAAGCACTCCGGCTTCGGCTTGTACTGTTTCTATAATGACACAGGCTGTGTGATAGTCTATGGCGTTCAGCAATTCGTCGCTGTTATACGCCATATGACTTACGCCCGGCAACAGCGGGCGAAATGCATTGCGCCAGTATTCATCGCCCATTACGCTGAGGGCACCAATTGTACTGCCATGGTAGCTGTTGTTGCATGCTACCACATTGGGCCTGCCGGTAACTCGCCGGGCAAGTTTCAGAGCTCCTTCGGTTGCTTCGGTGCCAGAGTTGGTGAAGTACACGCAATTGAGCGATGTTGGCAAATGACTGGCAAGCAATGCGGCATATTGCACCTGCGGGCTTTGTATCAGCTCGCCATACACCATTACATGCAGGTAGTCATTGGCCTGGCGGGTAATGGCTTCAATAACAGCGGGATGCCTGTGCCCTACATTGCATACGCTAATGCCGCCAATGAGGTCTATATACTCCTTGCCCCATGCATCGTACAACATAGAACCTTCTGCTTTCACAATCTCTAACCCTACTGGTGCCGGTGATGTTTGCGCTACATGCTGCTGAAATAATTGCCTGATATTCATGTTATTGCGCTAATTCGTTTAGATAGAGATTGTAATTGGCATCATCGAAGCAAACAAAAGAAATTTCATCAAATGACATGGGATTCTCTTTTATATACAGTCTTGTAGTAGCTACAGCAGTTGCTGCAGCCAGCGCAACCGGAAACCGATAAACACCTGTGCTGATACAAGGAAATGCAATTGTGCGCACACCGCGGGCGTTGGCAAGTGCGAGGCTATTTTCATAGCAAGCTGCCAGTATTTCTTGTTCGCGGTTTTTTCCACCATTCCAAATGGGGCCAACAGTATGTATCACATATTTTGCAGGCAGATTGTACCCCTTTGTTATTTTGGCTTCGCCCGGCCTACAACCATTCAGTTGTCGGCATTCTTCCAGCAATTGTTTACCTGCGGCACGGTGTATAGCACCATCTACCCCACCCCCGCCCAGCAAAGATGAGTTGGCAGCATTCACAATAGCATCTACCAGTAAACGGGTAATATCTCCTTTATGAACCTGTAATTGCGTCATGATTGTACGGGATGTAATTTTAGTTCACTTGCTTTTTCCATCATCAATTGCCATGCGTCATCATAGTTGTTGGCTATTTGGCCATCCAGTATGGCTTCACGGATGGCAGTTTTTATAACGCCAACCTCGCGCGAGGGGCCTATACCAAATGTACGCATAATCTCCTCGCCCGATATAGGGGGCTGCCAGTTGCGAATACGGTCTTTCTCTTCTACTTCCTTCAGTCTGATTTTTACCAGTTCAAAGTTTTCGAGGTAGCGTCGCACTTTTTGCTTGTTTTTGGAGGTAATATCGCTTTCACACAATATCATCAGGTCTTCCAAATCTTCGCCTGCATCAAACAACAAGCGCCTCATGGCCGAGTCTGTAATATCTTCCTTGGTAAGGCTGATGGGGCGCAGATGCAATGCAACCAGCCTGGCCACATACTTCATCTTGTCATTCTGCGGCAGCTTTAGCTGTTTGAAGATTTTGGGCACCATGCGCTCACCTACCACCTCATGGCCATGAAATGTCCATCCATGGCCTTCTTCAAATCGCTTGGTGGCTGGCTTGCCAATGTCGTGTAGTAATGCGGCCCAGCGCAACCATAAGTCTTCACTTTTGCCGGCAGCATTGTCAATTACCTGTAGTGTATGGTAGAAGTTGTCTTTATGCCCCTTGCCATCCATAATTTCTGCACCAACAAGGGCTACAAATTGTGGAAAGAACTCGCGCAACAATCCAGACCGATACAAAAGGTCGAGCCCGATTGACGGCTTGGGAGCAGCCATAATTTTGTTTAGCTCATCGGTGATACGCTCCTGAGAAATGATACGGATGCGCTCGCGATTGCGGTGTATGGCTTCAAAAATCTCTGGCAGAATTGTGAAGTTGAGCTGCGTAGAGAAACGGATTGCCCGCATCATGCGCAGTGGGTCGTCTGAGAAGGTAATGTCCGGGTCGAGCGGTGTGCGAATGATTTTACTTTCCAAATCTGCCACACCATTGAATGGGTCTACCAACTGGCCATAATTGTCGGCATTCAGGCTTATGGCCAGTGCATTGATGGTGAAGTCGCGGCGACGCTGATCGTCCTCAATAGTGCCTGGCGACACCTCGGGTTTGCGCGAATGCTCTGAATAAGACTCCTTGCGGGCACCTACAAACTCTACGTCTATACCATTTTGCCGAAAGTGAGCAGTACCAAAGTTTTTGAAAAAGCTGACATGTGGTTTGTGGGTAAACGTAGCGGCCACAGCATGCGCCAGTGCAATACCATCGCCGGTACATACAATATCTACATCCTTGGTAGGTCGGCCCAGCAATTTGTCGCGAACAAACCCACCTATAAGGTAGCATGAGAAACCCAATGCAGCCGCTTTTTCGCCAATGGTAGCAAAAAGCTTTTCCTCTTCATGGGTGCATACAATATCCATAATGGCAAATCTAAATCAGTATGGTGAAAAATAGTGACGGTATAATAAAGCAGATGAGGCTCTCCACCGGGAAGAACCTCATCTGTAACAAAGAATAGGAAAGATGAATTATTAACCCATATTGTGGAAAACGTGCTGCACGTCGTCGTCTTGTTCCAGACGCTCGATTAGCTTGAACACATCTTCGCTCTGTTCATCCGTGATTTGAACCGTATTGGAAGGCAACCACTCAATTTCTGATGAAATGGGGGTAATACCTTTTTCTTCCAGTGCTTTCTGCATGTTACCAAAATCGGTAAAAGTGCAGCGTACTATTACATTGCCTTCGCTATCCTCGCCCAGTTCTTCCAAACCAAAATCGATGAGTTCCAGCTCCATATCTTCTATGTTCACGCCTTCCGACTTCAGCTTGAAAACACCCAATTGGCGAAACAAGAATGCCACAGAGCCACTGTTGCCCAAAGAACCACCACCTTTGTTGAAGTGTGAACGGACGTTGGCAACTGTGCGGGTAGTATTGTCGGTAGCAGTAACTACCAGCAGGGCAATACCGTGTGGGGCATAGCCTTCGTACAGTACTTCTTCGTAGTTTGTAGTATCTTTTCCCAGTGCGTTTTTGATGGCAGCTTCTACCCTATCCTTCGGCATGTTTACCGACTTGGCATTCTGCATAACGCGGCGCAGCATGGGGTTGTTGGCAGCATCCGGACCACCTTTTTTTACCGCAATAGCTATTTCTTTGCCTATACGGCTGAACTGTTTTGCCATACGGTCGTAGCGGGCAAACATGCTCGCTTTTCGTACTTCGAATATCCTACCCATATATCACTAAGTTTATGTGTTTTTGTTTTTTTCAGCGCGCAAAAATAGCGAAAAAAACGTCAGTTGAGCTTTGGGACGTACACCACAAATTTTTCGGCAAATGATGGCTCAGGGAAAATGTCTTGCACCTTCCATGCCTGCACTATGCGTTTCATTCCTGTCTCTTCTATTTCTTGTTTCAGGTCGCCACCCTTCAGGCAAATGAGCCCGTTGGGCAGTTCATCGCTCCGCTGGCCCCGCTCTATGAGCGGACTGCCCCATTTCCACAAGTCATTCAGCGGGGCTACTGCACGTGAAACAGCATAGTCGAATTTGTATTTACCCTTCAACTCCTCGGCACGGGTATGAATAGCGGTAATATTGGTAAGCCCTATGGCATTGGCTACTTCCTGCACCACTTTTATCTTTTTACCAATGCTATCGGCCAGTACAAACTGGCAATTGGGGAACAATATAGCCAGCGGTATGCCGGGGAAACCACCTCCTGTACCTATATCCAGCAGTCGGGCACCATCATCGAACGGGCAAATGGCTGCAATAGCCATAGAGTGCAATACGTGCCGCTCGTACAAGGCATCTATATCTTTTCTGGAAATGACATTGATCTTTTCATTCCATTCGGTGTACAAACCATCCAGCAGCTCCAATTGGCGTAGCTGATTGTCTGTGAAGTCACCGAAATATTTCAATATTATGTCCAGTTTGTTTTGTTTTTCCATGCTATGTAAGGAAGAAATGTAAAATTATACAATACCCATGCCATGCTGCCTGCTGCCCATTGCCACAACGGTATATGGTTGTGAAAACGCTTGCCTGCCTGTTGCACCACCAGCCATTGCAGCAGCAAAGGTAGTGTGGCTACTGCAACCAATGCAGGAAATGTAGTTGCAAAGAACATTGCCGGTATAAAAAGCCACATACTGGCATGACTTACAGCATAAGCCCCCAATGCCAAACGGGTGGGTAAACGGTAGTATTTGCCAGTAGATAAATGGCGTTGTTTTTGGCGAGTCCAATCGCTCCACGTTGTTTTGGGTGCCGATATGGTTTCGCTACCATTAGTGGCTACTGCTGTTACCCTTACTCCCGTTCTGGTTACCGCCAGCAGCAAATCATCATCGCCATAAGGCAGCATGTTCCATAAAGAGTGTTGCATTGCTTGCAGGGCTACTGTGCGGGTACAAGCCATGTTGCGCCCCACTGCCATGTAGGGCATGCCCAGCATGGCATAACTGCTGTATTGCCACCAGGTATGCATGGTTTCCCACTGTATGCAACGGTTCAGCAGAGATGGGGGTATTTGTTCGTAAGCACCATAACCGGCAACTATGTCGTAGCCGTCATTCAGTGGTGTGCATATATCATATAACCAATGTGGCGAACCGGGGCGGCAATCGGCATCGGTAAATAGTAAGTGTTGGTATCGGGCAATGGTGAGCGCATGACGCAGGGCCGCCTTTTTGCCGCCCGAAGGTATGCTGGCGAAACATAGATGGGGGTATTGCCCGGCAAGTGTCTGCAATACAGTTGCGGTATCATCGTCCGAACCATCGTCTATTACCACTACCTCATAAGTAACAGTTGTATGGTTGGGGGTGGTTTGCTGCAGTATTGCCGGCAGATTTTGGCGCAAATTGGTTGCTTCATTCCTGGCGCAGATAATGACAGATGCCGGCTGTAGCGATGCCGAAGGTGTAGTAGCGGTATGGTACAAAGGTCTCGTCCTCCACGCAAACAAGGCTGCATAGACAGTTTGCACCACCACACACACTATAAACAGGACAGGTACCAACACTGTGTAAAGGTAATATGGCACAGGCAATAGCTGGCAGAATGTCTGTAATACTAAAAAGGCCAGGTGTAGTGCCGGGCCTTTTCAGTACAATATTGTTTACTGTTATAGGAAATACCGCTCTTTTTCTATGAGCCGTGCAGCAATTCTACGACGGGCATCTCTGGTATTAAAGCTGCCTGCCTTGGTAAATCGTTTGATACCCAGCAGCATGATGCGTTGGGTATCGCCGGTTGCAAAACTGTTTACAGCATTTTTACCAGCTATATTGATTCGGTCACCAGCATCGTATATAAATGTGCGTGCTATATCGGCTGCGGTTGCGGCTTCGGGATGGTTGTTTTCGGCCATCTTCATAGCTCTCAGCAATACACTTTCGGCCTGAAATGTATCAATGGCCATATCTGCCAAATTCATCAGCAGCTCTTGTTCGTGTTCCAATTGCATCATCAATTGCTGCACGGCTGCACCGGCGCACATCAGAATTGCCTTTTTGAAGTTGGCCACAGTTTTTTGTTCTGCTGCAAAAGGGGTTTCATCTACCGACATATCTGGTATGCTCATTAACTCGCCTTGTACCGCCATGGCAGGTTTCATCAGGTCTATTCTACCCTTCATGGCACGTTTCAGGTACATGTCCAGCACCAATAGTCGGTTTATCTCGTTAGTACCTTCAAATATGCGGTTGATGCGGCTATCTCTGTAGGCTCGGGATATATTGTATTCGTCCGAGAAACCGTTGCCTCCATGTATCTGCACCCCTTCGTCTACCACATAATCCAGCACTTCAGAGCCCAATACTTTCAGCATGGCGCACTCTATGGCATATTCCTCGGCAGCACCCAGCAAAGCATCGCCCTTGCCTCCGGCTTCCAATTCCTGTTCCTTTACATCTATCCAGTGGGCGGTGCGGTACAGCGCAGTATCGGCCGCAAACATACGTATGGCCATTTCGGCCAGCTTGTGCTGAATGGCTCCAAAGTTGGCGATAGGAGTCTTGAACTGCTCTCTGGTTTTGGCGTAAGAGATGGTAATGGCTGCTGCACGCTTGGCCCCACCCAAAGCCGCTGCACACAACTTAAGGCGGCCGATGTTCAATATATTGAAGGCTATTACATGCCCGCGCCCTATCTCGCCCAGCAGGTTTTCTTTGGGCACAATGCAGTTTTCGAAGAACAACTGGCGGGTACTACTACCCTTGATGCCCATTTTATGTTCCTCCTCGCCAAAAGACAAGCCGGGCGTATTGCGCTCTACAATAAATGCAGAGAACTTGTCGCCATCTATTTTGGCAAATACCGTAAACACATCGGCAAAGCCACCATTGGTAATCCATATTTTCTGCCCATTCAGTGCGTAGCCAGTACCATCGGGCGTGAGGGTGGCTGTGGTTCTTGCCGCCAAAGCATCAGACCCGGAGCCCGGCTCGGTAAGGGCATAAGCACCCTTCATTTCGCCTGTAGCCAGTTTGGGTATGTACTTTTGTTTCTGCGCATCGGTACCAAAGTACAGTATGGGCAATGAGCCAATGCCATTGTGGGCCGCCATGGCTACTGCAAACGAGTGGCCACTGCCCAAGCATTCGTTGACCAATGTGGCGGTAACAAAATCTTTGCCCAAGCCACCCAATTCCTCGGGGAATGCAGCACCTAAAAGGCCCAATTCACCTGCTTTATCCAGCAGGCGGGGCATAATATTATCTTTTTGCTGGTCTATTTCGTTCAGATGCGGAAGTACTTCTTTTTCCAGAAACTCTTCACACATCTGTATAATCATCTTTTGTTCTTCATTAAAGTCGTCCGGCGTAAATGTATCTGCCGGTACCGATGGATTGATGAGGAACGCTCCTCCTGCCAAAGCTGCCTTTTCCATGCTGTGTAAGTTTCTATAAAGCTACTCAGAAAACGGTAAACCTATACGTTAAAATTCTGTGTAGGTGTTTATTACAGGCAGTGGTAAAACAGCGTGCATTGATGTACATTTGGTGTATATGCAATCGGTTGTTTCTGTAACCATCAGCAAGGTAAACGGGCAGGATGTTGTATCCTGCACAGATGAATTGGCCAACGAGGAGCCCCTTGAGCTGCGGCTACAATATCATGACGGTATATGGAAAACAAAGAGCATTTCCATAACCATGCGCACGCCGGGCAATGATGCCGAGCTGGCGTTGGGTTTCCTGTATACCGAGGGTATTATTACCGACTTAGAACAAATAGCGCATATTGATACCGAACAGGGCAAGCAAAAGAATGTTACCATTATCAGACTACAGCAACAGGTGTTGCCCGATATTGCACGACTGGAAAGAAATTTTTACACATCGTCCAGCTGTGGTGTATGCGGAAAGACTTCTATAGAATCGGTAATGACCCAGTGCCCGGTGCTGGATGTTAAGGACAGTATACGGGTACATGCAACAACTATATATAAACTACCTGACCTTCTACAGCAACAGCAAAACATGTTTCGGCAAACGGGTGGTATTCATGGTTGTGCCCTGTTTGGCATAAATGGGCAAATGCTGTTGATGCGCGAAGATGTGGGCAGACACAACGCCATGGACAAGCTGATAGGTGCGGCTATGAACCAGCATATGCTGCCCTTGCAGCAGCATATATTACTACTCAGTGGCCGGGCCAGCTTCGAGCTGATGCAGAAGGCAGCTATGGCGGGAATTAAAGTAGTTGCGGCTGTTGGGGCACCATCGGCATTGGCTGTAAAAATGGCCGAAGAATGGGGTATGACGCTGATAGGCTTTCTGCGAAAAGAAAGGTTCAATATATATACAAGTATGCACCGGGTAATGATGGGGCAAGATGGGGCATAAAACATATACTACAATATGAAAATAAGGATAAAAGGAAACTCGGTACGTATACGATTGTCGCGTAGCGAAACACAGCAATTGGCAGAAATCGGCCAGATAGAGGAAAGTACTCAGTTTGTAAATGGTTCGTTTTGTTATGTGCTGACGGCCAGTGATGCACATACCCATCTGGATGCCCATTTGGGTGATAACACCATTACCGTTTTGATGCCTGGTACACTCACCCGTAATTGGTTTGCCAATGATGTTGTTGGGTACGACCATCACGTAGCATTGCCGGATGGTGGGCAACTGTACCTGCTGATAGAGAAAGACTTTAAGTGCATAGACAATAGCATGGGCGAAGACCAGTCTGATAATTATGAAAATCCATCTCAGTCTTGTTAGTATATGATATGCAATTAGTTGTAATTGCTAATGTAGTGTGTAGATGAGTAACCAACTGCCAGATTTTATTGATTTGTACCACGGATATAAAGACCGGGTATTCAATCTGGCATTGAACTATGTGCAGAACCGAGAGGATGCAGAGGAAATAACACAAGATGTGTTTGTGGCCATACATCGCAATGCCAACTCTTTTAGGCATCAAGCGAACATCAGTACGTGGATATACAGAATTACCATCAACAAGTGTCAGGATGTGATGAAAGCAAGAAGCCGGAAAAAGCGATTCGGGTTCATTGTTTCTTTGCTGGGTATGGATGGTGGTGAGATACGTCCGCACTTCGACCATCCCGGCGTGCAAATGGAGCAGCGGCAAGCCACAGAGACACTTTTCAAATGCATCAACGAACTGCCTGAAAATCAGAAAACAGCCCTGCTTCTGGCTAAAACCGAGCAGAAAACACAAGCCGAAGTAGGCGAAATAATGGGCATTTCTGCCAAGGCAGCAGAATCGCTGATACAACGGGCCAAAGCCAATCTGGCAATAAAATTGAAGCAACGCGAGGGATAACTATAAGATTGTCGTCTAACAACATGAAAGAACAAACAATGAAACGAAACGAAGAGAACGAATCATTGGCACTTTTGGACCAAATAGAGCGGGTAGATGCACCACCATTCCTGCTAATGCGCATACAGCAAAAGATACATGCGGTGCGTGCAGGAGAGGTATCGCCTGTAATGGCGTGGTCGGCCGGAATGGCTACCATACTGGTACTGGCATTAAATGTTTGGGTAGTAACCGGCCGTACTACCAACGAGCAGGCATCTGTTACTACCAGTGATAGTGTGAGTATGTTTTTTCCGAAAAACTCGATTTACGAATAAGAACCCATGCAGAAAACGACACTTATATCGGCAGTTGCAGTGGGTCTTTTGGTCTCCAATCTGGCATTGGTGGCCCATGTATTGCGCACAGATAACCGTACACCGCATCCTCCACCACCCATGCATCAGCCCGGCGGACCCAGAAACCTCATTATAGAAAGATTACACTTTGACGAGCAGCAAGTTGTCGCTTATCAGCAATTGATAGACCAACACCGTGCTGCGGTACTGGCGGGCGATAAACGGATACTGCAATTAAAAACGGAGTTGTACACATCGCTTTCAGCCCCTGCAGATAGTATTCGTACCGACTCTCTGGCAGCAGCAATAGCCAATGAGCAACGGCATATGGAAGAGGTGCATTACCATCATTTTGCCGACATAAAGAAGCTTTGCCATCCCGACCAACTCACTTACTTCAACGAGTTGGCTCCAGAACTTGCCCAATTGTTTGGTCCACCACTTCACAGACCCCGGTAATATGTTGAGACGGGTACTTATGGTATTTATAGTGGTATTGATGCGGTTGGCAGCATTTGCGCAAAAAGATGCAAGGCCTGTATTGGTGTGTTTTTTGCCACAGATGGGTAACGACTCTTTGCACCTCGGAAAAACCTACCCATGGCTTAACAGCACCATTCAAATGGACCGGATGAGGTGTTATTTGTCTGGAATGCGACTCTACTATCAGCATAAACTGGTGTATACGGAATCCATAACTTATCGCTTGATAGATGCCGAAGATATTAGCACTTTATCAGTTGTTTTGGCTGTGCCACCACAAACCCGGTTCGATTCTCTTTCCTTTAGTATAGGTGTAGATAGCACAACCAATGTGTCTGGTGTTATGGGGGGCGATCTGGACCCTACAAAGGGTATGTACTGGACATGGCAAAGTGGCTACATCAATATGAAGATAGAAGGAAAGACCCCACTCAGCACAGCACGGCTACATGAGTTTCTGCTACACATTGGTGGCTATGCATGGCCCTATGCCACGGTGCGGCAGGTGGGTTTGAAGGTTGATAAAACAGAGCATTTAGTTATAGGTATAGACGTTTTGCCTCTACTACAGGCAACAGATTTTATAAAAAACAACAGCATTATGGTTCCGGGTGCAGCTGCCGCCAGTTGTGCCAATAATGCGGTAGCCATGTTTCGCATATTGCCATGAAGAAGTTGCTGGTACTAATGATATTTGCGGCTATAGCCCTTTCATTTACCCCAGGCAAGGGTACAAGATTGCCTGTACCTGCAGGATGGCCTGCACCTGTTTACGATTTTTCTAAAAACCCTCTACAGTCAGACAAGATACTATTGGGTCGTGTACTGTTTTACGACCCCATACTTTCGGCAGATAGCACTATTTCCTGTGTCAGTTGCCATTTGTCCTATTCTGCTTTCACCCACATAGACCATGCGCTAAGTCATGGCATAAACGGACGGATAGGCACCCGAAATTCGCCTGCACTGATGAATCTGGCATGGGGCAAACTGTATATGTGGGATGGTGCTATCAATCACTTAGACGTGCAGCCATTGGCACCCATTGCCCATCCCGATGAGATGGCGTATCGTATAGATAGTGTAGTCATCAGATTGAATCGTTCTCCCCTGTACCGCAAACTCTTTGTGAAAGCATGGGGCGACAGTGTTGCTACAGGTGAACGTATGCTGAAATCGATGGCTCAGTTTATGACTACACTCATCAGTGCTGAGTCGAAGTACGATTCGGTATTGCGTAGTGCGCCCGGCGTGGCATTCACGGCACAGGAGGCCAAAGGGTATCAATTGTTTCGGCAACATTGTGCCAGTTGCCATACCGAGCCATTATTTACCAATAACAACTTTGCCAATAATGGACTTGCTGTAGATACCACACTGAACGATGTGGGGCGCATAAAAATAACAGGCAAAGCATCTGACTCGCTGAAATTCAAGATACCTACCCTGCGCAATTGTGAACTTACCTACCCCTACATGCACGATGGCCGGTTCAAAACACTGAGAGAAGTAGTGCAACACTACACTACAGGCATACAACATACAGCTACGCTGGCACCACAATTGCAACAGTCAGTGCCACTTACAGCGAATGAACGAGTAGATTTGATTGCCTTTTTACTGACCCTTACAGATAAAAAATTCATCTTTAATCCCAACTTCGGGTTCCCAAAAGAAATATTGATGCCGTAGCGGGGGATTTACGAAGCATTGTCGTCCAAATAACTAATAAACACCCCAAAACAACCAACAGATGAATAAAGCACTCCTGGTTGCCGCATTGTTAAGTGCCACTGCGGCTGACGCACAAACAAACCCTGCCATCACCAAGTGGCTCATCAACGCTACCGGCATTACCGGCAGACACTATGTGAGTGGTAGTTCTACGCCTATATCAGACACCTACCCTGCCAATGTGCAAACGGTACAATATTCTGCCAATAACAGCTATGTAAAGGCAAGCGGTATTCCATCATACATTGTAGGCCCCTACCTCGATGGTAATCCATCTTTTGCATCCAATAACAATCATATTTTCAAGATTCCGCTGAACCCTGTGCAAAATACCGGTACACCTGTGTACACCTCTTTGGGGTCTATTGGTGTATTTATAAATGGTGTGCCTATGTACAATGGTAAGGATGCCTTCTCTTACAAAGCAGCTACAGGTACCAATGTGCAAATGGGAGATGGGGTTTGGAACCGAGATGCGATTGTGGCTGAGAGAAGCGGTTTCGACTGTGCCAAGGGACATCCATCACCCATCAGTACTGGCGGACCGGGCGGGCCAATAACCGGCGGTACTTATCACCATCACCAGAACCCTACCGCATTCAACCTCGATATTGTTCCTATATCCAACGTTTGCGATCTGTATCTGGCCGATGGTTTATACAACATTAACGCTTTCTCCCATTCGCCACTCATTGGCTTTGCGTTTGATGGCTTTCCGGTTTATGGTGCCTATGGCTATGCCAATGCAGATGGTACCGGGGGCATCACCCGTATACGCAGCAGCTACCGCCTGCGCAGCATTACCGCCCGTACCCATTATGCCGATGGTACTGATGTAGCCGACGGACCTGCTGTGAGCAGCACCTTTCCGCTGGGTATGTATATGGAAGACTATGAGTATGTGGCAGGCTATGGCGATTTGGATGCACACAATGGTCGTTTCTGTAAAACACCAGAATATCCATCTGGCATATACTGTTATTTTGCTACGGTAGATGCTAACTGGAATTCGGCATTCCCATATCTCGTTGGCCCCACCTATTATGGCATCAATAGTGGCGGCAAGGTGACCACCATAACAGAAACGGTAACAGACTATCACCCTACTACAGCCGTGGCACATATAGCCGGCGGACTGGACATAAATGTATACCCCAGCCCTGCAAGCGACCTCATTGCTGTGCAAACCGGCAATGTAGTAGCGGCCGATATGGACATAGCCCTGTACGACATGATGGGGAGGTTGGTGTATTCAGGCAAAATCAATCAGGGTAGCACCATTTCGCATATAGACACCCGCACATTGTACAGTGGTGACTACATTTTGAAGATTACATGCGGAGCAGATATGATAACAAAAACGGTGTCTGTTACTAAATAGTAATAGCCTGTAAGATTTTTCTACAACCCAAAAATACTAAGTGCATTAGCAGTGGTAACATCGGCAACGGTAGCCACTGCTATTCCTTTTATAGCAGCTATAGTGTCTGCTATTACAGGTATATAAGCACTTTCGTTTCTGCGGCCACGGTGCGGTACAGGTGCCAGGTAGGGGGCATCTGTTTCCAAAACCAGGTGTTGTAGTGGTATTTCGCTTACTATTTCGTCCAATCCACTTTTTTTGTAGGTAACTACCCCACCTATACCCAAATGGAACCCACAGCGCACTATGTCTTGCGCCTGTGCTACAGAGCCGCTGTAACAATGAAATATGCCCCGAAGCCTGCTGTTATTTCTGTCTTTCACAATTTGTAGACAATCTTGTGTAGACTCCCTGCTGTGTATCACAATAGGTATATCGTATTGTAATGCAAGATCTATCTGTGCCTGAAACGCTTCAATTTGCTGTGCTTTCCACGATAAGTCCCAATAATAATCAAGTCCAATTTCGCCAACGGCCGAAAATGTTCTTTTCTGTAACCATGAGGCAACAAGGTCCAATTCGGTTTTATAGTCGTCTTTTACGTAACAGGGGTGCAGGCCCATGCCGGGTAAACAATTTTGTGGCCATTTTTCTGCCATCGTCATCATTCCATCAATCGTCTCGCTATTGCAATTGGGCATGTACATATATTGCACACCAGCTGCCAGTGCTCTGGCAATCTGCTCTTCGTCTGCCATCAACCTACTATCGTAGAGATGGGTATGGGTATCGAAAAAAATCATTGGAAGCAAAAATAGGATAGAAGCCCGAAATGTGTTTACATACCACCTGGTAAAGCCTTCATGGCCCAGCCCCGGGCTGCACAATGTGCCAGAACCACCGGCAATGTTTCTTGCAGACGGGGCCATGCTTTCTCGCTATCATGAAAAACAACAATAGCACCCGGTGCTATATGTTGCAAAACATTATTAGTGCATTGTTGTGGGGTCAGGTTATTATCAAAGTCGCCGCTGAGTATATCCCACATATACACGCGTGTGTGCATGTTGCGCTGTACCAAACGTATGTATTGAGACAAGCGCATACGACCGTACGGAGGGCGAAAGATGTGCCCTTCTATGTGGCGGCCAGCCTGTGCTATGTTTCTGAGATAGTGATTGGTGTTTGTCTTCCAACCATTCAGATGATTGTAGGTGTGATTTCCTGTGGTATGCCCTGCCAATTTAATGCTATTGTACACATTGGGGTAGCGCACCACATTGTTGCCTACACAAAAAAATGTAGCTTTTGCGCCGTACGCATCCAGTTGATTCATTACCCATTGGGTTATATGAGGATGTGGCCCATCGTCAAATGTCAGATACACAGCATTATCGGCCGTTACAGGCATGCGCCAAATCATACCCTTTGGGAAGAAACGGGGCATACACGCTGGAGTTTTTACCCAATAAGAGACCATTACACAAAGTAAAAACAAAAGTGTATGCTGTAGATAAAATACTTCTTCAACCCAACCGGGCAATTGCATTATGCGGGCACCACATGCGACATTGAATTATGCAACCCATTTGTGTCTGTAGCAGAAGGAGTACCAACCACCCTACCCTGCGATGATGGAATCTTTACTATTCCGGTAGTAGCCAGTAAATGACGCTGCTCAATTGCCTCCATAGCTGCGCGACGTAGCAAATGTTGACTTACAATAATTTTTATATCATGACCAGCATTTCGTAAAATATCGTTTTTCAGCCGAACTGAACGAACAAGACGAGCAATAACCAGTAAACCGATTGCAAAAACACCTGCCAGTGCATAAACGGAAGCTGATAGCAGTGTAATGTTGGTGCCGGCTAATGCGCTGCGTGCATCGGGGTTGTAATGTACTGTATTCAGCAAACTGAATGGGTAGATACGGTGCATTGTAACAGCAAAAACAATAGCAGCCACACTACCCACATAGCTGCAGTACTCTGCAATAAAAAGAGATGTGGAACTGTACAAGTTCTGCGCAGCGGGCATGCGTAGCGATGTGCCTAATGGGTCAAGAATTTCCAATTGGTCGTTAATCATTAGCCGTTCTTCCCGGAACTCGGCCAGAAGGTCGTCTTTGAGGGTGGTTAATGACATAGTTGTGAATGTTTGCAACAAAAGTAACATTGCAGTAACAATCAAATCTTATAGAGTAATCCACAGACTGTTAGTTGCGTTTTCTGTTATGTAGTTATAAGAAAACATTAGCTGTAGCGTACCCACATGAGCAATATCTTTGGGGCTATGTTGTCATTGTTTGGTAATAAGTCTACAGAGCAGGTGCCCGCCAGTATTTACGATTTTGAAATTGCCTCTATTGCCGGAGATACTATTCGATTTTCGGCCTTTAAGGGGAAAAAGATATTAATTGTCAACACGGCATCTTTTTGTGGGTTCACTCCACAATACGAAGGTTTGGAAAAAATATACCAACTTTATGGCAATTCGTTGGTGATAGTTGGTGTACCATCCAACGACTTCTTGTTTCAGGAGCCACTTTCCAACAAAAAGATAGCCGAATTTTGTAAAGTACGGTTTGGTGTAACATTTCCACTTGCAGCCAAGCAGGTGGTAAAGGGTAAAAATAAGCACATCTTGTATCGCTGGCTTACAGAAAAAAAGTATAATGGGTACGCTGATAGCGATGTGAAATGGAATTTTCAGAAATACCTTATTGATGAGAACGGTTCTTTAGTAAATGTATTTCCGCATCAAATGCCACCAGATGACCCGGAAATAATAAAGGCAATAGAAAATCGACCGATTTGATGGTTATGGTGCTTTTGCGTAATAATTTTTATTTTTGCGTGTCTTAACACTTCATCAAACGTTCAACATATGCCTTCATTCGATATTGCCAGTAAAGTAGACCTTCAGACACTGGACAATGCAGTAAATATTGCCAAAAAAGAAATAGATAACCGTTACGACTTCAAGGGGACACACGTCAGCATAGAGCTGAACAAAAAAGATATGACTCTTGCCGTAGAGGTGGAAACAGATATGAAATTGGCACAACTGGAAGATGTGTTGCTTACAAAGGCCATGCGTCAGGGATTGGAGTCCAAATGTTTCGATATGTCGAAAGAGTTTACAGCATCTGGAAAGTATATACGCAAAACCATACCAGTAAAAAACGGCATAGACAAAGACAATGCTAAGAAAATAGTGAAACTGATAAAAGACAGCGGGCTAAAGGTACAGGCCGCCATTATGGATGATATAATAAGGGTGACCGGTAAAAAAATTGATGACCTACAGGATGTAATTCAATTATGCCGCTCGTCTGAATTAGATTTACCACTTCAGTACATAAACATGAAATCTTAAAACGAAAGAAGCCGGAGAATTTCGGCTTCTTTCGTTTTAATAACACTACGAGCCGGTTTAAGATTTATTCATTGCCTTTCTTATGGTAGTTTTTGGCTGCAACTTCGTTACATTTTTCGCCATAGGAAAGGCTATGGCTGCAAAATGTGCCTCGTTTCGCTCAAAAACAACGCTCATAATAAATACAAGCAATAAATCTTAAACAGGCTCTACATGTTCTCTTGTTTTTTAGCAGGCAACTTCGATGCGATTTTTCTGCCTGCCACCACCATAGGCACAATGATTGCCAACCGTAATAAGCTGTAGGATACCGGCTGAAATGAAAGTAGATATGACTTGTATGCAGCAGCCAGTATCAATAATACACTGGTAACAATCAACGGAAATTTTCTTTCTGTATCAGACAATTTACTGGCAGCAACACCTGCTACCAATGCCCCAAGCCCGGCGAACAGTGCCATAATAACAAATGCAGATATTGGCAAAGAGGTGAACCACTGAATAGCCACCTGCTGACTGGAAACCTGCCCGGCATCAGCAGGCATATCAGATGCCATTACCACCTTTTCTCCCACCACCGAAACCATCAGGCCAGCCATAGTACCCACCACCACTGGCAATATCGCTTTCTTCACATCCATACTGCTGTTTGTGTTTGCAATCATAAAGTTACAGCACATACCAATTGGAAATACACAATAGTATCTGCATTTACAAAAACAACAATACAACAAATTTGTAAGTACATCGGGATTGAAAATGCCATTATATTTGAGTTGCATAGGCAAACAGACTTGCCCTGTGCTCACAAACCAATATAGAAATGCCATACTATAGTATCCCCAATGTGTACTTCGGCATCCTGAGTAGATATTTCCGTTTTCTTTTGGCAGCATTGCTTACTGTGCTACTATGTGGCTACGCAAGCTATGTGGCACAAGCGCAGGAAAATATGGCAGGCGCAGGTTTTGCAATAGATGGCAACTTCTTTGCCGGAAAGGTTGTTAAGCACACATGGAAATTTCGATTACCTGTACCCGAGGTGTCAACAGGCTTCGACCTGAACTTACAATGGAAAACATGGGGCAAAAAAGACTGGCATATTCGCCGACGTTACCCCTCTATTGGCTTGGGGCTGGCATACACCAATTATGGAATAGACTCGGTATATGGTCGTTGTTTCAGCATTTACCCCAATATAGAAATACCTGTACTGATGGGGCAAAAACTACAGTGGACTATACGACTGGGCGATGGGGCTGGTTTTGTTACCAAAAAATACCAACGTCAAGTGCCTGTAGACACACTGAATAATGCGATAAGCAGCACCATGAACGACTATGCCTCCTTTATGATGGATATTCGTTATTTACTGAGCGACCATATACATATTCAGGCTGGTGTTAATGTCTCTCACATTTCCAATGCTTCATTCCACCAACCCAATCTGGGTATCAATCTCGTTGGAACTCATATAGGTGTCAAATATTTTCCTGTAACATCTTCACCTCGTCAGGTAAGCAGGGGTTTACCCACACTCAGCAACCGTTGGCTGGCACAGTTTAGGGCCACCATGGCCATGACAGGCTCTAATGCGCCACTTGGCCCCTCCTATCCGGTATATCTGGCAACGGTGCTGGCCAGTAAAAGATGGATTGGTAAAAACAAGGCATTCTTTGGTGTAGATTACTCTTACCACGAGCAAATCAACTCGTTTTTACACAACAATTCTTTTGTAACACCCGGAACCGAACATTTGCATTCCTACAAAATGGCGTTGCTTGCCGGCAACGAATTTTTGTTGGGCAGATTAGGTTTTGTAGTGCAGGCTGGCTACTATGTGAAACATGCTTACCAAACCCAAGGTAAGTTATATCAGAAGTTAGGTGCCAATTACTATTTGTTGCAAAAGGAACATGGCTTCCTAAAAGAAATGTACTTATGCGCTTTCCTTAAAACACACCTTTCTGTGGCCGAGCTGGCCGAGTTTGGTTTTGGTATGAGTTTCTGATAACAACAATACGTTGCGGTTAAGCCCATTTGGCCAAACTGCGACCTATTATATCCACACACTCATCTATCTGCGAACGATTGATGAGTAATGGAGGTGCAAAACGAATACGATCGCCATGAGTAGGTTTTGCCAGTAAGCCGTTTTCCTTCATTTCCAGACAAATATCCCATGCAGCATCTTTGTTGGGGTGGTCTATTACTATGGCATTGAAAAGCCCTTTACCCCTTACAATAGAAATATGCGGATGGTTCAATGCCTTTAGTGACTGACGCAAGTATTCGCCCTGTATGGCCGAGTTGCCTGCCATATTCTCATCTACCAGTACCTGTAGCGATGCAATAGCCACACTACAAGCCAATGGATTGCCACCATAGGTAGAGCCATGTTGCCCCGGCTTTATTGTGAGCATAATTTCATCATCGGCCAATACGGCCGATACCGGCATGGTACCACCAGAAAGTGCCTTGCCCAATAACAATATGTCCGGACGAACTTTTTCGTGATCGCAAGCAAGCATTTTACCTGTTCTTGCCAAACCCGTCTGTATTTCATCGGCTATCAATAGCACATTGGCTTCGCGGCACAACTCTGCGGCTTTTGCAAGGTAGCCATCGTCTGGCACCAATACCCCCGCCTCGCCCTGTATGGGCTCTACCAGAAAACCTACCACATTGGGGTCTTGCAATGCTACATGCAGTGCATGTATATCATTATAAGGAATAATATCGTAACCCGGTGCAAATGGACCAAAGTTGTTACGTGAGTCGGTATCGGTACTAAAGGATACTATATTGATGGTGCGGCCGTGAAAGTTGCCTTCGCACACCACAATTTTTGCTTTTTCAGGCACCACACCTTTTACTTCGTAGCCCCATTTGCGAGCCAGCTTCAAACCAGTTTCCACGGCTTCGGCACCAGAGTTCATGGGTAGTACTTTGTTGTACCCAAAAAAGTTGGTAATATATTCTGCAAACTCGCCAAGTTTGTCGTTATGAAATGCGCGGGATGTAAGCGTCAGCTTTTGAGCTTGTTCCATAAAAGCCTGCATGATGCGCGGATGGCAATGCCCCTGATTGATGGCAGAGTAGCCCGATAGAAAATCGTAATAACGTTTACCATCTACATCCCAAACGTGTACACCTTGTCCCCGCGATAGCACTACGGGCAGCGGGTGATAATTGTGCGCACCATAGCGTTCTTCTTTCTCCAGAAAAGACTGAGTGCGTGGTGAAACCGAGTTTATTGCCTGCATACATCAAAGTTACCAAATTAACCGCACATGGTAAAAATAGCAATTGAATATACAGTATTAGCATATATTGATATGCAGGTAGTGGCATATAAGGTAGCAGGCCGTATGCTTTGCAGATTGCCTGTTGCAGACGTTTTGCTTCGGGCAATGCCACACAAAAACAGGTACAAATGCTGAAACAGACTGTGAGATGCGAATGCCAAACCCTGTAATACATGCTTATACTGTAACGAGTAGTACTTGTTCGAAATCAACAATACATTAACACGCAAATATCAGGCACAGCTCAATAACATCAAGAAAGAAACACTTGTGTGTGCCGCTCATTTTGCGCAAATATTTTTTAGAAAAATGCCCATTACATCAAGAAACAATATTCCATCAATTAAATAAACACATAATTTTACAAAGCCTTAAGAAAAATACTACCGGTTTGTGCAGTATTGGTGTTGTGTTTTTCGGGGTACATAAAACACAAATTACCACGCATGAAAAAGGTACTATTTACGTCTGTTTTGTTGTGTCTCTTAACCATTGCAGGCACGGCATTTGCCCAACAGCCCACTGTTACAGGCATCTTGCCTATGGTTGCCATACCCGGCACAACGGTCACCATCACCGGCACCAACTTCAACACCACCCCAGCCAACAACATAGTGTACTTTGGGGCCACCCGAGCCACGGTAAACACCGCATCGCCCACCTCGCTGAGCGTAACTGTACCCCTTGGGGCTACCTATGCACCCGTGAGTGTGCTGAATACGGCGGTGGGGCTGACGGGGTATTCGCAAAATCCTTTTTTGCAGACGTGGGATGGTGCTACATCAAACACCAGCCTGATAAAATTCAATGGGCACATCAATATGTATACTGGCAATCAGCCTAACGAGATGGTTGTGGGTGATGTTGATGGCGATGGCAAACCAGATATTGTTGCTGCCAATTTGGGTAATAGCAATATTTTCATATACAGAAACGCAAACATCCCTAACAACCCTTTGAGTAGTAGCACATTTGCCAATGCTACCGTTCACAATTGCACAACACCAAATTCGGTTTTTCTTTCCGATTTAAATGGTGATGGCAAGCCCGAAATATTAACTACCAGCAATACAGAATCGAGCCTGACTATTTTCTCTAATACTACAACGCCAGGTATAATTGACACCACCTCTATTGTGCCATCGGCTACACTTGCCACAAACGGTGTAGCAATACAGGTTGTAACAGCCGATGTGGATGGCGATGGCCGATTGGATATACTTACATCTAACCCGTCAACAAGTAGTATTTCTATATTCAGGAACATTTCTGCTACTTCTCCGGTAACTGCAAGCTTGTATGCCCCCCGTATAGACATTTCATATGGTAGTGGCACTCCCAGAAAAATGACTACAGGAGATGTAGACAACGATGGCAAACCAGATATTATCATAGTGTCTTCATCTGGTGTATCAATTTTTAAGAATAATGCGACTTCGGGTATTATCTCTACATCATCCTTCGCAACAAGGGTGGATTATATTCCATGGGGAAGTCCTGTTTGCGTTGCCCTTGCCGATCTTGATAATGATGGCAAGCCCGAGGTTATTACCGGCAATTCCACAAACCGGATATCAGTTTTCAAAAATCAAAGTACTACCGGGGTAATTAATACAAGCTCTTTAGCAACAAGAGTAGATTTTCTTATCTCAGGTTCGGTAAACAGTATGGCAATTGGTGATATAAACGGTGATGGTAAGCCAGATATTGCCACTTCCGGAGAAGGTACATTTGCGACACTCAGAAACACTACCACAACAAGTACAATAAATACTTCATCCTTCAGCTACAGCGATAAATATGTAGTTGGAGGACAACAAAAAATAGTAGTATGTGATTTTGATGGCGATTCTAAGCCTGATATAGCAATTTCCAATAATGGCGGAGGCGGAATCTGTTGCCCCGGTAGAATAACGCTGCTCAAAAATATACCAGAACCTATTTCATTACCAAACGCACCACCAGCCATCACTCATATTTCGCCCAACATAGCAATACCCGGCAATACAATAACACTATCTGGCACTGGCTTAGATTCGTTTAGTAGTGGCAGTTTTGTACATTTCGGAGCTGTAAAGACACCGGTCATTTCTTCATCGGCAACATCAATTACGGTACAGGTGCCACCATCTCCCAGCTTTGGGCCATTAAGTATCTCTAAGCCGGGACAGTATGCCACTACCAGCAGCAGTGTTCCATTTTTACCAACATACAACAACAGTGGTTTTCGTAATGACACAGCCATTTTTCAGCCACCTGTATCATTTTCTCTTGGACTCAATGATGGTGCATTCCATACATACCAAACGACCAAAGTCGCAGATTTTGATGGGGATGGCAAACCAGATGTAGCTGTCATCAACAAATACAACAATACTGTTTGTGTATTTCGCAACACCACTACTGGTATTGGTGCCTTTTCTATTACTTCGTTATCATCCCGGCTCGATTTGCCTGCATTCAGAAACCTCGGAATAATTGGGGTTGCCGACTTCAATAATGATGGAAAAATGGATATTGCAGTTTTAGAAAGAGGAAGTGGGGGTGGGGGGCTCAACGATACAATCAGAAAGATATCCATTTACATAAATATTTCTACAACTGGCAACCTGGCCTTTAACCCAAGAATTGATGTTGATGGTATAGTTAATTCTGGCGATATGACAATTGATGACATTGACGGAGACGGAAAGCCAGATGTGGTTATGGTTGGCTGGACAGCTACCTATCCCCGGCATCAACTTTGTATCGTCAGAAATTCATTTTCGTCTGGCACATTCAATAGTGCATGTTTAAGTGAGCGTATTGTTACAGGTAGTCAATATGATGCTGACAGGGTAATTACTGCGGACGTGGACAGAGACGGTAAAAAAGACATTCTTGTTGGTTCTCAAGTAGTTGGCATAAATATATACAAAAACAATTCTACTCCCGGCAATATCCAGTTAGCTTCACCTGTGTCTTTTGCGACAGATACGGTGGGCGTTATTATCCGAGAGATAAAAGTTGCCGATTTCGATGGCGATAATAAACCAGATATTGTCGCCAGCAGTAGTATAATAGGTTCAGGTACACCCAATCCTATTTCGGTTTTGAAAAACATATCCGACAGTGGTGTAATTAACACAAGCTCCTTTGCCCCATACATCAAGATAGGGAATACTATAAGTGCAAGGTCTCAAATTGAAATTGCAGATATAAACGGTGATAGTAAGCCGGACATGGTTGCTGACAATTTGGTATTTCTGAATACTACAACGGGAATTATAGACACAAACTTATTTTCTAAAGGACAGAATGTGTCAATAGGTGCTTTAGGTACACAAATAGTTGATATTGATGGAGATAATTTTCCAGATATAGTTGGCAAAACAACAGAAGGACTTGTCTTACTAAGAAATATTCCTTTGTTGGATATTACTATAACCGGTGATTCTTCAATATGCCGAGGCAGTACATCAACATTAACAGCATCTGTAGCCGGGGGTACCTGGGCCAGCAGCAGCCCTACAATAGCTACTATTGGCTCCGTTTCGGGCACAGTAACTGGTATTGCGGCTGGTACTGCAATAATCACATATCACAATTCGGGTGGAGGCAAAACGGTAGTTGTCACCATAAACCCATTACCTACAGCGGCATCAATAGGAGGTAGCCCCTTCTCTGTTTGCGCTTCTAACAACATAACACTTACCAACACTACACCGGGCGGTACATGGAGCAGTAGCAATACAAGTATTGCCAGTATTGGTACATCGGGGGTAGTTACAGGCTTGGCTGGTGGTACTACAACCATTACATATACAGTTACCAACAACTGTGGTGTGGCCTATGCTACAAGAATTGTTACGGTAAATACAGGGCCTGTAGTTAATAGTATTACAGGAAGCAACAGTTTGTGTACTGGCAATACTATTACACTTAGCAACACTACCCCTGGTGGTACATGGAGCAGTAGCAATGCGAGCATAGGTACAATAAGTAGTTCGGGTGTTGTAACAGGTCTGCTTGCCGGAACTACATCTATATCCTATTCTGTTACGGGAACGTGCGGAACAACTGTAGTAACCAAAGAAATATTAGTTAATACGGCACCAAGCACACCTTCAATAACGGGCACAACAACGGTCTGTGCTGGTAGCACTACTACCCTCAGCATTGCAACAGCGGGCGGTACCTGGAGTAGCAGCAATACCACTATTGCATCCATTAACAGTGCTGGTGTAGTTACCGGTAATAACGCTGGTACAACTACCATCTTCTACACCCTAACATGTGGTGTTAGCAGTACAGTAGTGTCTGTTACCGCTTTGCCGGCTACCATAACTGGTTCTACATCCCTTTGCGCTGGCACCTCTCAATCGCTCACATCAGCCACAATTGGGGGTACGTGGGTGAGCAGCAGCCCAGACATAGCAACCATCAATGCGGCTGGTACTTTGTCTGGCATAACTGTGGGTACATCTGCCATCAGCTACACATATAACGGTTGTTCAAGAGTAACTATTGCCACTGTGAACATTGCTACAAATGCGGGCATCATATCAACGTTTGCCGGAGGTGGCTCATCAAATTGCTCCAATTGTGTAGCTACATCGGCCAGCATAGGAGACCCATATACTGTAGCCTGCGACAATGAAGGGAACGTATACGTAGCGGGGTCGAACCGTGTGCGCAAAATTAACAGTCTTGGTATTATTAGCACGATTGCCGGCCTCAGTGGCTCATACAGTGGAGATGGTGGACCAGCGACTGCAGCTGGTGTGGCACCGAGCGATATTTGTGCGGACAAAAACGGCAACATCTACATTGCTGAAGGATTTAACTACCGTATTCGTATGATCAATCCCTCCGGTATAATTACCACTATTGCTGGTACTGGTATAGCGGGATTTAGTGGAGATGGCGGCCCTGCAACAGCCGCTCAGTTAGATGAACCTGTTGGTATCTGTGTGGATACTATAGGAAATGTGTATATAGTTGATAGAAACAATCAGCGGATACGATGTATAAATACATCGGGAATAATAACGACAATTGCAGGAAATGGCATAGCAGGTTTTTCTGGCGATGGTGGCCCCGCTACCGCTGCAAGCATTAAAAATGCATTTGATATTGCAGTCAGTAAGAAAGGAAATATTTTCATTGCCGATAACGAAAATAACAGAATAAGAAAAATCTCCCCATCTGGAGTAATAACTACTGTTGCCGGCATACCATCTGGCATATATCCGGGCGATGGTGGTCCGGCTACTGCTGCTGCAATATGGTCTTTCGGTATAGATGTAGACACTTTGGAAAATATTTACATTGGAGGGTCTAACAGTGGCTCTATCAGTAAAATCAGAATGATTAACGCATCAACCGGAATCATAACCTCAATTGCAGGCGTTGGTCCAACAGGCTTTTCTGGCGACGGTGGCCCAGCTACTGCAGCGTTGATGAATAACCCACTGAGAGTAGCCGTAAACAAAAACGGAGATGTTTTTGTAGGAGAAAGAGCGAATTCGAGAGTAAGAAAAATAAAAGCTCCACTCAGCATTTATGGTCAGCCATCTGTATGTATAGGGGCTACCGAAAAGCTTACTTGCTTCTATGCAGGTGGCGTATGGAACAGCACCAACACCACGGTTGCTACCATAAATGAGACGGGTGAAATACATGCATTAACAGCAGGTACTACTACCATTTCATATACAGTAACAGACAGTTGCGGCAGTGCATCTGCAACACTTACTGTTACCGTTGCACCAACCGCTGGCTCCATAACCGGCTCGGCTGTTGTTTGTATAGGCAACA
Source organism: Chitinophagaceae bacterium (assembly GCA_021151685.1). Taxonomy (GTDB): domain Bacteria; phylum Bacteroidota; class Bacteroidia; order Chitinophagales; family Chitinophagaceae; genus Nemorincola. The sequence continues at coordinate 34,253 of JAGKWS010000021.1, forward strand.
CTACTACCCTCAACAGTATTACACCTTCAGGTTCATGGACAAGTAGTAATATCTCTATTGCTACTGTAAGCACTGCAGGTGTAGTAACAGGCAACTCTACCGGCACGGCCACTATCAGTTATTCGGTTTCCGGTGTATGTGGCTCGAATGTAGTAACACGCATCATCACGGTCAACACTACCCCAACGGGAAACCCTATAACCGGCAGTTCGGTCATTTGTGCAGGTACCACAACGCCCCTTACCAATGCTACCCCCGGCGGTGTATGGAGCAGTAGCAACAACTCGGTTGCAATTGTTGATACTACAGGATTGGTTACAGGCGTATCTGGTGGCACCGCAGTTATTACCTATGTGGTAACAAACGGCTGTGGTGCTGTTTACAAAACAAAGGCAATAACAGTTAATACAACACCACCCTCTGGCACCATTACCGGTACTGCAACAGTATGTACTGGTAGTACAACAACATTGAGCAATGCAACATCTGGTGGCACATGGAGCAGTAGCAATGGCGAGATAGCTACCGTAAGCGGCACAGGTATGGTTACCGGTATAGCTGCCGGTATAGTTACCATTTCTTACACGGCTACCAACGATTGTGGTAGCAATGTGGCCACTCGTGTTGTTACTGTAAGTGCAGCACCTATTGCGGGTAGTATCTCTGGCACAGCTACGGTTTGTGCAGGTGCCACAACAGCACTCAGCAGCACAGTAGCTGGTGGCGTATGGACAAGTGCCAACACGGCAATTGCTACAGTAAATAGCACTGGTATTGTAACCGGTCATAGCTTTGGCGAAGCCACAATATCTTATGCGGTAACAGGCAGTTGCGGTAGTAGCGTAGCAACGTACACAGTGTCTGTAACTACACCACCCTATGCTGGTAGTATTATTGGTATGGATGCTATATGTGTTGGTGCCAGTGCTGCACTATCGGCTACTGTGGCTGGTGGTACATGGTCGTCATCAGCACCTTCTATTGCTTCGGTTGATGAGTATGGCAATGTCACGGGTGTGAGTGGTGGGTCTACAGTTATTGCCTATGGGGGCTTTACCAACGAGTGTGGCACTTCGTATGCTCCACTATATATTACGGTAGATACTGTTGCACCCACTATGCCCATTGGTGGCACTACAGAACTTTGCGCAGGTGTTTGGGGTACACTTACCAATGCCAATGTTGGAGGCACATGGAGCAGCAGCAATACCGAAGTGGCTACAGTAGGCGTTTGGGGGGATTTATATGGCTATACATTAGGCATCACCACCATTTCTTACACGCTTATCAACAGTTGTGGCAGCAATACGGCTACTACTGTTGTCACCATCAATACCCTGCCCGATGCGGGTAGTATCTATGGCACAACTACTCTTTGTGCAGGTAGCACAACCTCACTTATTGGCACGGTTGACGGAGGTGTGTGGAGTGCCGATTATACGAGTATTGCTTCTATAGATAGTGCCGGCTTGGTGACAGGCTATAGTGCAGGAGCAACCAATATATCTTACACAGTATCTAACGGGTGTGGCAGTTCATCGGCTACTCAAATCATATACGTATCCGACATTCCATATGCTGGTACAATTTATAGTTCATATGGAGATAGCACAATGTGTTTCGGCTGGGGCTCTTACGTGTATCTGTATAACTCAATTGGCGGAGGTAACTGGTCTTCAGCTAACCCGGACGTGGCAACAATTGACGAATATGGCAATCTTACGCCTGTAACCAGCGGCACAACAATCATCACTTATGGTCCATTGAGTAACGAGTGTGGCACATCGTACGCCACGCTGCACTTCACCATAGATACTATTCTGTCGTTACCTCCTATATCTGGTGCCAACACCATGTGCATCGGTGGTAGTACCTCATTGGCAAATGCTGTAAGTGGTGGCACATGGTCTTCGGCCAATAATACCTTTGCTACTGTTAGTAGTGCCGGCGTTGTTACTGGCATGGCCGCCGGAACAACTGCGATTACTTACGGCATAAATAATTCCTGTGGCTACTTTTTCTCTACTACCCCCGTTATTATACATCCTTTTGTTGCCCCCATTACAGGCACTACATGGCAGGTGTGTACGGGACAGTCAATAGCTTTGGGTAATGCTATAGATGGTTGTGTATGGTCTTCGGCCAACCCGGCAGTTGCTACAATATCGGGTACGGGTATTGTTACAGGGCATACGGCGGGTACGGCTCTTATCAGCTATCAGTATTCGGGGAGTTGCGGTACTGCACTGGCCACCAACATCATTACCGTAAACCAAAATGTGACCATTGAACCGGGCAGTATGCCGGTGGTTATTACCGGCGACACCGCCACGGCATTTACCTATGGTGCATCATCGGGCCTGCAATACTCACTTATCTGGAATACCGAGGCAAAAAACAAAGGATTCAGAAGTACCGATTTTACTACCACCACTATTGCTGGTAATGGCGGTTATGGTGGCGATGGTGGCCCCGCCACTGTGGCTACGCTTAACAGACCAACAGATGTGGTACGGGATGCAGCCGGCAATGTGTACATAGCTGGCGACTATGTAGTGCGCAAGGTGGCTACCGATGGCACCATCACCACAGTTGCGGGCAACAAAACACTGGGCTCCAGCACTAATAGTGGCCCCAATGGCAATGGCGGACTCGCCACAGCAGCCCGTATAGACCCCCGAGCTATAGCGTTAGATGCAGCAGGAAATCTCTACATAGGCGATTACAGTGCAGGACAAGTGCGTAAAGTAGATGCCTCAGGTATCATTACTGTTGTAGCAGGAGGAGGGAGTAACTTTGGCGATGGTATCACTGCAACCGCTGCCTATCTTAGTTCAATTAACGATATAGCCGTTGACGGTAGTGGGAACATATATGTAGTCAGTTGGTACAATAGAGTACGTAAGGTAAATACCGCCGGCATCATTACTACAGTAGCCGGCAATGGCAGTAGCGGCGCATATAGTGGCGATGGCGTGGCAGCAACTGCCACGGCCTTGGGTAGCGGTACAGTACGTAGCATTGCGATAGATGCTACCAACAACCTGTTTATATTAGACGACAACTATGTAATACGCAAAGTAAACGCAGCAGGTATCATTAGTACCTACGCAGGGGTAGCCACTGGTTCGCCAACTATCAGCTATACAGATGGTGTACCCGCTACGGCAGCACGCTTTTATGGTGCATCCAATATTGCTACCGATGCCGACGGCAATATTCTGGTCTCAGAATATAGTCGTGTACTCAAAATCAGTACTGCGGGAATAGTAACCAACATAGTTGGTTCTACCAATACTGGTGGCGGTGTAAACGGAGATGGGGCACCAGCTACAGCAACGTTGATTACCTACCCCGGCGGCTTGGCAGCAAGCCCCTCGGGCGAGTTATACATTGCCGACATTCAGAATAGCGTGGTGCGTAAAGTAACCACTGCTGGCATTGTAGAGACATTTGCCGGCAACCGATGGGTGTTTTTAGGCGATGGTGGCCCTGCTACGGCTACGGCAATAACGAATGCTTATGACATTAAAGTAAACCACAAGGGAGAAGTACTATTTATTGATGGAGGCAATAACCGCATCCGCAAAGTGAACAATGCTGGTATTCTCTCTACGGTAGCGGGCAATGGCACTGCTGGTAGTACAGGCGATGGGGGGCCGGCCACAGCAGCATCGTTACGATACCCTGGTAGTATAGCGGTTGATGCACATGGAAACGTATTTGTAGCCGGTAACGATGGAACGATACGTAAAATAGATACTAATGGCAATATCAATTCGTTTGCGTCAATCTCACCTTATTCTTCTAACATATGGCATATGTCGTTCGATAAAAACGGCAATATGTATGCAGCAGCTGGAAGTTACGTATTGAAAATTGATGCATCCGGATATGTTTCTTTAGTTGCCGGCAATGGCTCATCTGAACATAGTGGCGATGGCGGGCCTGCCACTAATGCCGGCATGTATAATATCTTAGGGCTCACTACCGATGCAACAGGCAATATATACCTTGCAGGTAATGGCAGAATAAGAAAAATAAACCCCGCCGGCATCATTACCACTATTGCCGGCCCCGGCCCGGAGGGCAGCTATACCAATGGCGATGGCGGCCCGGCAACAGCAGCCACCATCAATGCCAACAAGATAGAAATGGATGCCTTTGGCAATTTGCTGTTACTGGAGTACAATAGAATTAGAAAAATAGCCCCCGATGGCATCATAAGCACAATAACCCCGTACCTGAATACAAGTACTGATTACAACAGCATGACATTAACGAAAGAAGGCACAATACTGCTTGGCGGTGGGAATAGTAATGTTGGCACTGGTAAAATTGACAAGCTGAATAGCTTTAGCTCGCTGCCAGCCTCGCCATTGGCTACCTACGTGCCGGCAGATGTGGCACCAGGCATTTATCGTGGCGAACTTACCATATCGAATGGACTTTGCCAGATACCCTATGCCGCATCGGTAACAGTATTGGGCAAAATAAACGGGGCATCTGCCGTATGCATGGGCAGCAGTGCTATGCAAACCCACGGCACGCCGGGCGGTACGTGGAGCAGCAGCAATACCGCTGTAGCAACTATTGGCACTGCAGGCCTGGTTTCGACATTAGCACCGGGTACTACTACTATTACCTATGCAGTGGCGGTAAATGATGCTACCCGATATATTACCAAAACTATCACCGTTCTTGGCGTGCCCTCCGTAACACTCGGCAGCACACCTGTTGTTATGATAGGCAGCAGCCCGGCACAGCTCCACTATTCATCGGCCACTAACAGCCCCGAATACTCTATAGCATGGAATACACCAGAACAAACATTGGGCTTTACCAATACAACGGGTAGCGTTGGCACATTTGCCGGTACGGGTGTAGCCGGCTTCTCTGGCGATGGTGGGCTGGCGACAGCAGCAAAAATCAATTACCCGTCAGGTGTAGCTACCGACAATGCAGGTAACGTCTATATTGCCGACCGCAACAACAATGTGGTAAGAAAAGTATCGCCTACCGGCGAGATAACCACAGTAGCCGGTAATGGCATGTGGGGATATGGTGGCGATGGTGGCCAGGCAACGGCTGCAACCTTCTCCAGTGCAATAGGAATAGCACTGGATGCGTCGGGTAATTTACTGATTGCAGATCAGGGCAATTTCGCAATACGGAAGGTTACTACAGAGGGCATTATCAGCACTATTGCCGGTAATGGCACTTATGATCACTCTGGCGATCATGGCCCAGCCACATCTGCCGGCATTTCCTCCCCTTCATCAGTAGCAGCCGATGGGGCTGGTAATGTCTATTTCACTACAAGTGGCAGCACAGGGTCCTATCTCCGTAAAATAGCCCCCGATGGTATTATTACCACCATTGCCGGCAATGGCATTTGGGGGTACAGTGGCGACGGTGGCCCTTCTACCGATGCTACATATGGCACGCTCATGGGAGTTGCCACCGATGCGACGGGTAATGTATTTGTAACCGATAACGGATACAATCTTATCCGAAAAATTGCCCCATCGGGCATTGTAACAACTGTGGCTGGTAGTACAAGTGCTGGTTATTATGGCGATGGTGGGCCCGCCACAGCAACCTATTTGTATAGTCCGGCCGGCATAGCGGTAGATGCTTCTGGCAGCCTATACGTTACAGAACAGTACTATGGCACTATACGAAAAGTATCGCCAAATGGTATAATGAGCACTATTGCAACAGGTGGTTCATCTTATGTAGCAGTAGCGGTAAATAATAATGGAGTAGTTTTTGCAGGCGATGAAAATGGGCATGTTGTGCGTACAATAGGTACCTCTATAGCCCTGCCGGCATCACCAGTAGAGATTGCGGTACCATCTGCTGTGGGGCAAGGAGTATATTCAGGTACATTCACAGCGCATAATGGCCACTGTACTACATCTTACCCGCTTCATATAGCTGTTTCTGCCCCTATTTCGGGTAACAGCAATCTGTGTGTTGGTTCTTCTGCCACATACACAAACCCCGCCAGTGGTACATGGAGCAGCAGTAATAGCGAGGTGGCCACCGTTAGCAGTACCGGTGCGGTGACGGGCATTATGGCAGGCTCTGCTGTAATAAGCTATCATATTACCTCAGATGAAGTTTCTTATTCTGTTACAAAAGACATGACGGTAACCGATGTGCCTGAATTTGCCCCTGGCACAATGCCGGTAGTAACAGCAGGCGATACTGCCGCAGCACTTACCTATACTGGTGCTACCGATGTTGCCGGTTATTCATTGGCTTGGGATGATACAGCCACCAATGCCGGTTTTACGGGTACGCCAAATATAATAACTACCGTAGCAGGCAATATTTCTCTCGGCTATACATACAGTGGTGATGGTGGCATGGCAACAGATGCGGGTATGTATCATCCTAATGATATTGCCATAGATGCTGATGGCAATCTATATATTGCTGACTATGGTAATAGTATATTACGCAAAGTATCCCCTTCCGGCATTATTAGCACTGTGGCGGGAAATGGCACTCATTACTATAGTGGCGATGGAGGGCTCGCTACGGCAACAGGGATACATCTTGAGGGTTTTACAATAGATGCAAGTGGCAATCTGTATATAGCAGATCATTATAACAATTCAATTCGCAAAATATCCCCTTCTGGCATTATCAGTACGGTGGCAGGCACTGGTAGCATTGGTTATTCTGGTGATGGTGGCCCAGCAACATCTGCAAATCTGACCGGCCCCACGGATATTGCCGTAGATGCAAGTGGCAATTTGTTTATCGCGGATCAAAGCAACCATGTGATTCGTAAAGTAACTCCTTCAGGTATTATCAGCACTGTAGCTGGAAATGGTAGTTACATTGGGGATTTTGAATACAGTGGCCCTGCAACAGCCACAGCATTGAACCATCCAACCAAGATAGCTATAGACGCAGTCGGCAATTTGTATTTTACAGAGAGCCTTTATGGAACCATTCGTAAAATTACCCCTTCTGGTATTATCAGTACGGTCGCAGGCATTGGCGTTAATGGTTATTCAGGTGATGGAGGGTCTGCTACAGCTGCTACCCTTTATGCGCCTAATGGCATTACTATTGATGCTAACGACAACATATATTTCTCAGACTATGGGAACAATGTTATTCGAAAAATAACACCATCAGGAATTATCAATACTATTGCAGGTAGTAGTAGTTTGTCGGGTTATTATGGCGATGGAGGCCCGGCTACGGCAGCCAGTTTTAGTAATCCCAATGGTGTTACCATAGATGCATCAGGCAACTTATATATTGCAGATGGCAACAACAATGTTGTCCGTAAGTTGAGCAATATTGCAGAGTTGCCCTCGTCTCCCCTGTCTATACCTGTACCAGTTGGAGCTACCGCAGGTACCTATGACGGCAATATCACCCTGTACAATGGACATTGTAATAATACGTACCCCATAAGCGTAACGGTTCTTGGCGCAATTATGGGCAATGCACAGATGTGTGCTGGTAGCAGCCAAATATTTACGCACGCTGTTACCAGTGGTATATGGAGCAGCAGTAATAGCGAGGTGGCCACCGTTAGCAGTACCGGCATGGTAACAGGTAATGCCGCAGGCACAGCAACCATTAGCTATGCCATAATCGTAGATGGCGTATCTCATTATGCTACGAGAGAAGTAACGGTAAATGAAACGCCTACATTCTCTCCGGGTACTATGCCCGTAGTAACCGCAGGCGATACTGCCGCAGTACTTACCTATACCGGCGTTACCGATGTAGCAGGCTATTCGTTGCGGTGGGATGATACGGCCATAAATGCCGGCTTTGCTGGTACGCCCAATATAATAACTACCGTAGCAGGCAATAATGCATTAGGCGCATCGTACAGCGGCGATGGGGGTATGGCTACAGATGCGGGAATGAATTACCCTCAACGTGTTGCTGTTGATGCATCAGGCAATTTATTTATTGCAGACTATGGTAATAATATTGTCCGTAAAGTATCGCCCAGTGGCATTATCAGTACCGTAGCGGGCAATGGCAGCTATGGTTATTGGGGCGATGGGAGTACAGCTACTGCCGCAACATTGGCATCCCCCTCTGGCATAGCTGTTGACGCAAGTGGTAATTTGTTCATTGCAGACATGTACAACAATGCCATTCGTAAAGTGTCTCCTACTGGCATTATCAGCACAATAGCAGGCAATGGTGCGTACGGTTATTATGGTGACGGAGGTGCAGCTACCGCAGCCGCTTTAAGCTATCCTCATGGATTAGCTGTTGATGCATCAGGCAATCTGTTTATTACAGACAACAATAATCATGTCATTCGTAAGGTTACGCCGTCAGGCATTATCAGTACAGTAGCGGGCAACGGCAGTATGGGATATTATGGGGATGATGGGCCAGCAACATCCGCCGCACTGAGTTATCCACAAGATGTAACTGTAGATGCCACGGGCAATCTATTTATTGCTGACCATAATAATAGTGTTGTTCGTAAGGTTACGCCATCAGGTATTATCAGCACAGTTGCAGGCAACGGCAGCTATGGTTATTGGGGCGATGGCGGTGCAGCTACAGAAGCGAGCATGAATGGTGTAGCAAGTGTTACTTTAGATGCAATTGGAAACCTATTCATTACCGATGCTGGTAATAATGTCATCCGAAAGGTTACAACATCGGGCATTATCAACACTATAGCAGGCGTTGGAAGCTACGGATATTATGGCGATGGCGGTGCAGCAACTTCTGCTGGTTTGGCCTTGCCATGTGGCATAGATATAGATGAAGCAGGAAACCTCTATTTTGCAGATGCAAACAACAATGTTCTCCGTAAGGTGAGCAATATTGCCGAGTTACCTTCTTCTCCTCTCTCTATCCCTGTACCAGAAAGTGCGGCTATGGGTACCTACCACGGCAGCATCACTTTGTACAATGGTCATTGTACGAATACTTATCCTTTAAGCGTAACAGTACTTACGCCAATATCGGGCACTACTGAGTTTTGTGTCGAAACAAGCGAAACACTTACAAACTTTACCCCCGGAGGCTCATGGAGCAGCAGTAATAACGACATAGCAACAATAAATTCAACCGGTATTGTGACAGGTGTTGCTGCTGGTACTGCCATTGTAAGCTACTGTGTAGCCGATGGCAGTTGTGCCACTACTGTTATTACCGTCAATGCAACCCCATCAGCAGGTACCATCACTGGTACGGCAACTGTGTGCATAGGTAGCAACACTACGCTCAGCAATACCACCACCGGTGGTTCATGGAGTAGCAGCAATGGCGAAATTGCATCTGTGGGTGCTACTGGTATCGTTACCGGCAATGCGGCGGGTACAGCTACCATCAGCTATACCGTTACCGGCGAATGTGGTTCTAATACCACTACCCGTATCGTTACCGTAAATGCGGCACCATCAGCAGGTAACATTACAGGTACAGCTACGGTATGCGCTGGCAGCAACACTACTTTGGGTAACACCACCACAGGTGGCGTATGGAGCAGCAGCAGTGGTGAAATTGCATCTGTTGGTGTTACCGGCATAGTTACTGGCAATGCAGCGGGTACAGCTACTATCAGTTATACAGTTACTGGTGAATGTGGGTCTAATACTACTACCCGTGTAGTAACTGTTAATACTACCCCATCAGCAGGTGCCATAACAGGTACGGCCACGGTATGTGCTGGCAGCAACACGACCCTCAGCAATACCATCACCGGTGGCTCATGGAGCAGCAGCAATGGCGCAATTGCATCTGTGGGTGCTACGGGTATCGTTACCGGCAATGCGGCGGGTACAGCTACCATCAGCTATGCTGTCACTGGTGAGTGTGGGTCTAATACTACTACCCGTGTAGTAACTGTTAATACTACCCCATCAGCAGGTACCATCACCGGTACGGCTACGGTATGCGCTGGCAGCAACACTACCCTCAGCAACACCATTACCGGTGGCTCATGGAGTAGCAGCAATGGAGAAATTGCCACTGTGGGAGCTACGGGTATCGTTACTAGCAATGCCGCTGGTACAGCTATTATCAGCTATACTGTTGCCGGTGAATGTGGTTCCAATACTACTACCCGCATTGTTACCGTCAATGCAGCCCCATCAGCAGGTACCATTACAGGTACAGCT
>JAGKWS010000173.1 GCA_021151685.1 Chitinophagaceae bacterium
GTGCAACAGGCTATACCCTACCCCACGGCCAAAATATTGAGGATGCACAAACAGCATCTCTACCTTGCCGGCCGCAAGGCCTATGAAGCCTGCAATCTGTCCGTCGGGTGCCCATGCCGCATAAATGCCTACGTATGGCAGATAGCCGGGAAATGCCTGATAGATCTCCTGAAAATAGGAAGGCTGCAAAAATGTATGTGTAGCCTGTACCGATGCGGCCCAAATGGTGCGCAGGGGCTCGTAATGAATAGGATCGGTTATGAGACTGATGGTGAATGAATTCATGAATTGTGAGTTTGGTACATATTGGGCGATTGTAAGATCTCCATCAACCTATCGGGGAACTTACAATTACCGAAACCGTATTTCTGATACAAGCCATGGGCATGTATGGTAGACAACATGATGCGGCGCAGATTTCGGACCCATTCTTGCCCGAAGAGGACATCTAACATGGCCGTACTGAGGTTTTGCCCACGGTGTTCTTCGCACACATATACATCGGCCAGATAGGCAAAGGTAGCATAATCGGTAACGAGGCGGGCAAAACCTACCTGCCGGTCTTGCAGCAGCACACCCACACAATAGGAATGATGAAACAACGTATCTACGGTGCGAAACGGAATACCCTTGCTCCAATAGGCTTCTTCCGAAAGCCACTGATGAATGTCGGCAATATTCATCAATTCTTTATTGGTGGTAATGGTGTACTGGCCGTGGGCAATGGTAATGGGTGCCATATGTAGCTGTTAGTAACTGCTAATATACAACAGGGTGTGGTTTGGTTGGCAGGCTTGTGCATCGCTTTCTACATGATTACTTATGATGTAGTAGCTTTGAAATAATCTACTCGTCTGCGACGAGTATGTACCTGGTGGGCGTTTGTAACGCCCATACAAAATAAAAAACAGACCATATTTAACGGCACCAATATGGCGTTACAAAAGCCAGGCCCAGCCATACTCGTTACAATGAGGACGAGTAGATGTATCAAATAACCTCAAAGCTAAGCCCTCTTTGCCTTTCAGCGATTCTTGACCTACTTTTTGTCCATTAGCCCTTACATATGGCCTATATGGGAGGTTACCCATTGCAGCAATACTAACGTTGTTGACTTTGTATTTTGCCTCTGTAAATTCTTAAATGAATAGCTGAAACAATAAAGTAAGGCAGTCACAACTCGGTTGTGACTGCCCGAAGATACTTGTGTGTTGTTCAGGAGATCGATTAGACAATCAACCACTATAAAGTGTAATCAATGTTGCAATTCTGTGTTACACTAAGAGCCTGTTTAAGATATATTGCTTGTGTTTTTTATGAAAGTTGTTTTTGAGCGAAACGAGGCACATTTTGCAGCCATAGCCATTCCTATGGCGAAAAATGTAACGTAGTTGCAGCCAAAAACAACCATAAGAAAAGTAATGAATAAATCTTAAACCGGCTCTAACTGTTTGGGTACTGAATGGAGCCCAACTGATGGAGGTTTTTCAATCCCAGTCTCTTGCCCAGAATGAGGCTTGCCGCTATACCTTCGGGGGTGTTGAACGCACTGGTATTGGCACCGGGTATCGTCGATTTGATTTGAGCAAATTCTGCCGCAAAACCCGCAATATTCATTAACGAGTTTGAATTGTAGGCCGTAGTGTGTTGGTAGATAGCCTGCAATATAAAATTGCCAAAATCTATCAGATAGTTGGGGTACACAGTACTCGTTGCGTTGTTACCATTCAGTGCAGAGCCATTCAACGTGGTGTTTATATTGAATATGTATGATATACCAACGTTGATGGCAGTCCACAATTTCAATGTTTCAGCGTTACCATTTGCTACAGACGTGCCTTTCATATAGGTGCCGGTAAACGATTGGCAGGGGGCACTGGTTGGGTTAATGCGGGTATAGTTATTAGTTTTAGGTAGTAAGCCGGAAGTGTTGAATGAAGAGCAGATAACACCAGACACAATGGCACCTATCATAGCATCGGCAGGTTTGCCCTGGCTGCTGTAATAGGAATCGTAAAGGAATGGCACATTCATGATATTGGATAGTTGCCATGCCTGTGGCACCATATCTATAGTGTTATAGATATAGCTGAATGTAAAGGCAATTGGATTGGGTGTGGTGTTATTGTCTACAAGGTTGTTGTAGTAAGTGGCAAAGTCGGCATTGCCCGGTGTAGGCCCGGCGGTAGGATATGCCCCTATAGAATTGACCTGCGAAGATTGGTTCCACTGTGCCACATTTTCGAACAGGTATAGTGCCATCACCGGTGTAAGTGCGCCACCAAGGCTGTGGCCACAAACAGCAACTGTAAATCCGTTGGCAGACCCCAATGTGCTCAGGTAGTTTTTTATTGCTGCCACAACATTGTTTCCGCTATTGTCTACAAGGTTCAGCAGATTGGTAAGACCAACAGATGTACCTGTGGCTATTGTAGCCGTTGCGGGGGCTTGTGTATTGGGCGAGACAGAGCTCCACGCCACCATTGTACCTACTTCAAAATCTTCGGTAGACCAGTCATAAGTAGAATCGGCATTGGTGCCGGCTATTGCTACTACAAAGAGTTTCTGGCTTGCATTGTAGAACAACGCCATAGTGTTGTCGCACACAACTTTCGCAGCATTGGGATCATTAGAGAATACAAAAGGCCCCCAAACAGGTACCCAATTGGTGCCTGCAGCCGTACTGCCCAAATAGTTGTTGGTTGCGGTGGCAGTACCCTGATCATCGGAAAGAACTGTTGTTATTACGGTTTGCACATACTGTTGCATGGCATCGAAAGAAGGAAATGTCTTGCCAAAAGCTGCATTTGCTGCCAGAGACAATGCGTGAATCTGATTGGCTTGAGAATACGTGTTACTCATTTTGTTTTGTTTTTAATAGTGAAAATGTTTTTAATGCTTTTTTTCGGGTTTTCATTCAGGCGTACAAGAAACCATATGCATAGGAACTTGAAAATATCTCTTCGCTGTAAGTGGTGTAGGAAGTGATATTTTATGCCTCAAAAGTATTTATCAGTTTTTTTTGATACATAGTATTAACACCCTTCCAAATCTGAAATGTTTTTCTATATTATGCGCCAGAAATGAATAGAATAGAATATTTACGGCATCAAATACAGTTCATCACGCCAATCAATAAACCTTTAGCATCAAGATTCCAAATTTTTCTTTTATCATAAAAACCCAATTTGGTAGGCAATTCACAAAAAACGTTCTTTACACCCAAACCCTCCTTACTATGATCGAAGACAAAAAATCGCACGCCCGTGGTCTCTACTTTCAGACCCAACTCTCCCAGCAGGAAATTGCCGACCGTGTCGGCGTAAACCGCAAAACCCTCTACCTCTGGATCAATGAAGAAAAGTGGCAGGAAGCCCGCCTTGCCGCAGCCCAATCACCCACTATATTACTCCATCAATACTACCAGCAACTCATCAACATCAACGAGTTTATAGCCGCCCGTACCGACAGTCCATTCCCTACCCCCAAAGAAGCCGATGTCATTCGTAAAATCAGTTCCGTTATCAAACAACTCAGCACCAAAGTCAACCTCGGCACCATGGTCGAGGTCTTTAATCTCTTTACCGACGATTTTCTGCGTCAGGGTTATTCCCAACAAGAAGCCATAGCCGTCCGCAAATACATGGACGACTTTCTGAAACGTCGTTGCCACATTCACAAAAAACGAGAATCTACAGGACTCAAATACGCCCAAGACGACCAGATTGTTGCCGAATATAAAGAATGGGAAGCCACCTACCCAACACCCTCAAAACCTAACGAAGAAACACCCCATGTCCCACAAATCGAGAAAAACAACACACCCGCCGAAACACTAAAAACAGACAATAACACAC
>JAGKWS010000174.1 GCA_021151685.1 Chitinophagaceae bacterium
TGATGACTGGGCTGTTCGTGTGCGCCGCATAGATCCTTCGGGCATTATCACTACCATAGCCGGCACTGGGGCTATGGGCTATACGGGCGATGGTGGCCCTGCCACCGCAGCCACTTTTTCCGGTATAGATGGCCTTGCTATCAACAGCGCGGGCGATATATATGTGGGGGAGACCGGCAACTACCGCATCAGAAAGATAACTTCATGGAACAGCCGGCCGTGGTTTACACCCGGTGCGGTGGTGTCTTTTACGGCCTGTGGCGAGTACAACCCTACCGATACCCTGCTGCGGGTAATGGATAGCAATGCCACACAGCCCATAACATGGAGCCTGCTGAGTCCGCCGGCGCATGGCAGTGCCGTGGCTGCTTACAGTACCACAGCCACGGGCAGCGTAATGACCCCCACCGGCACAGGCTACACCCCCGTGGGCGGCTATACCGGGCCCGATACCTTTAGGGTGCGGGTGTTTGATGGTGGTGCGTATGATACCATAACGGTAGCGGTAGATGTGCAGGTAGCACCCACTGCGGTGCCCATAACCGGCACCGATACCCTGTGCGTAGGCCATGTAGCCCCGCTGGCGGTGGCCACCACTGGTGGGGTGTGGAGCAGTTCATCGGCCAGTGCAGGGGTTTCTTCTTCTGGCTCGGTAACGGGTGCGGGGGTAGGCACGGCAGTCATATCGTACACGGTAAGCAATTATTGCGGCAGTGCCACCACTACCCATACTGTAACCGTATTGCCGGCAGGTGCCTGCGCTACTGCGGTAAGCGGTGTGCCGGGCAGGGAGGCAATAGCCATTTATCCCAACCCCAATAATGGAAATTTTGTCATAGAGCTACCCGGCAGCAGCCCGGCCCACATCACCATTACCGATGTTACCGGGCGTGTGGTACAAACCTTCACCGCCACCGGCACCAGCCCGGTAACCATAGCCCCGGCCACTGGCATCTACTTTGTGGCCATTGCCACCCAAGAGGGTAGGTATTATGCACGGGTGGTGGTGAGGTGATGGTGTTTTTCCTCGTCAACCGCTGCATTTTCAGATATTTTTTATTGATGAGGGTGGGAGTAGTGTATTCTGCTCTGCCCTCATTTTCAATGTTTAACTCTTTCGCACAGGTAAAATATCTGTTACCCGTACATGTTCCTGCCGTCTTTTGTCCGTTTTCAGTACCTTTAACCCGATTCAAATCTTCACCTTGTTCATGTCGGCATCTACACGTGTAGCCATTATGCAGCCATACTTTTGTCCCTACATCGGCTATTTCCAGCTGGTGGCTGCGGTAGATACATTCGTGTTTTACGACGATGTCAATTTCATACGGGGTGGATGGATAAACCGTAATCGTATCGTTTCCGGCGGTCGCGAGTTTTTGTTTACCATACCTATAGTAGATGCCAGCTCTTACCGCCGCATATGCGATACGCAGGTGAACCACAAGGTGAAGGACATTACCAAGTTGCTGGCCAACATTAAGATGTCTTATGCCCGTGCCCCCTACTATAAAGAGGTGTTTCCGGTAGTAGAAGACATATTTACCCGCAACCGCAATACCATAGGCGAAATGGCCATAGACAGTGTGGTGGCCTTTGCACAATACCTTGGTGTGCCTACCCAATTCAAGGTGTCGTCGCAGGAAAATTATCCTAAAACCGACGACCGGGTGCAGAACCTTGTCACCATTATGCAGGCCGAGCAAAGCACCCACTACATCAACCCGATAGGTGGGCAGGAGCTATATACCAAAGAAGATTTCTCTGCACACGGCATCACGCTCAGTTTCATTAAGGGCAAGGGTAGTCTTTCTGTCATTGATGTGTGTATGAACAATAGTGTTTCCGATATTCAAACCCTACTCAAAGACTATACGCTCATATGAAAGAAATAGGAGGATACTTTGGGTTGGATTTGGCGGTGAATACCCCCGGCGGGTATCACCCCCAAGCGCTGGCACTTAACACGGGGCGCAATGCACTGGAGTATATTTTGCGCAGCCGTGGCTACAACAAAGTGTATCTACCCGACTTTTACTGCGATGTGATGCTGGAGCCGTTGCAGAAGTTGTCTATTCCTTACGAGTTCTATCAAATACGCACCGATTTTACTTTCGAGCCTTTTACCGTGCACGAAGGGGCGTGTATTGTGTACATCAACTATTTTGGTGTGCAGGCGGCCTACATACAATTGTTGCGTGCACTATACCCAACACTAATAGTAGACAATGCACAGGCGTTTTATGAAATGCCGCTACCCAATACCGATACCTATTACTCTTGTCGCAAATTTTTCGGCGTGCCCGATGGTGCTTATCTGTATACTTCGGCGGCAATGTCGCAGTCTCTGGCTACCGACGTTTCTGCCGATAGGTACCGCCACCTGGTGGGCCGTACCGATACTTCGGCATCGGCATGGTATGCCGCCTACCAGCAGGCCGAACACGCCCTTTGCGGTTTGGAGCTATTGCAGATGTCTCCGTCTACCGTTTCTCTTCTGCAAAATATATCCTATGCTCCGTTGGCTGCACAGCGGCGTGCCAATTATGAGTTGCTCCACAAACAACTCCAACCTATCAACCAATTACCTCTTCCTCCACATTCCACCGGTATCTGTTATCCGCTGTTGTACGACGTTCGCCTGAAATCGAAGCTTATCCAGAACAAAGTATTTGTGCCCACATACTGGCCCAATGTTCTGAAAGAAGCTCCCGAAGGCTCGGCCGCACATCAGCTTGCTCAAAACCTGATTTGTATTCCTACAGACCATCGTTACAACGAAGCTGATATGGAACGAATCGTAAAACTAATTCTGGAATGACGAAGATTGTAATAAGACCATTAGCACATGCCGACCACCTGACATCGTGGAAATGGCGCAACGACCCTGCCATATGGGAGTATACAGGTTCGCGCCCCGATGTATTGGTAGACGAGACCACCGAAAAGGCCTGGATAGAACAGGTTCTTGCTCAAACAGATAGTATGCGCTTTGCTATTTGCGATGCTGAAAGTGGCACCTATATAGGAAACGTGCAAATGACCAACATTGCGAATGGAACCGGAGAATTCCATATTTTCATAGGCAATAGAGATTATTGGGGCAAAGGAGTAGGTAGTCAGGCAACAAGGCAAATGTTGGCTAAAGCATTTGAGGCGGGGCTTACATCGGTCTATCTGCATGTGCATTCCCAAAACAAAGCCGCTGTTGCCATCTATGAAAAGTGTGGTTTTGTAACCACCGGTGCCGATGGCGATATGATACGTATGGAGATAGGAGTTGCGCAGTTTCGGTAGCAGCATTGTAGAAATAAACGTTATGGGTATTTATAAACCTCTTGTGAGTTTGTTTCCTTACGGTTGATGTGGTGGTTGCCATTGTCTCAATCAAAAAACAACAATCATGAAGAACGTAAAATTGAGTGTGCTTGTACATGGGCGCAAAAAATGGCAAAACCCGATACCCGAAAAATTTTTTTGAAAAAAGTGGAAATAGTTGGGTTACCTTTTTTGCAGTAGGGAATAAACCTTCATAACAATCAAAAAAATAAAAACACAAGTCATGAAATTTGTAAAATTGAGCGTTCTCGCACTGTCAATGGGTTTGTTTGTAGCATCTTGCGGTAACAGCGGTTCTGAAGCTGCTGAAGCACCAGCTACTACTGCTGAAGCTGCTCCTACTGAAGCTGCACCAGTTCCTGAAGCT
>JAGKWS010000022.1 GCA_021151685.1 Chitinophagaceae bacterium
ATTTAAACGAAATGTATTTTATTTCGCAAGCTTCACTAAAGAGATGCCAAAATGGGCATACTTAAACTTCTGGTAATAATTATTGCCCTAAATGGCATTATTTAATTAACTTTCGATACTAAAACTATACTCATGGAGTACAAACAAATACAGGAACTGATAAAGACCATCAACAAGTCTGGCATCAGCGAACTAAGTATTGAAGAAGGCGATTTTAAAATCACCATAAAGCAAGATTTTTCTGGCCAGCAAACATATGTGATGGCTCCACAGGCTGCGCCAATGCCTATGCCTGTTGCAATGGCTCCACAGGCAGTACCTGTGCCACAAGCAGCTGCAGCCGCTGAAGCACCAGCAAAACCAGCCGCACCGGCTGCGAATGCAAACCCTAATGCCATTACAATAAAATCGCCTATGATTGGTACGTTCTATCGCAGTCCATCGCCAGACAAGCCGGTTTTTGTGAATGTAGGCGATGAAGTGGTAAAGGGCCAGAAGCTGTGCATTATAGAGGCAATGAAACTGTTTAATGATATAGAAAGCGATATGAATTGCCGTATCATTAAGGTATTGGCCGACGATTCATCGCCAGTAGAATATGACCAACCATTGTTTCTTGTAGAACCAATGTAATGCCAATAGGCAAAAATATTTTTTTATAAAAAGGAAAGTGGCCTGTAAAAGGCCATTTTTTAGTAATAGGTTAATTTCACTTTCATCTAAAAATCTGACAAAGTGTTTAAGAAAATACTTATAGCTAATAGAGGCGAAATTGCATTGCGTATCATACGTACCTGTAGAGAAATGGGTATTCGCACTGTAGCTGTATACTCTACTGCCGACAAAGAGAGCCTTCATGTGCGCTTTGCTGATGAAGCAGTATGTATAGGGAAGCCACAAAGCACCGATTCTTACCTGAACATACAGCACATAATGGCTGCTGCCGAAATTACCAATGCCGATGCAATACACCCTGGCTACGGATTTCTTGCAGAGAATGCTGCTTTTGCTGAGATATGCGCCCAGTACAAAATAAAGTTTATAGGCCCAACGCCCGAGATGATAAATAAAATGGGCGATAAAATAACAGCCAAGGACACTATGATAAAGGCTGGCGTACCGGTAATACCGGGGTCGGACGGGCTACTGGAGAGTATAGATGAAGCAAAAAAGATAGCCAAAGACATGGGCTATCCTGTAATAATAAAGGCTACCGCCGGTGGCGGTGGTAAGGGTATGCGTGTGGTGTGGGAAGAAAGCGAGCTGGAAAATGCCTACACAACGGCCAAGATAGAAGCGAAGGCATCTTTCAAGAATGATGGCATATACATGGAGAAATTTGTTGAAGAGCCACGCCACATAGAAATACAGGTAGCCGGAGACCAGTTTGGTATGGTTTGTCACCTATCGGAACGCGACTGCTCTATACAGCGCAGGCACCAAAAGCTGGTAGAAGAATCGCCATCGCCATTTATGACACCAGAGTTGCGCCAGCGCATGGGGGATGCCGCTATCAAAGCTGCATCAGCCATTAACTACGAGAGTGTGGGCACCATAGAGTTTCTGGTAGACAAACACAGAAATTTCTACTTTATGGAAATGAACACCCGTATACAGGTAGAGCACGGTGTAACCGAAGAGGTGATAAGCTATGACCTGATAAAGGAGCAAATAAAAATAGCTGCTGGTGTGCCTATAAGCGGCAACAACTACGAGCCAAAGATACATGCCATAGAGTGCCGTATAAACGCAGAGGATCCTTACAATGACTTCCGTCCTTGTCCGGGCAAAATAACGACACTGCATACACCGGGTGGGCATGGTGTGCGTGTAGACTCTCATATATATGCGGGATATACTATACCACCCTATTACGACTCTATGATAGCGAAGGTAATAGCTGTGGCACAAACACGAGAAGAGGCTATTAATACCATGGAGCGTGCATTGAGCGAATATGTGATAGAGGGTGTGAAAACCACTATACCATTCCATTTGCAACTGATGCGTAATGAGGATTTCAGAAAGGGTAACTTTACTACCAAATTTATAGAGAGCTTTAAGCTGGTGTAACGGCTGGCAACAGTATAACTATTTCAATATTCATAACACAATAACCAACCTTGGTTTAGATAATATTTATATTTTTACGCCATGAAAAAAACACTGCTGATAACAGGCGGAGCGGGGTTCATAGGATCTCATGTTGTACGGCTATTTGTAAACAAGTATCCCGAATACAGAATTATCAATCTGGATGCGCTTACATATGCCGGTAATCTTGAAAACCTGAAAGATATTCAGGATTCACCCAACTATACATTTGAAAAAGCAGACATAACAGATGCCAACCGCATCAACGAACTGTTTGCACAATACAGTTTTGACGGGGTGATTCACCTTGCTGCAGAAAGCCATGTAGACCGGTCTATAATAGACCCTAATGCATTTATAAGCACCAATGTGATGGGCACTGCCAATCTGCTGAATGCGGCACGTACTACATGGAAAGACAATATGGAGGGGAAACGCTTCTACCATGTGTCTACCGATGAAGTATATGGCTCGCTGGGTGAAGAAGGTTTTTTTCTGGAGACAACCCCATATGACCCTCAATCGCCCTATTCGGCATCAAAAGCAGCATCAGACCATTTGGTAAGAGCATACGGCAATACGTACCATATGCCGTTTGTAATTACCAACTGCTCTAATAACTATGGCCCCAACCACTTTCCGGAGAAGTTGATACCATTGTTTATAAACAACATATGCACCAACAAACCATTGCCTGTATATGGCGATGGCAAGTATACGCGAGACTGGCTGTATGTAATAGACCATGCACGCGCCATAGACATGGTGTTTCATGGTGGCCGCGATGGCGAAACCTACAATATAGGTGGCTTCAATGAATGGCAGAATATAGAACTTGTGAAGTTGCTGTGCAAAACTATGGACGAGAAACTGGGCCGCGAACCAGGTACTTCAGAAAAGCTGATAGCGTACATAAAAGACCGGCCGGGCCACGACCGCCGTTATGCCATAGATGCTACAAAAATCAATAAAGAGCTGGGCTGGTATCCTTCTGTAACATTTGAGGAAGGTCTTTCGAAAACGATAGACTGGTATCTTGAGAATGAGGAGTGGCTGAACCATGTTACCTCTGGCGACTATAAAAAGTACTACGACACCCAATACACACACAGGTAAACTGTAAACAAATGAAAGGAATCATCCTTGCCGGAGGATCCGGCACACGGCTTTACCCCCTTACCATTGCGGTAAGTAAGCAATTGATGCCGGTATATGACAAACCAATGATCTACTATCCGTTGTCTACACTGATGTTGGCAGGCATCAACGAGATACTGATTATTACTACCCCCGAAGACCAACCAGCTTTCAAGAAGCTGCTGGGCGATGGCAGTGCTATTGGTTGCCGATTTGAGTATGTGATACAGCCAAAGCCTGAAGGACTTGCGCAGGCTTTTATACTTGGTGCCGATTTTATAGGAAAAGACCCGGTAGCATTGGTACTGGGCGACAATATTTTCTATGGGTCGGGCATGGGTACATTGCTGCGCAACAAGGTGAACCCTGATGGTGCGGTAGTATTTGCTTATCAGGTACACGACCCTGAGCGGTATGGTGTTGTGGAATTTGATAAAAACTTCAGGGTGTTGAGTATAGAAGAAAAACCAACACAGCCAAAATCGAACTATGCTGTACCGGGTTTGTACTTCTATGATAACGATGTAGTAGCCATATCAAAGGCTATAAAACCATCGCCAAGGGGAGAACTGGAGATAACTGATGTGAACAAAGTGTATCTGGAAAATGGCAAGCTGGAAGTAGGTGTGCTGGACAGGGGAACTGCATGGCTGGACACTGGTACCTTTGACTCGCTGATAGAGGCAGGAGAGTTTATAGAGGTAATAGAAAAGCGGCAGGGGTTGAAAATAGGTTGCATAGAAGAGATAGCTTATCGTAATGGCTGGATAGACGATGCACAGATGGAGAAACTGTCTGACTTGTATAAAAAGAGTGGTTATGGTGGGTATTTGCGGAAGCTGATAGGCAACATATAACAGTAAAGAAATGACACAACAAAAGGCCGGCATCGTAAAAAATGCCGGCCTTTTGTTTGCAGGAAATATTTCTGTTGTTACTAACCAGCATTATTCATAAAAACAATTGCCACTGCAAAGCACGCTGAGAAATACACAAAGCGGCTATGGATATGTACTGCAGACTTCACCATTGAGTGGCACAAAGAACATGACACCTGGAATCTTCGATTTGTGGGGTAATTGGGGCTAAAAACAAAATGGGGTTGCCACCTAATGTTTGAGGCAACCCCATTAATATTAAATAAAATTTATCTTACATTAAAATGAACTAATGATGAGCGAATAGTCTGCTGTATCGTTCACGATGTATGGTGGGAAATTCTCTGGTATACCGGCATGAAAGTTGGTAGAATCGAGCCGGGTAGTTTTAAATGAGAATTTCAGCTTGAAGGAGACTGAACTAAAGTCGGAGATTTCGGCACCATACAAATCGAATGAAGGAATTTTGTAGGGCGTGTATGTTACCTTTCTGATGGTATCGAGTACGATAAACTGCTTGATGAAGCCCGGTATAGTATCGAGCCTGCCTATAAGGGTGTCTAACACCAATGGTGCGGTAGACAGTGTTTCGAATACATATGGTTCAATATTCTGATTGACGCAGTATATCATATTAAAACCACCGTACAAATCTATAAGATTGTCGTTTTTGTCATTCAATTTCCAGGTAAAAGTTCTTGAAACGGGATCGGCGGCGTTGCAAGTTTTTGTATTGGCATATACCTGACCAAAATACAAGGAGTCGAAAGTAAGGTAGTTGTCTTTATTGCACTCGTCCTGCAAATCGTAGTACGGAATCGCTGTATCTTTTCCATCGGGGCGTTTTACGGTGACAGTGCCACCAGTAATGCGCCATTTTTTCGATTTGAGAATACTTGCTTTATCTGGGCTGACGACGGCATCTTTGGTACAAGCCACCATCAACAGGGTTACAGATGATACAATGAAGAGAAGATACTTCATAAAAAAGTTTGCTATTCAGCCTTAAATCTACAAAATAAAATGGAATGGGGCTATACAAAGTTTGAAAATAATAGCGTAGCAGTCGCATCAGATAGCTGCAATCATACTAATCTCTACATTTACCCCCCGAGGCAAACCGGCAACCTGAACTGTTTCGCGGGCAGGTGCATCATTGCCAAAGTAGCTACCGTATACTTCGTTTACGCTGGCAAACTGGCCCATATCCATCAAAAAAATGGTTGACTTGAGTACATGACTGAAATTGATACCGGCAGCAGTAAGGATTGCAGACAAGTTTTTCATTACCTGTTCTGTTTCTGCTTTTATATCTCCGGTAATGATGGTACCGGTTGCAGGGTCCATTGGTATTTGGCCGGATATGTATAGTGTATTGCCGTGTTGTATTGCCTGGTTGTAAGGGCCAATGGGTGCCGGGGCACCAGTGGTATTGATGATTATCTTTTCCATGATACAAATGTAACGACCTGCGTACATTTGCGCAATTATTATGAGCTACATATTACTTCTCGATACTTCAGCCGAATCAAGCGTGGTAGCCATCTGTAAGGATGGTGTTATTGTTTCTGAGCAAATCAATACAGAGTTACGCAACCACGCATCTGCTATTAATAATATGATAGAAGATGCAGTGGCAGCGGCGGGCATTGGGCTATCGGCATTGGCTGCGGTGGGGGTATGTCTGGGGCCGGGGTCGTATACAGGGGTGCGTATTGCCATGGCTACGGCCAAGGGGCTGTGTTACTCGTTGGGAATACCGATGATGGCCCACGATAGACTGTACCTGATGTCGTTAAAAGAGCGAGAAGGGCAAAAAAGTGCATTTGCATCGGTATTGACAGCGCGACAAGGGGAGTATTTTGTGAGTTTGTATAATGAAAATTTCGACACGATAGTAGCCCCAACCCATGTTTTTGAAGCAGATTTAGCAAATGTTTTTGAAAATAAAAAAAATTTACATATTACAACTAATGCTGAATACGACATAATTAATAAACTAAAAGTTAATTTTTTATCGATTTCGACAAATATTACAGTCAACTACCACACTTGGGCAGCATACGCTTTTGCAGAATTTGAACTACAACAATTTTGTAATATTGGCACCATTTCACCCCTGTATATTAAAGATGTATTCATTCATAAATAAATGACATTCAAACATTTATTGTTAAACATTTAGTTTTTTCTTAAACACTTTAACTCAATGTTAACTTTTTTTTTGAATGTCTTGTACTTCATATCGTTTTAATTAGGTATGTTTGCAACATATTCAACAGTACAGATATCAATCTGAACTACTTTTAGCAAGTTATTTATAATCAATTAACATCGAAAAATTTATTTAATGGAAACGACGGTATCAGCAAACACTCTGGTAATTAAGGGATCGAACGAGCAGATCAAATTGGACTATGTGGCTGTAAAAAATGCAGCAATGACATTGAGAGCTATCAACCACAAACTGCGTCAGCAGATTGTAAAGCTCCTTGAGGAAAACAAACGCATGAACGTTACTGACATTTATGTGAAACTTCGTTTGGAGCAGTCAGTAGCTTCTCAGCACCTTGCTATACTCCGCCGCGCTAATATTGTTATTACAGAACGCGATGGCAAATTTATCCACTATGCATTGAACCATGCGCGCATTGCTGCTGTGGCAAAATTTGTAAATGAACTGGTAAACTCGGAAGAAACCGGAAACTAATATCTGGTATTTTCTTACAATAATAATGCCCCACCAATGTGGGGCATTATTATTTGGTATGAGAGCCAGATTGAGTATGTGTGAAGATGGGAAGGAGTTGTAGGATAAATAACTATTTGTATTATGTTGGTTCAAATTTCTTGCGTAAACGGCGCAATATATTGTGACGTACCGTCATCGCTCCCCTACCCTGTTCCACCTGATGGCATAACATAGGTACAAATTGAAATCGAACACGGCATTTTTATCGCCACGGCCAAAGCCAGATATGTATAATGGCTGAAGGTCTTTGAATGATTTTCCATTCATGATGAATTTGCTACGCACATTCCACCCTGCCATAATGCCTTTATAGAGCTCTACCCTCATGCCCAAATTGAGCTCGAGCCATAATGCCTGAAAAGATTTTGCGGGGCTTTGTCCTTCTTTTATACCCCACAAACTATCTACTACTATAAAAGAAGCTTCGCTTCTGTTGATGTTTGCCCAACCTGCGCGCAGACCGGCAAACATCATATCCCAATCTTTATTGCTTTCTCTGGTGAGTATATTTTTGTTAAAACCGGCACATATATAGTAGTTGTTGGTGGTGTACTTCAGATCGGAATAGTGCACCTCTGAGCCACCGGCACCACCCTCCAGTACGGCATAATATTCGTTTTTAAGATAATAATCGGCAGTTGCATCTAAACCATGACGGTTGGTAACAAGGTTGTTGAGCACTGGCCCCATGAGGTTGAACCCGACAGAAAGTTGCCTGCCGGGGTGCAAAGTCGCCGGTTTTTTCCCGGTATCCGTAGTGTCGTTTTCGGTTTGTGCTACTACTTGCGGGCTACACAAACAAAAAAAGGCACTAAGGATTGGGATGAACGTATATCTGCAAATGGTTTGTACTGGCATTGTTTGTTATACTGGCATTCAGAATGCGAACGGAATCGATGTTGTGCGTGGTGTTTGTAGCAGATTGCAAATTGAAATAGTAGGTGTAACCACAGGCATTTGATAAAAAAGTCAGTACCCTTTCGTAATGAAGCGTAAGGGTATCTATAGGGGTACCGGTTGCGGTATCTGGTGCAAAAAGCCATACCGAAGAGTCGGCCACGGGCGAGAGTGTAAGCGCATACGAAGAACGCCCAGCGTAGCCATACCCCCTGGTACCGGTTTCGGTAACAGCCCCCCATAGGGATGTTTGCAAAACGGTATCTGTAGTAAGGCTGCTATTTACCCACTTCACGGTTTTCACCTTCATGGTTACCGTTTTGGGGGTAAGGCATGGCAATCTTTCCTGCGTGCAGGAGGTACCCACTACCACAAGCAGGCACAAAGCACAGAAGGCACCCAAAATTTTAGTCATTCAGCGTATTCAGTATTCGGTCTATGTCTGCTATCAGTGTATCCAGTTGGTGGCGCATCTCAGCTTTTTCGCTATCGTCGGTAACGGTGCCGTTCAGGTTCACACTCACCATTCTGTCTTCCAGCGATGCAATGTGAGCCACCATTTGTTTCTCTTTGCTACTTAGTGCCTCAATAGTAGCTTTCAGCTTCTTGTTCTCAGCTTCCAGCGTGGCATACCGTTTCAGCAACTGGTTTACCTTGTCATTCAGTTCGTTCAGCACTTCCATTATTCGCGTATTGTGGCGTTCAGTTTAGCAATATAGGCTTCTGTAAGTCGCTTCATCAGTACATTGGTTTCTTCATCGGTGAGTGTTCTGTCTCCGGGCTGGAAGGTGAAATTGAGTGCCCACGATTTTTTGCCGGCACCCAGTTTGTCGCTTTCAAAAACATCGAACAACCCCCATGTTTGCAACTCAGCTATTTTCAACTTAGTTGTCACTTCTTCTACCTGCTGAAAAGACACTTGTTTGTCAAGAATGAGGGCAAGATCTCTTTGTACAGACGGGAAACGAGGCACTGCTGTAAACTGTGTTTTCACCTGTTTACCTGCTTCTATCCACCTATCCCAATCGACAGAGGCAAAGAACACATCTTGTTTGATGCCGAAGGCCGTACATTTTTCTTTACTTACCTTGCCGGCACGGCATAGTTCTTCGTTTTTCCATTTCCACACTATATCCTCGCCATCGGTAGTGGTGGCAATGCCACGTATACCATCCCAGTCTCTGAGGTTATTAAGAATTCCCTTGAGGTGGTATATACTGCAAGCGCCAGCGGGTTCTTTCCAGTGTGATTGCCGTGCGTTTCCGGTCATCCATATGGCAAGGCGACGTTGTTGCCTGTATTGCCCATCGGCTGTGGTATGGTATACATTGCCAAACTCGTACAGCGCAAGGTCGGAATTCTTACGGTTGCAGTTGTAGGCTACTACTTCCAGTCCGCTTTCCAGCATAGAAGGCCGCATACAGTCCAGCTCGCTGGTAAGGCTATTTATCATCTTTACCAGCGTTTCATTGGCCGGGTAGTATTTGCTGTTGACAATAGAGTTGGTAATTATTTCCTGCAAGCCCATGCCACACAGCAAGCCGGAAAGGCGTTCCTGCCTTTTTCGGTCGTTTGGCATTGGTTTGGAGAGGGTAATGTTGAGCCGGTCGGGTATCTGCACATTGTCGAGCCCATCTATACGCAGTATTTCTTCGGCAATGTCGGCAGGCTGGCTCACATCGGCCTTGTTGGTAGGTACTGTAAGTTGCAGTTCGTCCTCATTCAGCACGGTGATTCCAAAACCCAATGCTTCCAGTATATTCAGAATGGCGGTTTTGCTGTAGTTTTTGCCATTCAGCTTTCTGATGAAACTGCACCGTACCAACACCACTTTTTCTTGCAGGGGTTGTGCATATACGTCATTAACAGTGTGTAATGTGCCTTCAGCCACCTCGTGTATCAGTTGGGCTGCGCGCAAGAGTGCGGGTATAACATTGTTGATGTCGGCACCTTTTTCGAAATGGGTAGCGGCATCGGTACGCAAACCATGGTGCAAAGAGCTACGACGAATACCACCGGGTGCAAACCATGCGCTTTCTAAAAATATGTTTACAGTACTGTTGGTAATACCGCTATCAAGACCACCAAACACACCACCCATAGCTACCGGCCCTTTGGCATCACAAATCATGAGGTCTGTAGCCAGCAACGTGCGTTCTTTACCATCGAGCCCCATGAATGGAGTGCCTTCTGGCATTTGGCGCACCACTATCTGGCGGCCACGTAGCTTATCGGCATCGAATGCATGCAATGGTTGCCCATATTCGTGCAGAACATAGTTGGTAATGTCTACTATATTGTTGATGCTCCTGACACCAATGGTAGCCAAACTACGCTTGAGCCAATCGGGAGAATCTGCAACGGTGATGCCTTCTATGAGCATTCCTGTGTATCGGGGGCAAGCATCGGCAGCTTCTATGCTTATAGCAATGCAGTTGGTAGCATTGGTAGCCACAAGCGCACCAGTAGCTACACCAATAGGCAATACCAGACGGGGTTGTGCCCCACGGTGGTGTGCGTACCATGCACACACATCTTTTGCTACACCCATGTGGCTATTGGCATCGGACCTGTTGGGGGTAAGACCTATGTGTATGGCATAATCTTTCTCTGGCATATTGAAATAGGTACGGGCAGGTATACCTACTTCGGTATCGGGTGGCAATATCATGATGCCAACATGGCTGTTGCCAAGGCCTATTTCATCTTCAGCACATATCATGCCTGCGCTTTCCACACCACGTATCTTGGTCTTCTTTATATGAATAGAGTCACCACTGGTAGGATATACGGTAGTACCGGGTACTGCTACAATTACTTTTTGGCCGGCGGCTACATTGGGGGCACCGCAAACTATATTCAGCACGCCTGTGTGGCCGGTGTCTACGGTAGTGATGCTTAGTTTATCGGCATTGGGGTGTTGCTCGCAAGTAAGCACCTCTCCGGTCACCAGACCTTCCAAACCACCTTTTACTGCTTCTACAGGTTCTATAGCTTCTACCTCGAGGCCTACGGCTGTCAGAATATTTCCCAGTTCTTCCGGGCTCAACTCCTTTCCTGCACCGGCAGGCAGGTAGTTTTGCAGCCATTTATATGAAATAACCATTCTTTCTAAGGTTCTTTTTGGCAAAGATAACCTACAGAATACCAAAAACTATGGTAATGAAAAAACGCTTAAGAAATTCATTTATCCACATGGAAATGTGAAATATATGTGCAAATTATGTTATTAATAAGGAATATTTGTGGAATAACCCGATAATTGAGGAACTTTACGTTTGCAAAAGGTGCATAAGGTGTTTGTGTTGTGCGTATAATTTTCCCTCACTTGTTTGTTTGCCGTTCCCGATTTGCCAGTTACATTCGTGTCTGTACGGACCGGTGTATGGGCATGCTTTTGTGGGCAGCAGGAAGGCAAAACAGGGCAATAGAAACGTAAAACGATAACACCACCACACCTATTTGAATCATGGTATCAGCATTATATTATTAAGAATGGCATTAAACATAAAAAAGGATTTTGGCGGTAGCCGGTCTCAGAGCAAAAAGTCTGACATTTCTTCATTGGTATATGGCAAGGTGCCCCCGCAAGCACCCGAGCTGGAAGAAGCAGTGCTGGGTGCTGCTATGCTGGAAAAAGACACATTTGCCCAAATACTGGAAGTAATACAATCGGAAGATTGTTTTTATGTAGACGCACACCAGCGTATATATGCTGCCATGCGCCGCCTGTTTGACAAAGGCACCCCTGTAGACTTGCTGACCATAACGGAGGAACTGCGTAAAAGCAGCGAACTGGAGCTGGTAGGAGGCCCTTATTACCTAACCAGGCTTACAATGAGTGTACTTTCGAGCGCGCACGTAGAAGCGCACGCAAGGTTGGTCATGGAAAAGTTCATTCAACGCGAATTGATACGCATCAGCAGCTCGGTGATAGCCGATGCCTACGAAGATAGTACAGACGTTTTTGACCTGCTGGACAAGGCTGAAACAGGCCTTTATGACATAACGGACAAACACCTTCGTAAAAACTTCAAAAGCCTGCAAGAAGTACTGGTACGTACACTGAGCGAGATTGATGAAACCCGTAAAAAAACTGAAGATGTGACGGGTGTGCCCTCACGTTTTGCGCCGCTGGACGCTATAACCGGTGGCTGGCAAAAAACCGACCTTATTATTCTTGCAGCAAGGCCGGCGGTGGGTAAGACGGCCTTTACACTGAATCTTGCTATGAATGCGGCGATGAACCCCGGCAAGGCATTTCCGGTGGCACTGTTTTCGCTGGAAATGGGTGCAGGGCAGATTGTAAAAAGGATGCTGAGCTGCGTGGCAGAGGTGAGCATGGAGGCAATAACCAAGGGTAAAATGGCCGAGCATGAATTTATACAGCTATCGCAGCGAATGACCAAGCTGGCACAGGCCAAAATATTTATAGACGACCAGGCTGCACTGAACATATTTGAGCTGCGTGCCAAAGCACGCAGGCTGAAACAGAAGCATGATATACAGATGATACTGATAGACTACCTGCAATTGATGCAAGCCAGTGTAGAGAAAGGCGGCAACAGGGAGCAGGAAATTAGTAAAATATCGCGCGACTTGAAGGCATTGGCAAAAGAACTGGAGGTGCCCATCATTGCGCTGTCTCAGTTGAACCGGTCGGTAGAAACGCGTAAGGAATCGAAAGTACCTCAGTTGAGTGACCTTCGCGAATCTGGAGCGATAGAACAGGATGCGGACATGGTAATGTTTCTGTACCGTCCGGAATACTACGGCACCACCAGCAACGAAATGGGCGAAACCGTGGAAGGAGAAACACACATACACATAGCCAAACACCGTAACGGTAGTACCGGACAAGTAAAGGTGCGGTTTATAAAGGAGTACCAGAAGTTTGTGGACATGGAAGACGACAACTTTGACTCGTTTCGTGGCAGGCCCGGCGGCGACAATGCCGGCAGCCCACCGCCTCATGGCGGTGGCGGTGGTGGCATGGGCACACCACCAGGGGGCTTCGGTGGCCGGCCGGGTGGTGGCGACAACCCATCGGCAGGCATCAGGAGAGATACCAGCGAATTTGGCGGTTCAAAATTGTTTATACAAGACAATGCCAGCGGATTTCAGACGATGCAGTCTAAGGCCAACAATATGAACTGGGATGATGACGACCTGCCACCGGGTGCCAGCAAACCCAAGTTGCCACCGGGTGGGTATGACGATGATGTACCTTTCTAACCTTGATAAAT
Organism: Chitinophagaceae bacterium; assembly: GCA_021151685.1. Lineage (GTDB taxonomy): Bacteria > Bacteroidota > Bacteroidia > Chitinophagales > Chitinophagaceae > Nemorincola. Next base: position 13,005 of record JAGKWS010000022.1, read on the forward strand.
GCATAACAGGCGGCTACGGTCGCCTGTTTTTATTCGTGGTGGTATTGGCTATTGTTGAGGATGCTAAAAGAGCGGTACAACTGCTCGGCCACTATGAGGCGCACTAACTGGTGTGGGAATACTAATGGAGACAACGACCATACTTGTTTTGCTTTGGCCTTTACCCCATCTGTAACGCCCCATGCGCCCCCTATAAGCAATACGAGCGTCTTCGCCCCCATATTCATCATTTGCTGCAATTGCACTGACCATTGTACGGAATTGTGCATCTTGCCACGCTCATCGAGCACTACAAGATAGTGGTGTGATTGTAAGCGTTTCAGAATCATTTCTTCTTCTTGCCGGCGGGCGGTTGTGGCATCGGCAGTGGCCAGTTTTTTGGGCAGTGACAGCACTACGAGCTCTACACTGCACCAGGGGGCTGTTTTCTTGAAATAGAGCCGCATCCCCTCTTCTATGTATGCTTCGTTTTCTTTGCCAGGAGACCAAATCTCTATGTTCATGTTATTGCAGTTGGGTGGCAAAGATAATTTTCAGATTTTTTTCAAAAAACATTTTGTCAATCCAAAACAGCTCCCTATCTTTGCAATCTCAAAACGGTACAAGGCCTTGTAGCTCAACTGAATAGAGCATCTCACTACGGATGAGAAGGTTTCAGGTTTGAATCCTGACAAGGTCACTTGGAGAAATAGCCCCGGCAAAACCGGGGTTATTTTTTTGTCTGAAAACGAACGTTTTGCATCAGAATACGGCATAGCAAAGCCTCTTCGCCACAAAGCACACAAAACATAACACAAAGAAAAACAAATACTTATGGCTAAAATTGGGGCTATGAAGCTCATGTACTGCATGCATATACATTATGCTCATTGGGCATAACAAACAACGGCATGTGCCACAGTACACATTGCGGCCTATATGCATTACAAAAAAGAGCGATCAAGCCGTCTTCATGGTGAATGAGAAAGTGGTACCATTGCCGGGCTCGGAGGAGACCAAAATTTTGCCACCGTTTTGCTGCACATATTCTTTACAGAGCATAAGGCCGATACTGGTACCTTTTTCGTTGGCTGTGCCGCGGGTACTGGAGCCGAATGTTTCGAAAATGGTGGCGATACGCTCTTGTGAGATGCCTACCCCATTGTCTTGCACAAAGAAGGTAACAAAACCGGGTTCTTGTTCCACAATAGCCCCTATGTGGATATGGCCACCTATACGGGTGAATTTGACGGCATTGGAAAGCAAGTTGCGCACCACAAAGTCGAAATGGACAGGATCGGCCATGATGCGGGTATTTTCGGGTACATTTGACGCAATAGATATCTTTTTTTGAGAGGCTGTGATGTGTATGAGCGACAAATTGTTGCTGATGGTATTGTGAACATCGAACAACTGCTGATTGAGTGACACCCCTTTGAGTTGTGCCTGCCCCCAAAAGAGTAATTTATCGAGGGTTTCGGTGGCGGCACGTGTGTGTGTAATGAGGCTGGTCATGAGATACTTTTGCTCTTCGGGGTTGGTATCATCGTCATCGAGTATCTGCAACATGGCAGGAACATTGCTGATGGGCCCACGCAAATCGTGACCAATGATGGAGAAGAGTTTATCCTTCATATTATTGGATCGTTCCAATTCGGCCTCACGCTTTTTCAACTTGTTGTGAAGGCGCAATACACGCCTGTATTGCAGCAGCACTATAAAGAACATGGCTGCGAGTAGGGCCGCCACGGCAATAATGATATTGCGCACCTTTTTTGCAGCAATATTTTTTTCTTTGGCAAGCTGTAGCTGTGCATTGGTATTTTCGAGCTCGTGTACCGACTGCAGATTCATTACTACCTTGGCTTGCTCTACATTCCGCAGGCTATCTTCGAGTAGGCGCAGCCTTTTGAGCATAGATAGCGCATCCTTGTAGTTGCCCTGTTTTTCATAGGCATCTACCATTTCTTCGCGCAAGTCCAATTCGAGAGAAGGCATGTGGAGTGGCCTCATGCGTTGCAAGGCATCGTTAAGGGTTTCCAAAGCCTTTTGAGGGTCTTTTTTGCTGATGATAGATGCCCGTGTAATAATAACCCGTGCATATTCATCGGTCATGTTTTGCTTGTTGGTAAGTTCCAGTGCTTCATCAATGTAATGGAGAGCCATTTTGTCGTTGCCGGTACGCTGGTACACTATTCCCAAATTGTTGAGCGTCATGACCCTGATGCCTGCCTGGCGGGGTGTGGCACTTCCTTCCAGTGCGGCATTGAAATGCGTTAATGCTTTTTCCATATTGCCCATGCGGCCATATATGATGCCAATGTTGTTGTTGAGCACTGCCATGTCGGCCCCTTTTATGTCTGGCTTCAGGGTGGCAAGGGCCAGTGCTTTGTTGTAATAGTCCAGTGCTTTATCAAGCAGTTCGGCACGTTCGTTAACAATACCAAGGCGCATATTGGTGGTGGCAATGCCATCGGTATCGTTCAACTGTTGGTACAGGCGCATTGCCGTAATGAAATGTGTGGTAGCATCGGCCAGTTTTTCTTGTTTGCCATCTAACACGCCCAGCGAGCTGTGTATGGATGCAATACCCGGTTTGTGTTGGATACGTTCAAAAACGGCGAGTGCCTCTTTTTGCCGTGTACGGGCCATGTCCATCCGGCCCTGACTCATATCGAACAAGCCCATAAGCGATGTCATGGAGGCACTTCCCAATTCGCTGTGATTCTGGTTGAAATATTGCTGACCTTCTCTTATGTAGAAAAGTGCAGAGTCGGGATGAATATATTGATAATAGAAATAAAGGGCCTGAAAGGCTTGCACTTTCTTTTCGGGGGTGGTGGCTTCGGATAGTGCTTGTTGGAGCCGTGCGCTACTGCTTTGCGCCCATAGGGTGCCGGCTTGTAAGTACCACAGAAAAGAAAAAGCCAGCAATGTCTTCAATGCTCGCATGGGTATCTGTTGATTAGATAAACAATCTAATGAATTGTGGGATGCAATGTAACGATTTCCTTTCAGAGCACAGATACCATAACGATATATAAATTATTGAATATTAAATAACAGGAGGAGATTTCTCTATTACCTTTCTTGAATATGTTGTACAATTTACATCTACTGTTTCATTACCCGCAATACCACCCGCTGGCCGGTTGGGGTTTGCATTTCCAGCAGGTAGATGCCGGGGGGCAGTTGGGTGATGTTGAGCTGGTTGGGGCCTGCTGCCATGGTACCCATTGCTACCGTATGCCTTACTGCATTGTGCAGCTGGTAGGTAGTGGGCTGGGTGATGCCTGTAATGATGATGTTACCCGCCGATGGATTGGGGTATGCCTGTATCACATCGGGCTGCGGTTGTAGTGTGGTAACGGTTACTGTGGTTACGGTAATGGCACGGCAGGCGGTATCGGTACCGCAGCGGGTGTACACAATGGCACATACCGTATAGGTACCTGCGGCTGCATAGGTGTGTAGGGTGTGCAGGCCCGTATCGGCACTGCCATCGCCAAACGACCAGCGCACACTATCGTAGTAAGGAGTGGTGGTGCCCGTGTAGGTAAAACCACGCACGGCATTGCCGGTATCTATATGGGCGGCAGCGGGCAGCGCGGTGCAGGCTACGGTTACCTCGTAACAGCGCATATCGTTACCACAGGCACTATATACCCGCACACAGGTAGTATAGGTGCCCGCAGCAGTGTAGGTATGTGTGGGGGCGATGGCGGTACTGGTACCACCATCGCCAAAACTCCACCGCACACTGTCTATACCCGCAGTAGTGCCGGTATAGGTAAGGCTGCGGGTAAGGCCCGTACCCGAGTAGGTGTAGTTGGCCACGGGCATAGCCGTGCAGCCACAGTCTACGCCATACTTCATAATAAAGTAATCGCTATCGCCACCAACCGAGGTGTAGGGCGTAAGGCTGCCACCCCATATGTTGTTCTCTACTTTGCCGCCTATATAGAGATTGCCAGCCCTGCCGGAAACTACTTTATTGGCAACATCGTAAAAACCAACACCATGTAATTGTTTCAGTTCGTGTACATAACCAGCCGTGTCCAGAATGGTAAAGTAGGCATTCTGCCCCTCGCCGGGGTATATGCTTATGGTATCTGTACTGCATGCTACCATCGCTGTCATAACGCCACAGGCAGCAAGTTTATTGGTGCCAAATAGCGTCAAATCTGCAAGACCATTTACGCTGGAGGTGCCGCTAAATGTTCGCATCCATTGAGGATTGCCCGCAGTATCCATTTTGGCGATGACAGATATACCATACGGTGTGGTAGATAATGTGTTGAATGCGGTATCTCCACGAAATACAACTTTGCCTGAGGCATAAATTGAAGCGTACAAGTTTCCCTGTCCATCTGCAACGACCCCATTAAATGTCTTTCCGTTAACAGAAACCGGATTGGTCAAAGTATCTATCCAGATTCTGTTACGGTTCACATCCAGTGCGGCAATGAATTCGTATCGGGAACTATCAGGGAAGGCATCAAAATTGCGCCGACCGAACGCATACATTTTATCGCTTTGTTTGTCTATGGTTATGCCATTAGCTACAAGTGTAGAATCTATATTCAGCCGTTTCACAGCAAGTAAATTGCCAGAAATATCGTAAGACAGATCATAGAATCCCCTCTGGTTGGTAATAAATGATGGTTCAAGTGGCACGCCATATTTTGCGTAAACCACAAAATGAGGTCTTTGTGCGCCATCCAAAGCAAGATAATTATTCCAACCACCTGTACCCGTCCATGTAGCATATGCATCTTGGCCCACAAAACGGAGCCAATTCATGTGTCCGGTTGTGTCGTACTGAATGATTACATCTCTATTGTAAGTGAGCCCGGAAATAGTCGTGTCATACCGGATGCGTAGAGGATTTGCAGATGTATGTGTACCATCAAAGGCAATGTATACATGCCCCATATTATCAGCAACTATACCATTGGGGTAGTTGCCTGTACCTGTTATCAACTTGGCAAACCGCATTTGGCCATTGCAATTGTGGCTGGTGAAAAGTATGCTTTGTGAGCTACCAATACCACCGGGCCAATAGAAGGTATCGGCAGTAACGGCATTAATACCTACAGTGCTCAATGCATATACGTTGCCATTAGGGTCGGTACACATAAAATACACTGCTTCTTTGTTGATAGAGCTGGCTAAACTCTGATTGGTCCCCCCGCCACGCGCCCATTTGTAGGTTTGGGCGTGGGCATCAGCACCCAACAGCACCAGCAATAATGATATAGCGAAGGATAGAATAGCAACAGGTATACGCATAGCGAAAAGGTTAGTGTGAAAATAGTAAATTTTTCTAATACAGCACCTGCCCTACCGCAGTAAATTTCACCTACCTGCAGCTGTATGCCCTGCTATGCAGCAACTATTGTGCCATTCATATATCGCCACAATAGCAGCAGTGCCATAGATGCGTCCATTTCCTTGTTGCGCTGGCGGTCGTAGTAGAACCTGTGCTTGCGGGCTATGGTGCCTTGGGGGCCATCTACGGCTATCCATACCGTGCCTATGGGTTGGTTTTCGGTGCCCGTGGCCGGGCCCAGAAAGCCGGTAACAGCCAATGCATATTGCGCCCCCAAAATTGCCCGTATGCCTTCGGCCATCTGGCAGGCTACCTCCTCGCTTACTGCGCCATATGTAGCCAGTGTTTCGGGGTTTACCCCTGCGGTGCGCACCTTGGCATCTTCGGTATAGCATACTACCCCACCCACAAAGTGGTGCGATATAGAAGGAATCTGCGTGAACAAATGCGACAGCAAACCGCCCGTACAACTCTCGGCCAGTGCAAATGTGGCATTATGGGTAGCACACCAGCGGGCAATGGCATATTCCATAGGTTCATCGGTCTGCGATACTACCAAATGGCCCAACCGCTGCGTAAGGGCGGCCGCAAAAGTGGCTATCTGGTCTTGCAGTAGTTGCTGCTGGTGCCCCTTGCCGGTAAGGCGCAGCTTCACCATGCCGGCACCCGGCAGGTAGGCCAGTTTTATGTGGGCAGGCAGTGCGTTTTCGATATCGGCTATGGCCTCGGCTACAAAACTCTCGCCCTCGCCTGCCGTAACTATGGTGTGGTGTACTATGGCTACCTCGTTGCCATAAGTAGCGGTGATGCGCGGCAAGGCTTCCTGCTCCATAATGCCCATCATCTCGTAGGGCACACCGGGTAGCGATATAACCATGCGGCCATTGCGCCTAAACAGCATGCCGGGTGCGGTGCCACGCTCGTTGAACAGCACCTCGCAGCTATCGGGTACTTCGGCCTGTTTCAGGTTGCGCTCCAGCATGGGGCGATTGCGGCGGGAGAATATGTTGCGCACATGCTCCAGCACACGTTCATCTATCCGCATGGTGCCACCAAAGTATTGCAGCAGCAGGGGTTTGGTAATATCGTCGGCAGTGGGGCCAAGGCCGCCGGTTACTATTACTATGTGGCTGCGTTCCAGTTCGGCATCGAGGGCATGGGTAATGTCGGGCACGTTGTCGCCGACGGCTATGCGGTGTACCAAGTCTATACCCAAAGCATTGAGCCGCTGCGCTATCCATGCCGAGTTGGTATCTATGGTTTGGCCTATGAGCAGCTCATCGCCAATGGTAATAACGGATGCTTTAGCATTACTGTTCATTTTTTTGGAAATATGGAGCCAGACAATCGTGCAAAACCTGCGGCATGTTCACCGACTTTTTCTCCTTAGGGTCGTAGAAAGCCAGCGTGGTTACGCCCTTGTTCAGCAACTGACCCGCATCGTTGTACAGCTCGCTATGAAACTGGATGACCTTGCCGGAGGGCAGCTCCTGCAGGGTGGTTTTTACGGTTATCAGGTCGTCGTAGAGTGCAGGGCGGTAATAGCGGGCATTCAGCTCTACTACTGGCATCATCACACCCATCTCCTCCAGTTGGCGGTACGAAAAGCCCAACTGGCGTATGGCCTCGGCACGGCCCACCTCGTAGTATAGGGCATAGTTGCCATAATAGAGGTACCCCATCTGGTCGGTTTCGCCATACCTGACGCGTATTTGTGTAGATGCACTGAACATGGCTCAAAAGTACTGATAATAGTGTGTGTGGTGTTTCTTTCGTGTGGTGTTTCTTTAACCACAAAGTTCATAGAGGAGGCACAAGGGGCACAAGGGATAGGATACCTTGCAAGGGCACAAGGGCGTTATGTTTCTTTAACCACAAAGTTCACAGAGGAGGCACAAGGGGCACAAGGGATAGCGTGTTTTGCAAGGGCGCGATTGGTGGGGCGTTTCTTTAACCACAAAGTTCACAGAGGAGACACAAGGGACACTAAGGGATAGCGTGTTTTGCAAGGGCGCGATTGGTGGGGCTGCATAGATTTTTAATTGCGTAAGCAGCTATATAATACATCACATTCGGCTGGGCAAATGCATGCTATTTTGCTATTTTTGGCGAAGTTTTGGCATAACACATCCAAAAAATCTACCAATGAAATTCGCTTATCTACTCTCATTCGGATTACTATCGTCGTATATAGCTGGTGCTCAGCACAATTTGGGGGTAGCTACAGGTGGTTGGTCATCTATCAACAGCATTTACCTGAACCCAGCCAACATTGCAGAGAGCAGGGAGAAAAAGTCGGTAAATGCAATAGGTGGGCTTTTTTATGTAGACAATAATGCCGGCCCATTCAATGCCGGTAAAGGTTTGGTGGTAGTAGTGGGCGATGGCAGCTCTAACGACATGTTTCGCTATACCAACAACAGCAAGGTGAGCATGATGGCACCATATTTCAATATTATGGGGCCGGGGGCAGTACACCGAATTGACAAAAAAAGCAGTGTAGCCATTACCAGCAGGCTGCGGGGCATGAACCAGTTCAACAATTTTGACCAGACTTTGTTCAATGCCTTTAGCGACCCCACCTACAAGCCCGAGGAGAACAGACTGGCACTACCCCGCAACTTTGCCTATACCGTACATATGTGGCTGGAAGTAGGTGCTACCTATGCCAAAACCGTATGGGAAAAGGATGATAAAAAACTAAAACTGGGTGGTACCTTCCGCTACCTGGGAGGCATAGCCTGGGTGGGGGTAAAGGGCAAAGAAATGAATGCCAACTTTACCAGTGGTAACTATGTGTTTAATGCCAGTAATACCGACATAGAATACAGCAGCAATGTACTGAACACAGTGGCATCTCAAGGCAATAATATAGGCCGCAGCTTTGGGCGGTTGATAAGCGGGGGCAGGTTTGGCCACGGAATAGGTGGCGACATAGGTGCTGTATATGAGTACAAACCCAAAGGGGGCAAGGCAAAAACGGGGCATGCTACCAAATTTGGCCTGTCTGTAAACGATATAGGTGGTATAGCCTATGGCAAACGGGTAAATACCAATCAGGTAATAAATGGCGAGGGCGATGTGACCGCCAAGGGCATACTGGACAATGTGAAGAATTTTGCCAATATGGAGCGTTATGTGGAACAGAAAGGACTGACCGCTACCACACGTAGCAAAAGCACTTATGTATACATGCCTACCCACATCATTGCCAGTGCCGACTATCATTTAAAAAAACACTACTACGTTTATGCCATGACGCTGGTGAATTTGGCCAGCAGGAAGGCATATGGCAATTCGTTCTATAACCAATTTAGTATAGTGCCCCGGTACGAGACCAAAAACCTGACGATTGCGGTGCCGGTTACCTATGCCACACTATCTAACAGAATAAAAACCGGGGTGGGCTTCAACTTTGGCAACTTCTATGTTGGGTCTGACGACATATTGGCGTTTGCTATACGCAGCGAATATGGCATCAATATGTATATGGGGGTAACCAAGCGGTTTTACAAGTAGCCAGTATTTTGTAGCATAAAAATCTAACACAAGGCAGCCCAAAGGGCAAAACAGCCCATGTGTTTTTGGGCAACCCGCTTCGGGGTAGTGTTTCTGTACGCTCCGTCCCCCAAGGTTTCACCCTCGGCTATCTTTGGTTCCAGCCATTCGGGCTTCAGCGTTTCATCTCAATGTGTGAAATGTGAAAACAAAGATTATACAGCAAATTCTCAGGGCTGCAAGCACTTATGTGTTGTTGTATTTTCAGATAGGAAAATAACTGCACAAGCTATTGCCAATCGGCAAAATAGTGTACGGTTTGCTCATCGGCGCATGTGTGTAGCAACTGTGCTACTGTTTGTTGCAACACAGGGTGAATAACGCCGGCAGCTATAGCAGCCAAAGGCACCAACACAAAACGGCGGTCTTGCATGTGCCGATGCGGTACTGTGAGCGTGGGTGTTTCTATGACATAGGTATTGTACAGCAGTATATCTATGTCTATGGTGCGGGGGCCCCAATGCACCTCTCTGGTGCGATGCAAGTCTTTTTCTATTTGTTGCAATGCCTGTAGTAATACTAAGGGAGCCAGCTTGGTATGCAGGCAAATGGCCGCATTCAGGAAGTTGGGCTGATCTTCCAATCCCCATGCCGAGGTCTCGAAGACGGGCGACCGGGCTACTACCCTACCCAATGCCTCTATGCGATCTACTGCCTGTTGCAGCATTGCCAATCTATTGCCCATGTTACTACCAATAGACAGGTAGACGACATTCATGCCATGTGGCAATGTATTTGCATCGTTCTCCATAAAAACCGCAACTATTGTTGTTTGTCTGCCGGTAGCTGCCAGTTGGTAAAAGTATCTGTAAAGGCTTGTGTTTTTTTGCCTGCCACTATCTGGCCATTCAGGCATTGGTCTATGGCAATTACCTTGTTGCCCAATGCCTGTATCTTCTTCAGCACAGCAGCAAAAGGCATTTCCTCGGCATCGTAGGCGGCGAAAGAAGCATCGCCTTCTTCGGCATAATAGATAGCAGTGTCGCCCCCCAGTAGTTGTGCTTCGGTTTGTACTTCTTTTCTAAAGGCCATAAGCCCCGGCCAGTCGGTTGGCTGGCCTGTAAAATGTTGGACGAAGACACCCCACTGCCCCTCGCCATAATCGGCATCGGCCTGAAAAGAATTGCGGTAAATCCAGATATTGTAAGTACCTGTGCCCGGCACATCGTACAATTCGTACACAACTATATCGGCATCATCGCCGGGCTCCCGCAAGTCGCTCAGACGCATTTGTCGTACCCCATCCCCTATCTGTCCGGTTGCTGTAAAATTGGCATAGTGATCTTCGGTGCCGTACACCACGGTTGCACCAAAGCGTTGGGCAATGTCGGTAGCCAGTATTTCTATATTGGTCGTATTCAGCCCGTGATTGGCCAGTACATGTATATCGCTGTTCATTGTATGCAATTTGTTGGTGCAGTAACATACAAAAGGGTAACAAGCCAATGCGCTGCTGCGGCATAAATATACATCAGCTATACGTTGCAGGCGCATGCAAGTAAGCGATAGAGTCGGTAAGTTACACAAAAAATCCCGGGAAGAGTCCCGGGATACCCATTCTGTATTTGAACGTCACCTAACTAACTATGCCAGTGAAGATGTACCAGCGCATAGACATACGCCAAATATAATTGTACGAATTATGAATGTGCTATAAATACCGGAATGCCGGACGCTTTTAACAATAAATCGGTAGCACCGGGCTGAAACAACCGGGACAATGCAGTGCGGCCATAGGCACCAGCCACCAGCAACTGGCTGCCGTGGGCATTGTTGTTGAGAAAATAATTGAACAAGACATCGCGTATGTTGCCACTGAGGGCCGTATGCCTTACCGATGGTGCATAGTGTTGTAGCCATTGCAACAAATAGCCCACGGCATTGCCCCCCACATCGTCCTTACCCTCCTCGGCCACGGTGAGTACCGTAACGGGCACCTGTAGCCATGTGGGCAAAAGATAGCAAAACTGTTTGGCGGCATAGGCTGAGGCCTTACGACCATCGAAGGCTATTACTATTTCTGTAATAGGATTATCGAAATCAGGCGCAAGCAATACCGGGCATTCTGCACCGGCCAGCACTTCTTTTACAAACGATGTGGGTGCCGATTTTTCGCCCGAAAACGATAATTGGGGGTCTATTATCAGCAGATCGGCATAGCGGCTTTCGCGTATAACTATATCCAGCGGCACACCCGATACCCGATGAGTATGGCAGGAAACACCTGCGGTGGCGCAAACATCCATAAAAACAGCACTGTGTCTATCGGTGGTATCATCAACCTGTTTCTGCTCTTCGGGGGTCAATGCTATTACCTCTACGTAAAACTGCCCGGCTATCACATTCATACCACCTGCCGACATATAGCTGGTATCGTGTATATGCAAAGCAGTTAATGATGCGCCATGATAGGCAGCACAGGAAACAGCAAAACTCATTGCTTCCCTACTTTGTTCTAATGCATTGGTTACAAAAACTGCTTTTTTCATTGTTTCATGATGTTTATGAAACAAAAGTAGCAGCGATTATATAGGAGTGGTATGACGCTCGTCAACAGCAGCAATGAGTATCGTCACTTAGCGGGGGCGGTAGTTTTGCTTCGGGCATTTCGCTTGTCTTGCCTTTTTATGGCATTGCGAATGATGGCGTTGTGCTGTAGAGCATCCATAATTTTTTTGAAACCAGCGGTTCCTTCTTCTACGTTTTGCAGGCTATGGCGCAGATCCTTGGCCAGCGAAGGATCTGCCAACGATTGCACCACCCCACCCTGTGCCGAAGCAGCTTTTTGGGCGGCAACGGCTACGCTATCGGCATGTGCCAGCAGCTTTACTGTTTGTGCCGATGCGGTATTGATACGGGCAATGGTTTCTTTCAATTGTGCTGCCATTGCCGTATCGTTGATAAGTACACCTGCAACACCTTCGCCCTTGCGCACCTGACCCGTAATTACTTCAAGATCGGCGGATAATTTTTCGAGATGAACGGACGCATTGCGTACATGCAGCATACTTTCCTTCAGTGTAAGCGGCAGGGCAGCATCATCGAGCAAATCCCAAAGGGCACGGCTATTATTAAGGCGATTGATGGTAATAACAAGGCCTGCCGACAATGTCTGCAAGTTGTCGCCTGTGCCGGAAAGTACCGACAACATTTCATCGGTATCGGGGCCGGAGCCCGAGGGCAGTAATTCGTTTTCGGTAACGGGTTGGCCGGCAGTGCTGCCTGCATTAATATTTACCACTCTGTTGCCCATAAGCCCTTCGCTGCCAACGGTTACTACCGAGTTGTGCCGGATAAACGGGCGCATATTATCGTCTATCAGCAAGGTTACCTCTACCGTAGTATCGTTAATAACCTGCACCTTGCTGACAGTGCCCGCCTGTATGCCGGCAAAACGAATGTTGTTGCCCGCCATCAGTCCATTTACATTTCTGAAACGTGCCCGCAATGTAAATGCCGAACCAAATAAATTTTGATTGCGACCAATGAGATACAAAGAGACTACCAGCACCAGCAAACCTGCCAGTACCAGAACTCCCAATTTCAAGTTTTCGTTTGCTTTTTTATTCATGGGTTTCTTTATTCAAAAAAACGGGTTATTTCGGCATCATTGCTGTTGCGCAAACTTTCGTAGGTATCTATCTTATAACATTGTCCGTTCAGCAACACTGCTATTCTGTCGGCAGTGTGTTCTACACATTTCATATCGTGCGAGATTATGACCGAAGTAGTATTGTACCGCTTCTGAGTATCGTTGATGAGCGTACTTATCTCGCGGGCAGTAATGGGATCCAGACCGGTGGTAGGTTCATCGTACAAAATTACCTCGGGGTTCAGCACCAATGTTCTGGCCAGTGCTATGCGCTTTTGCATACCGCCAGAAAGTTCGGATGGCATCATAGATGCTGTGTGTGCGAGCCCTACATGTTCTAATGTTTCCATTATTTTCTGTTCGGCCTGTGTGGCGGTGATGTCTTTTACGTGCCGCCGCATAGGAAAAAACAAATTTTCGCGTACGGTCATAGAGTCGTAAAGCGCATTGCTCTGAAAAAGGAAACCAACCCGCGCCCGCAGCTTATCCATACCGGGGTGATCCAGCGTACCTATATCAATCCCCAATACCGAAATATGGCCACTATCGGGTTGGTGTAAGCCTATAATGCACTTGATAAGTACCGATTTTCCGCTGCCCGACCGTCCGAGAACCACCACATTTTCACCCTTTACCACATTCAGTGTAAACTCATTGAGTACAGTGCGGTCGCCAAAAGATTTGGTAACCTTGTTGATAGCTATGGCAATATTTTTTTCTGGTGAAGACATGGTATTTAATTCAACCCCAACAAATCGGTTATTTGCACAGTGAGCAAATCGATGATAAATATCAGTAGAGAAGCAATAACTACAGCAGCATTAGCGGCACGGCCCACGCCTTCGGTACCACGCATGGAATGATAGCCTTTATAACTACCTACCAACCCAATGGCAAAGCCAAAAAAAACGGTTTTGACTGTAGCTGGTAATACATCACCAAATCTCAGGGTTTGAAAGACCTGAAAAAAATACAGCTTTAAGCTGGTATGCCCCTTTATGTTTACCCCAATCCACGAACCATACAACGAAATGGCATCGGACAAAACAGTGAGTATAGGCAACATGAGCGTACAAGCCAGAATGCGCGTTACTACCAGATATTTGAACGGATTGGTGCCCGACACCTCCATGGCATCTATTTGTTCTGTAACCTTCATAGAACCGAGCTCGGCACCAATACCCGAGCTTATTTTACCTGCGAATATAAGTGCTGTAATAACCGGGCCAATTTCCCTTACCAAAGCCAAACTCACCATTACAGGCATCTGCGACTCTACACCATAAGATACCATGGATGGGCGCAATTGCATAGTAAGCACCAAACCCATAATAAAGCCGGTAACAGCTATGAGCCCCAGGGAACGGAACCCAATCTCATAACACTGGTGCAAAAACTCCCGAAACTCCCAGGGCGCACGAAATACCTCGCCTGCATAACGTAATGCAAAGCGAAAAATGGCCCCAGACTCGCTGAGGAATTGAGATAACTGCCCGGGCAGACGCACTTGTTTTTGTGTAAATTTATTGCAAGTAGCTGCAATAAACAATGACAAACGTCATGAAACCTTATGAACTGTACAGTGGAATCTTGCCGAGAGGCAACTATTTTTGCAACCTATGACCAATAGCTTGAAATACACCACAATAGACGAAGCTGTAAAACACATAAAAAGTAACAGCAGAGTGTTTATACACGGTAGTGCAGCCACGCCTGTGTCGCTGGTAAATGCGTTGTTGAATAGGGCAGGCAGTATAAGGAAGGTAGAACTTACATCTATCACCATGCACGGGCGTATAGATTGGAACCGTCAGGAAGTGCTGGATAATTTTTATCTGAACTCCTTATTTGTATCAGACAGTATACGGGGGTGGGCGAATTCGGAGTATGGAGGCTACGTACCGGTATTTTTAAGTGAAATACCCCATCTCTTCGAGAGTGGCACCTTGCCGTTAGATGCTGCCATCATTCAGGTATCACCACCAGACCACCACGGCTATTGTACCTTAGGCACATCGGCCGATATTGCCATCAGTGCGGTACGTACAGCACCCATCATCATAGCGCAAGTAAATCCGCTGATGCCACGGGTACACGGAGAAGGATTCATTCACATATCGAAGTTTACTGCGGCCGTATTTGAAGAATCTCTGCTGCCGGAAATAACTGCACAAAGCAATGCAATTACAGACCAGATTGGTAAGCATGTAGCCGCACTGGTAGAAGATGGGGCTACACTGCAAATGGGTATTGGAGCTATACCAGATGCTGTACTGGGCCAGTTGATTCACCACAAAAATCTGGGTATACACACCGAAATGTTCTCGGACGGTGTGGTGCCATTGGTGGAAAGGGGTGTTATAACCAACTCGCTGAAGAAGGTAGAACCGGGTAAAATAATCAGCACATTTATCCTCGGGTCGCGCAAGGTTTATGACTTTGCAGACAATAACCTTTTTGTGAACTGTATGAGCGCGGCCTTTGTGAACGACACTTCTGTTATCAGGCGCAATCCGAAAGTAACCGCTATCAACAGTGCTATAGAAATAGACCTATCGGGGCAGGTTTGTGCCGATTCTATCGGTACCCGCCAATATTCTGGCATAGGTGGGCAAATGGATTTCATTCGCGGAGCGTCACTGTCTCAGGGAGGTAAACCCATTATTGCAATGCCATCTGTTACGGCATCGGGTATATCGCGCATAGTACCGGTACTGAAGGCCGGGGCTGGTGTGGTTACTACCCGTGGGCACATACACTATGTAGCTACAGAATATGGCGTGGTGAACCTCTATGGCAAAAACATGGAGCAACGTGCGCGACTGCTCATAAGCATTGCCCATCCTGCACACCGCGAGTCTTTGGAACGAGCTTATAAAGAACGATTTGGGAAACTGCCGGGATAACCAATACTAAAATATGGCAGCAGACTTTTGGTCTGCTGCCTGTGAAGATAGTGCAACCTTAAAATTCTACCTTATAACTGATGTTGGGTACTACCAATGCCTCACGATACTCATCTACAGACTTGGTTTGTACATTGTACTTAAAGTCCTGAAACTCTTTGTACATGGTGGCATTTATGATTTTGAGGGCTATGGTATGTGCCACATGAGCGGCATTTATCTTGTAACTGGCGGTAAAATGCCCTACAAAGGCGGGTGCAAATTGACTGCCAAATGTAAATGGTGTCTGGTAGACAACATCTTGTATGGCAGCCGATGCAGCTATGTCTACCGGGGTATATCTATCGCCCCCCTGATAGCTGACACGTGCATTCAGCCCCAGTACATTGTTGTTCTTTTTACCTGTAGACCACTCGCGGCCGCCCAGCAGATTCACTACATAACTACGGTTGAAACGGGTATCGCGCCATACATCGTCGCCACCTTTATAGGTAGATGAGAATACACTACCTGTGAGCATTGCATAATAGCCGTTGGCCATATACTTCTCCAGCGTCATGTCTATGCCATAGTTGCGTCCCAAACCTGTATTCTGAAGGGGCATGCTGAAGAACCAATCGCTTTGCACATTGATGAGGGAAACAGGCGTGCCAGCTACTACGGGAATATTGAAAAGTTGCTGGTAATATGGCTCTATTCTCAGGTGCAGGTTTTTAGAAAGGTTATGGTCGTAACTAAGTACTATATGATGTGCTTTTGAAAAGCCGAGGTCTTTG
This sequence comes from Chitinophagaceae bacterium, assembly GCA_021151685.1. Lineage (GTDB taxonomy): Bacteria > Bacteroidota > Bacteroidia > Chitinophagales > Chitinophagaceae > Nemorincola. The sequence continues at coordinate 29,148 of JAGKWS010000022.1, forward strand.
TTCAGCAGCTCGCCTGTAGCCTGTGAACGGATGTAATAATAACTAAGCCGCTCTAACCGGCTGTGTAAGCCATAGGCAAGTCCAAGACTGTTGGTGTTCGACAGTTTATATTTGAGGCCAAGGCGGGGTTCTACCGATGCCTGCCCGTTCAGGGCAAATACCTGCCCGGTTATGCCCACGTTAGCACTCAGCTTTTCGGTAAATGCTACAGACGACTGGCTATATGCAGCGGCCAGCATACTACTACCACTACCATCTACAATGGTATACAGCACACCGGGTGTTGTGGCAGTTTGTATCTGCTGATTATAGGCCAATGCGGTGAGTATGATGCCCGACCGGTGGGTATGCCGTGGCCCAAACCGTGTATTGATGTAGCTGGACAATACATAGTTGCCATTGGTAGCCATTATCTTATTTTGCGGTAGCAGGTTTAGCAGCGCATTCATGCGACTGGTAGTATAGTCCATACCGCTGATGGTGGCTGCCAGTGTGGTGCGTATGTATGTATTGCGGCTACAATATATCTTATGTGTAAGGCCGGTAGCACCCATGTACTGTTTTACCAACTGGTCTTCCTTGTCTGACGCATATTTTATCTCTGCCGAATCGGTTTTTACTTTGGCACCAGACTGGTCTATAAGACCTATGCCCCACAACGAAAAAGTACCCGCTTTTCTGGTTGGAAAGTTGAGCTTAAAAGACAAGTCTTGATAACGCACACCACCAGCATTCTCTGGCATTACCGGCGCAAGGAGTGCCAGTGTAGAATAGCGGTAGTTGAAGAGATAAGATGATTTGCCCCCCTTACGGAATGGCCCTTCGGAAGCGGCATCGATGCCAATGGCCCCCAACTGAAATGTGTGCTCGCGCTGCTGATTGTTGCCGGTACGCATCTGTATATCGAACACGCCGGATAGTGCATTGCTGTATTCGGCAGGGAATGCCCCGGTAAAAAAGTCGGAATTGGCCAGCATCTGGCTGCTGAGTGCCGTGAGACCACCTCCGCCAAAGGCCGCAACATCGGCAAAGTGGTTGGGGTTGGGTATTTCTACGCCCTCCATCTTCCATTGCAACGATTTGGGCGCATTGCCCCGAACGACTATGCCATTATTGCCCACATTGCCCGCTACCCCGGCAAAAGCCGATGCCAACCGGGCAGGGTCATCAAACCCACCGGCATACCTGGCTGCTTCCTCTACACTCAGCATACGGGCACTAACGGTGGCCATTCTGTTCAGCGGTTGTTCTTTATTCACGCCTGCTTTTACAGTTACCTCCTTCAGCGAATAGGCATTTTCTTTCATGGCAATGTTTACAATTGTTTCCCTGCCACTACTTACTATAAGGTCTTTTACTATATACTGTTCGTAACCTGTAATGGAGGCTGTAAGCTGGTACCGCCCCGGTGCCACGCCCGCTATGCTGAATGTACCCAAACTATCGGTTGTGGCCCCCAATGTGCCACTGCCCACCTGCACCACAATAGTGGCCCATGCCACGGGTCTTTGTGTGGCAGCATCGGCCACGGTACCCCTGATGGTTTGCTGGGCCCATACAGTACTGCACATAGCCATGAGCAACAGCCAAACCCTAAAAAAAAAGCGATTCATATGTATGTGTTTTTGTTGCTGCAAAGTGACACCAGATACAGACGCACCCCAATACTGATTAATCAGTATATTGCATAGTATGAACCCGGAAACGCAGGAAATTTATGCCGAATACCAACAACTGATGCGCCAGCAGGCGTTTGATGAGACTTCATTGGACTATTCGACCCTTGACGACCATAAACGGTTTCTTACCCGGCTGGCCGAGGTAGATAACAGTGCCGTTTCGGTATTCGATATGTATCAGCAGAAACATGTGTTTGCCTCGTGGAATTTTACTACCATGCTCGGGTATGAGGAAGAAGGCATACACGAACCGACCAATGAGTATTTTGACTCCAAAATACATCCTGACGATATGGAAAAAATGATGCGTAATGGTGTATATGCATTGCGCTATTTGTACTCGTTGCCCGTGGTAGAAAGGAAACAACACAAATTTGTTTGCGAATTTAGGGTGCGTAACGGAGAGGGCCGATACATAAGGGTTATAGAACAACAGCAAGCACTTGTTTTAGATAGCAGGGACAACATATGGCTATCGCTGAGTGTGCTGGACATTTCGCCCACGCAAGATGGCGTGCCTGATGTAACGGGCCGTGTGGTAAACTTTAAGACCGGAAATGTAACTGTACTGGAGTCTATGCCCCAAAAAGCAACAGACCCCATTCAGTCACTTACACCCCGACAGGCACAGATACTGGAATTGGTAAAAGAGGGGTTGCTGAGTAAGGAAATTTCGGACCGTTTATCGATATCGGTACATACGGTGAATACCCACAGGCAAAGAATACTGGAGAAGCTGAGTGTAGACAACTCGATTGAAGCCATCAGATATGCAGCCGGTCTGGGGCTGGTGCCAGTAAAATAGCGGCAAATCCCCTTGTGTACACAATGTTAATTCCCGTCTCCTATCTAGTTGCTAACTGCTGTGGCATTGCTTTTGTAGTATTAATTTTAAGTAAACAAAAATCATTCCTATGGTACTCAGCAATACCTGGTTCATGGAAGGATACATCGACTATGAACTACAGAAGTATAGGTTACTGGCCTATCTGCAAGATGTAAAGAAACACTTTTCTGCTACACGGCTATACCCGCAACTGGCCGACATTATAGCGCACTACAACAACCTGCTTGCCTATCGCGCCAATAAACAGCAATTGCAGGATGCATTTCCGAAACGAATAGCTAATGTTCATCCTGAAAAACTTGAGCTTGTATACGACCAATTTTTAGCGGATGACAGTGTGATGCAGGAGTTAGAGGAAATCATCACTTTTGCCATTGGTGGCATGCGCGATACAATAACCGAAGGTGCGGGCATATATGAGCTGATAGAAAAGCAAATGACCATTGAACCCATTGGCATTATGCCTTTATACAAAAATGAAGGATATGCGCTGATGCACTATACGGGCACACAAGATGTGCATGTGTTTTACTATACTGTATCTATATTTGACAACAAAGATGCCCGTTACAGGGCCCTGAGGATGCAACATATAGATACGCGCATCAAAACACTGGCAACAACGTGGGAGCAAATGAAAATAGATATAGTACGCGAGATACGCACCCTACCCAACCCTGCTGTATATGTGGTAGAGTTTCCGCTGCATGTACCATTCTACGAAACGCTGCTACCCATAGCCAAAAGAGCGTTGGTAAGGTATATTTGACAGGTATGTCTATTAACGAATCAATTGATATGTAGATTTGAGCTCGGATAGCAAAGAACTATACAAGCTCAAATCTATACGGTTACTACATATTAGGGTTGTAGTTCACCATCCAGCTTATGCCAAACTTATCTTTGAAATTGCCAAAATATGCCCCCCAGAATGTATCCATCAGGGGCATTTCTACAATACCCCCTTCCGACAAGCCGTTAAAGAGCCTTTCTGCCTCTTCCCGGCTGTCGGGGTGCAGGGAAAGGTGCGCATTGTTGCCCTCTTGTAGTTTGTGGCCCATAGAGGGTAAAATATCGGACCCCATCAGTGTATAATGGTTGCCAACAGGCAATGCAATGTGCATTATTCTATTGCGTTCGTCCTCGGGCAGCTGCTCTGTACCGGGAGCACCACTCATACGATGTAGGGCAGCGAATTCGCCACCAAATACGCCTTTGTAAAAAGTAAATGCCGCTTCTGCGGTGCCATCAAAATTGAGGTAGGGATTCATTTGTACCATGTTACTTATTTTTTGGAAGTTATCAATCAATGTTTTGATAAAGATAATATGACGAATTGATCTTTAATAACACTAAGACCTCAAAATGGCTAAGGAATGCACTTCACTACCAGGTACAGGAGCGTTTTGCAAGACTTGTAAATGACTTCAAGCAAATTTGAAAGCCACAAAGGCCAATAGTACCATTTAAAAATAAAAATTGTAGAGCAACACGGAGACTTTGTGGCCATAGTTTCGGCTATGAATATTTATATTACATTCTAATCACATTTTTGCACCCTTTATAGAAAAGAAATTTTTTATCAAATTTTGAACTCAAACTGGGTATATACCATTTTGCACAAATATCCAATTCAAATGGTTTATAGAATTTTCTTACCCCTCATTGCATCTTTCAGGGCACCTTCCATTACACGCTCGGCATAGGGGCGCGATATTTCATTCAACTTCTCGGTTTCCAGTTGAATTTTGTCTTTATCCCTTGCGGCAATGGCATTATTCAGGACTTCTATTTGTGTGCGCGTAGCCTGTACTTCATCATCGGTAATGGCATCGGCATACTTGCTCAGAAATTTTTCGGTGGTATCCAGCATTTGCTGTGCCTCGGTGGTGGCTTCTACCAAAGCCCGTACACCTATATCTTCTTTGGCATGTGTAAGGCTATCCAGCAGCATGTTTTCCACCTCCTCATCGGTAAGACCGTACTGCGGCTTCACATCTATTGTTTGCACTACCCCGCTACGCAGCTCTGTAGCACTTACACGCAATATACCATCGGCATCTATCAGAAAGGTTACCTCTACCTTGGGCAGGCCCGCAGGCATGGCAGGTATGCCCGTCAGGTTGAATTCGGCCAATTTGCGATTATCTTTTACCAAGTCGCGTTCGCCCTGATAGACGGAAATCCTCATACCGCTTTGTCCGTCCTTCTGTGTAGTGTACTGTCTGCTGGCTTTATTGGGTATTTTAGAGTTTCTGGGTATCAGCACATCCATCAATCCGCCCATGGTTTCTATACCCAACGATAGTGGCGTAACATCCAGCAGCAGCATTTCGGTATTTTTTCCGGCCAGTATGTCGGCCTGTACGGCTGCACCCAACGCCACTACTTCGTCGGGGTTCAGCTTGTCGTACACTTCTTTACCAAAGAATTGTTTCACGCTTTCTTTTACCAATGGTACACGGGTACTACCGCCTACCATTACTACTGCATCTATTTGGGGGGTAGTAAGCCCGGCATCGCTCAGGGCATTGGCGCAGGCGGTAATAGTACGGGCTACCAGTGGTAGTATCAGTTTTTCAAAATCGGCCCTATCAATTTGCAGCTTCATGCCTGCTACCTCTGTTTCAAACTGTGCATTTGTAGTCAGGTGTTTTTTTGCTTCTTCGGCCGTTACACGTAGTTGCTGCATCAGCAGCTTATTGGTGTTATCGGCATTGTGTACGTTAGCCCAGTGCTCTGCCAGTAGCCTGTCCATATCATCGCCCCCAAGGTAAGTATCGCCATTGGTAGACAAAACCTCGAAAATGCCATTACTGATAGATAGTATCGAAATATCGAATGTGCCACCACCAAGGTCGTACACGGCTATAGTACTTTCTTCGTTGCTGCCTGCACCTATGCCATAGGCAAGGCTGGCTGCTGTTGGTTCGTTTATGATGCGCAGTACATCCAGCCCTGCCAGTCGGCCGGCATCGCGCGTGGCTTGCCGCTGTGCATCGTTAAAGTAGGCTGGCACTGTAATAACAGCCTTGGTAATGGTGGTTTTCAGTATATGCTCGGCCCGCGCCTTCAGCTCTCGCAGTATACAAGACGACAACTCTATGGGTGAATAAAATTTATCGCCAATCTGAATTTTTACCAACGAGTCGGTATCGTCGTCTATTACATTGTAGGCAAAGAAACCAGCGTGGTCTTTTACATCTTTGTACGACTTGCCCATAAGTCTCTTTACTGAATAGATGGTTCTGGCAGGGTCGGTCAGCAACATTTCTCTTGCTTGTGTACCCACTACGGTATTGCCATATTCATCAAAATGCACAATTGATGGTACCAATGTCAATCCGTCCGTTTCGCGCAGTGCCAATGGTTGCCGTGTGTCATTGCGCACTATTGCTATCAAACTATTGGTGGTACCAAGGTCTATACCCACTATTATCTCTTCTGTCTGTAAACTGCCCGTTGCTATGTTGATGGCTACTTTGCCCATAATCTCTTCTTTGTGGGTGCAAATGTAGTGCAAGCCTTGTAGTTATAGTCTATAGATGTATTGCCAACTATGGTGGTGGCAGTTAAAACAACGAGCGGCAGTGTTATTGCACTGCCGCTCGTTGTAAAATTATTTTTTCTAAGAAAGACGCTCCATCTCGCGTAGCAAACGCTCTGGCAACTCGCCACTACAGGCTATCTGGTAGTCTTTGTAAGAGCAGGGCATTAATGCACCTTGTGGCAAGCGCACATACCAGCGATTGTTATATTTATTTTTCACAAATGCGGTATCTATACCTTCTATCGTGATGTAAAATTCCAACAATGCCTCGGCACCATCGGCAATTCCTTTTTTTCTTGTCTGGCAACCATCAGCATAGTACCACGCCATTTGGGCTATGAGGCGGGCCGTCATATCGTTGGTGTCATTGGTTTCGTCGTAGCCATATATGCCAAAAGACGATAGCTTGTCGGCCAAACCGGCAAACTGAGCCATCATACAAGCCTCCTCGCCATCCAGTCCATTAGGCGATCCCTTTGTATTGGCCGGTGCATCGCAATAGCGTACGGCCGTCATGTCGAAACTCATGATGTTGCTTCGGCGCACCACAGGTTCTATCTCGTCATAGTCCTCACGCAGTTTGGCCAACCTGTACAGGTCGAAACTCAGCTTGTTGAGGGTATCTACCATGGCTGGGTGCGAGTAGTATATTTGAAATGCAAGATGATTGTAGTGGCTGATGTGGTTGGGCGTTTCCGTGAGCATTTCCATCAGAAAACCTTTGTCCGACGGGCCTTCTGTTTCGTCAAGGTCTATCAGCATATCTACCACAGTGGCTACTGCTGTTTCATTATTTCGTTTGTACACCTCATATTGCTGCAACATCAGGTCGTGCCCACCACCTATTATAATGGCTGTTTTGCCTGCATTATGTACTTCTTGCAGCACCGCCACCAATGCCGACCGTGTATCGGCCGGTGTAGCACCGGGCCTTATATCGCCAAGATCGGCAATGGTTACCTTGTCGTGCCAGTGGTACATTTGGTAGAAATACTTTCGCACCTTGTCGGGCCCGGTTCCGTATTCGCTTTTTCGGTTGGCCCCCCACCAGTCGGCACAACCCACCAGTACCATATCGGCCGCAGCAAGGTCGAAACCGTCTTGTTCCGGCCTCATAATTGCAGCACCAATTTGTATTTTTTCGTAATAGCCTTCCGGTATTCTGTCCAGAAAATGACTGTCTTTCAGAAATATATGCAGATCGTTCATTGTATGCGATTTGGGGGTTAAAAGTACATAAATGTTCCCTCAGTTTTTGTTGATTGCCGGTTCTCTTTACTGATGTGTAGCCATTGCTCTAATGTTAAAATGCTTTTGACTTTTGGGCAATGGGGTAAATAACCACCGTTTTGTTTACTTTTGGGGAACGCACATTTTTGTGTGTTTTTTGCTATTATACAGGCAACACTCCACATGAGCAAAAAAGGAAAACCAACATATTTTAACGCCATTATGGGCGTGGCCCTTGTACTCTTTCTGTTGGGTATACTGGGTTGGGTTGTTATAAATGGTCGGGCACTTACGCGTGCATTCAAAGAAGACCTGGAGATAAATGTAGACTTTCATGACAATGTAAGCGATGCCAACATTGCCAAAATGAAGTCTATACTGGACAAGCAACCTTTTGTGCTGAAGACCCGCGTTATAACAAGAGAAGAGGCTGCGGCGATGCAAAGTCAGGTAGAGGGTAGCAATATAGTAGAGTTTCTTGGTTACAACCCATTATTTGCATCCATTACCATGAAGCTGGATGAAGGGTACGTAAATACCGACAGCTTGCAAAAAATACGGGCCTTTATTATGCAGAGCAATATAGTGCGCGATGTTAACTGGCCACATATGGTTGTAGACCAAATGCACAGCAATTTCCGCAAGATAGGTATTGTACTTGCCGGCTTGTCGGCCATACTGCTTATAGTAGTTATCTTTCTGATAGACAATACAGTAAGGTTGGCTATGTTTAGCGATAGGTTTATTATAAAAACCATGCAAATGGTGGGGGCTACACAGTCTTTCATTACCCGTCCGTTCGATATACGTGCGCTCATCAATGGGCTTACCAGTGGTGTAATAGCTGTGCTGGGTCTGTGGCTGGTGATGTCTTTTGCCAGGGCACAGTTGCCAGTACTCAATTTGCTGAGCGATTCTGGCCTGCTTGCCATTCTTATTGTTAGTATGCTATTGCTTGGGGTAATCATTACTATGGTCAGTACACATAGGTCTGTGGTAAAATACCTGAAGATGCATGTTGATGATCTCTATTGATTTTTCATTACTTTTGACCATATAATATAACAGTCTGCGATGTCTGCCACAAAATCATCTACCCCACGTACCCCATTTGGCGGTGCAGCAAAGGGAGCCACCAATACACAGGTATTTCTATTCGATAAAGAAAACTATCGCTGGATGCTTATAGGGTTGGGAGTTATTTTCCTTTCCTTCTTCCTAATGTCTGGCGGCAAGGCACCGAGCCCCGACCAGTTTAATTATGATGAAATATACAGCTTCCGTCGCATTACGCTTGCGCCAGTATTGTTGTTGATAGGGTTTGGCATAGAGGCTTACGCCATTATGAAGCGGCCCAAAAGCAATGATACTACCAAGGAAGTGTAGTTGCTTTAGGCGTTTTTTTTAATATTATGTGGGGCAATCTTCAGATTTGCCCCTTTTTTTTACACTACTGCATTGTGCTGTAATATCCATTGACCTGAAAATACGGCATAGAAAAGTTTCTTCAGCACAGGGGCGCACTAAGGTAGCACAAGGGGCACAAAGGTTTTCAGTAGATTGTAAGGCCACAAAGCCCCATGTGTTGCTTGCACAAATATCAAGCCCCAATGTAATAGTGGGTGGTAGCCAACTGTCTCGTACAAAAAAAATGCCTCCGGTTGATGGAGGCATTGTAATAATATGAATGTAGATACTACATCTGTTTGCGAATCATATCTAAAAAATCATCGAACAGGTAGCGCGAATCGTGTGGGCCTGGTGTAGCTTCGGGGTGGTACTGTACCGAAAATGCTGGTTTGTCGGTAAGGCGAATACCTTCAATAGAGCCATCGTTGAGGTTCAGATGGGTGATCTCTACATTGGGGCATGCACGAACGGCATCGGGGTCTACGCCAAAACCATGGTTTTGAGTAGTAATCTCGGATTTTCCGGTAATAAGATTTTTTACCGGATGATTGATGCCGCGATGGCCGTGGTGCATTTTGAAGGTAGAAATACCATTGGCCAGAGCCAGTAATTGATGCCCGAGACAAATACCAAACAAGGGTTTGCCGGTAGCCAACAAATCTTTTACAGTATCTACTGCGTAGCTCATAGATGCCGGGTCGCCGGGGCCGTTAGATATAAAGTATCCATGCGGATTAAACGCAATTAACTCGCCAGAAGATGTTTTGGCCGGAAATACTTTCAAATAAGTACCACGGTCGGCAAGACACTTCAATATGTTGATTTTCACCCCGTAGTCCATCACTGCTATACGTATCGGCGCATCGGGGTTGCCTATATGATAGGCTTCTGTGGTAGAAATCTGAGACGACAGTTCGAGTCCAGCCATATCTGGCACATCGGCCAGGGCTGCTGTAAGCGCAGTAGTATCGGAATGCTCGGTAGAAATGATACAGTTCATGGCACCCTTGTTGCGTATATGCTGCACTAATGCCCGTGTGTCTACGTCGTATATGGCAACTATGTTATTTTTTATGAGATAGTTTTCGAGGCTATCATCGGCCACCATACGCGAATATTTGTAGGATACATTCTTACAAATAAGTGCACTGATTTTTACCGAATCACTTTCTATATCATCATTTTTCACACCATAGTTGCCTACGTAGGCGTTATTCATAATGAGTACCTGACCGGTGTAAGAGGGGTCTGTAAACACCTCCTGATAACCAGTCATACCTGTATTGAAACATATTTCGCCACCAGCAGTGCCCCTGGCACCAAAAGATTTGCCTGCGAAACAAGTACCATCCTGCAGCATAAGCCATGCAGGAACTATAGATTGTGAGTGAGTCATTGAAAAAACAAATTGCGCAAAGGTAAGGCCAAACGAGCGTAAAACAGAGAAAAACGAACATTGTACAAGCAAAATTTCGTTAACTCTCCTTCTGCTTTTATTTTGCCATTGCTGTTTTAAATTCTGAAGTAAAATGGAATTCTATTTTCGGATTATTCTGTCGTTCTGTGTTCAGGAACCATTCGCTCTGAGCAAGGTATACCAGATTGCCATCCTTGTCCTCCATCACATTGCTCTGCTTGTAGCGCACAAAGTCTTCTATAGCTTTTTTGTCGCCGGTTATCCAGCAGGCTTTGTAAAAAGATAGAGGTTGAAAAGCACATGATGCACCATACTCCTGCAAGAGGCGGTATTGTATCACTTCGAACTGAAGTTCGCCCACGCAACCAATAATTTTGCGGTTGCCCCCATGCTGGGTAAACAACTGGGCAACCCCTTCGTCGGTAAGCTGTTGTACCCCTTTTTCCAGTTGCTTGGTTTTCATCGGGTCTTTGTTTACCAACTCCTTAAATATCTCTGGAGAGAATGTGGGTATACCTGTAAACTGCATCATTTCGCCCTCGGTAAGGGTATCTCCTATTTTGAAGTTGCCAGTGTCGAAAAGGCCAACTACATCGCCGGGAAAGGCTTCTTCTATCACATCTTTTTCGCGTGCCATAAACGAGTATGGATTGCTGAAACGTACATCTTTTTCTAATCTTGTATGTTTGTAATAGGTATTACGTGCAAAACGACCGGAACAAACACGCAGGAAGGCAATTCTATCGCGGTGGCGAGGGTCCAGATTGGCGTGTATCTTGAAGATAAAGCCGGTAAACTTGTTTTCTGTAGGTTCTACCCTGCGTTTGTCGGTATTACGGGCCTGTGGCGTTGGTGCCACGCGAATGAAGGTATCTAACAATTCCTTTACCCCAAAGTTGTTGACCGCACTACCAAAAAACACCGGCGAAATTTGGCCAGACAGGTATTTATCTACATCCAGCGCACCATATACGCCTTGCAGCAGCTCCACATCTTCGCGTAATTGGGCGGCATCGCGGTCGCCTACCCGCTCGTCCAGCACGGTATCGTTAATGTCTTCGATGGGTATTGTATTGTCTTCGGTAGCTTTTTGGTTGGCGGTAAACAGGTTCAGGCTACTATCGTACAGGTTGTATACTCCTTTGAACTCCTTACCCATATTGATGGGCCACGAAAGCGGGTGCAGGCTTAGTTTCAGCTCTTTTTCTATTTCGTCCAGCAGGTCGAATGGCATTTTACCATCGCGGTCCAGCTTGTTTACAAAAACAATGATTGGCGTATCGCGCATGCGGCACACCTCTACCAGTTTGCGGGTTTGTTCTTCCACACCGTTTACGCTGTCTATTACCAATATCACGCTGTCTACGGCCGTAAGGGTGCGGTATGTATCTTCGGCAAAGTCTTTGTGACCGGGTGTATCCAGCAGATTAATGAGTGTATCGTTGTAGGCAAAACTCATTACCGATGTAGCCACCGATATACCTCTTTGCCGCTCTATTTCCATAAAGTCGGACGTGGCATGTTTTTTTATTTTGTTGCTTTTTACGGCTCCTGCCACCTGTATAGCACCGCCAAATAGCAGCAGTTTCTCGGTAAGCGTAGTTTTACCGGCATCGGGGTGCGAAATGATAGCGAAAGTGCGCCTTACGGCTATTTCTTTTTCGTTCATGAGTATGTGTAGATAGTGCCACCAACAGGTGACCGCCATTTGCAAAAGTGTGCAAAGGTACAACTAAGCCCGTATAACTGGCTTTCTTATGTGGCAACTATATGGCATATTGAATAATATTACACAAAAAGCTGGTTATAGCAGGTGGTATAGTAGTCTGGTTGTAGTAGAATGCTGCTATTTAGCCGTTGGAAATACAATGATGTATTTGTTTCATGGCAAAGTTTCCAGCACAATTCTTGACACTTGTTGGTATTATTTTTTACACAACAATGTATTTGTTCTTGTATAGTTTTTTTTCCAGCTCGTAGTCTATTCGTAGTTTTTCTATTGCTCTTTTAATATGCCTTGTATTTATTGATGCATTCTCGCATTAAATGCATAGGAAGTGCAACTAATATTTGGCTCAAATGTGTATGTTTGTTATTTTTATACTTTTTAAAAAGTCTTAATGATTTTTGGGACGTTGAATCTTGAAGATTTAGCACATTTATATAACTACCTTTTTCGTAATTATATAAAATCCATTACAAATACAT
>JAGKWS010000175.1 GCA_021151685.1 Chitinophagaceae bacterium
TGCCAGTGTTGCCGATACGGCCACATTACCAAAGTTCATGTCTACGTTCTTCACGATAGAGATGGGGGTGATGATGGTGGCAGAAGCAGAAGCAGTTGCAGTAGCCTGAGCATGAGAAGCAGTAGCGAAACCGAAAGTAGCAACAGCGGCAATGGCGAGAGACTTGATGATGTTTTTCATTGTAGTTCGTTTTATATGTTTTTGTTGTTTGTTTGTTTGTTGCAAGGTATAATACCAATGACGTGCCAAAAACGCAAAACAATCTCTTTGAACAACATACACATATACAATATCTCAATTCAATCCATACAAAAGAAAGGAATTCCAGAAAACGGAATAAAGAAGTACTATCCGCAAACAAGACGAAAGGGGAAGCAGGCGAGACAGTCCGCTACGTACAACAAACAGTAAAAAAAGCGGGAGTATCTGGCATCTTAGGCGAAGTCTAAATTTGAGGTGCTATGCCTGTACCACTCCGGTAGGAGTGAAAGCTCTATAGCTGCGATAAGTAAGAGCACATACATGCTCCGTCAGGAGCATAACGATAAAGTGGGGGCATTATTCAGCTATAGGACGCAGACATTGTTTTGCTCCTGACGGAGCAACGATAAATGTGTATTTTTTCTACAGAGCTTGCGCCCGGCAGGGGCCGCATAGCACCTCAAACTTAGACTTAGCCGGTATCTTAGAATTTGACACCTTCTTGTTGTACCCGCACAGCAGGCTCCATACTGGTAGTTTGCACTGGCTGCACATGCACCGTGCCATAAGCCTTGTTCGACATCAGTCCGGCATCATTCGTAGCCGTATACTCAAATGATGCATCACCTGCAAAAGCAGCAGCACCACAAAAAGTCAATGTGCGCATCTCAGCCACCGTCAATCGCTTGCCTATACTGGCTGGCACTATGTTATTGCCATCAGCATAGCACAAAAAACCCTCTGCCAGCCCCGGCACACGCACCAGCGTATAAAAGGCAATCTCACCCGCATCTGTTGCACCGGCACCCTTCACCCGCACTGGCTGTATGCCCATTGCGGTTACTTCTACATCCCTGGCCACTGGTGCCACCCTGTCCGATACTACATAAAAACCCATTACCCCCAGCATATCCAAACCACCTTGGCTCGCATCAGTATTGTTGGGGTAGTTCTTCCAATTAGCCACCGGCATTGCGGCCATGTCGCTGGCCATTACACTATAGCCATACACAACGGCACCACTTGCCAATCCCATATCGGCAAACCGCACCAGCACTCCAGCCGCATCAGGTCCGTAGGCATTATTGCCTACCGTCAGCGTTTTCGAGTAGGCAACAGGTTCTCCGGCATTGTCTATTGCAGTAATAGCGGCTACGCAAAACGCCTCATGGTCGCTCCCCCCGTCAGCTACTACAAATCCCTCCTTAGCAGCCGCTACTACAGTAAAACCACCCGGCACTATGTAATCTACACGCTCGGCATTGCCACCTTCACCCTCATTGGCAAATATATTATTTATACCAGCCGTCAGTCCCCCACGATTCAGTAACGTTGCCTCTACCCCCACACGGTACAACCCATTGTTCGCACCAACCTCACCACCACCTGCCTTACGCACACGCACCACAGCACCCTGCTGGTTACGGCTGGCAAAATGTTCACCCCTCACAGTTTCCAGCGCACTGGTTCCATCAAATGTCCGCACACCAGTCTGCGCAGTACCGGCAAAACCCGTCAGCACACTCAGCAACAGTGTGGCCACCTTTGCGCTCAGTCCCGGTATGTTATGCAGCAGTTTCATTGTTGTTGGTTATTGAATGGCCTCTCAGTTTATTTGGCAATACTAAGAGATGCCTTTGTTAAGTATTGGTAAGAAAACTAAACGCTTGTTAATAATTTGCACTTAAAACATGCCCCACAATCTTGCGGATACCTCTCATACTCTATGCTGTTCAATGCAGACATGTGAAGGGAACAGTATGTTGTTGTTTATTCTTTGCATATTCATTTCATCACCAACCACATGCCACAATTACAATCAACTGATAATCAGCAAATAAAAAAAGCCTATGCTTTCAAAAAATCCACAAAACGGATATAAATTCCAAAATACGGAAGAAAAGAAGATACTTATTTTACACCAGCCACAAAAAACATCACTAACAAAATAAGTATATCAGCAATAGTCTGGTACCGACAACAATACTCATTATTGCAAAATCACTTTCGCATGTTATTTTTCACACTATCAATCCTTTTATTCAGGAGATTGCGAACGTTAGTCAAAGAGTCTAATTCGTTTCCTTTTCTACTTGTGTCTGCAAAATTGGGATACTTAGGCTCCTTTTGTAAATAATCTAACTCGTTCACATAAAAGTTATTCGTAATTGTTTTATAAACACCTAAAACTTTAGCATCAAATTCACCTTCATTAGAATTCCACGCACTCCCAGCAGCTACATACAAAAATGTACATAAGTAAATCAATACAGTATTAACCGGTATACGAGATGATCCTTTTATTCCAAAACAAAACTGAACAATACAAATCAACATGGGTAAACAAAGTGGAACAACGGAAATACAGCACCATTCGATATTGAAAATAAAAATGGAAAAAGATACAATAATTATAATTGCAGCTGTTGTACAAAAACCAACACCCGCCATTATTCGTTTCCCCTTTACCTCTCTCCCAACAACGCCTACAACATTTACAAACAATACAAAATACAGTACATATATAGACACCAAAAAAGTAAGCACCAATACTTGAGAATAATTTATTAAAGTCTGAGAAACTATTAAGTAGTTAGCCCATTTGTCATTATCTAATACCTTGTGCTTGGCTCCATAATAGATTTCCAATTTGGTTTCATCACTGAAATACTTTGCCGCTTTGTATATCTTGTTGAAATAATGTATCTTAATAGCATTATCTGTCTCATTTACAAAATTCACATGTCTAATTATTTTGTATCCTGCACTATCCACCTCGTAACTGTAATTTGATTTTATCCAAATCTGCTTCAGTCCCAAGTGCCAACTCGGGTGTAAATCTAGTGCAGTATCAGCCACCCGATTCACAAGTATACCTGAAGCAAATACAGAAACCACTATAACAACAGCCACCAATAATGCAGAAAGCAAGGATATAGCACCCCTTACACTCTTTTGCGATTTATTTTTCTGATCATACCAAAAAATCTTCGAGTCACTTGAACTACTAGCATTGGCATTCAGAACATTGTTCCTGAAAAAAGCAAACGTATCTGTAACAATGATTGCTATTCGTTGTGTAAGCTCGACTTCCGTATCATTGGCACTAAAATCTTTTATACACTGTTCCGTTTTCCGGGCCAAATAAAGAAAAACAAAAGACATACATATCGTAAAGAAGGCCCCCTGTACCAGAAGACTGAAATTGAGGCTATTGCTGAAATAATTTATAACTCCAGATTCCATAATGATATTTTCTATTAATAAAATAAAGAAACATAAATCACATATAAAAATATTTTAGAGAAAAACTATCAAAGAAATCAGTATGCAAAACATCACACTCACCATTCAATGACACTATTGCAAAGCACAGCCCCCCCCCTTTTCAAAAACGGGAAATTCTACACCCCTTACAAT
>JAGKWS010000176.1 GCA_021151685.1 Chitinophagaceae bacterium
GATCACGAACATGTTGGGTCAGGTAGTATACCGTGGCGATTTGAAGATGACGGCAGGCAAGATAGACGCACAGCTGGTGCTGGACGGCAGCTTGTCATCGGGCATGTACCTGCTGACACTGCAACTGGACGGCCAATCAAAGACATTCCACTTTGTGCTGGAACAGTAGGAAGTAATATGAAAGCATAATGAAAGAAATATAAATGTCGGGGTTGCCGTAACAGGCAACCCCGATTTAGTTAAAACTATGTGTAATGATTTGTCAGTACGACAATATTGCGGGTAGGTGCTTAATTTTGGCATCCGAATGAATATAGGGGTAAAAATTGTCAACGATCCGGTGTATGGTTTCATCAAATTCCCAGAGCCTGAACTGTTAGACGTAATCAATCACAGGTGGTTTCAGCGTCTGCGTCGCATCAAGCAGATGGGTCTTGCCGACTTCGTTTACCCCGGTGCGGTACATACCCGTTTCGCACATTCGCTCGGTGCATCGCACCTTGCGGGAAAGGCAATGGATGAGCTTCGAACAAGGGGCATAGAAACCAGCAAAGACGAATATTTGGCTACCCGTTTGGCTGCCCTGTTGCACGATGTGGGGCATGGCCCTTATTCGCATTCATTAGAGCATACACTCGTGTCGCTCTCTCACGAGTCTATTTCCCGCCTCATCATGAAGCGGATGAACAAAGAGATGGGGGGTGTGTTAGATACCGCCATCCAAATATTTAGCCGGTCCTATCCGGCAAAATACCTGCATCAACTGGTGTCCAGTCAGTTAGACGTAGACCGTATGGATTATCTCAATCGCGATTCTTTTTATACAGGGGTGTCCGAAGGGGTAATTGGTTACGACCGAATATTGCAGATGCTTACCGTGCGCGATAACGAACTGATGGTACAGGAGAAAGGCGTTCAATCGGTCGAAAAATTCATCATTGCCCGCCGTTTGATGTACTGGCAGGTATACCTGCACAAAACCGTATTGAGTACCGAATTACTTCTCATCAACATATTGAAGCGTGCCCGCGAGCTGGCAATGGCAGGCGAGCGTGTTTTTGCAACACCGGCTTTACAGCATTTCCTTGCAAAAGATATTACAGAAAACGAGTTCCTTGCGTCCGATGAGCATCTCGATATCTTCTGTAGTATGGACGATAGCGATATATTGGCTTCAGTAAAAGTGTGGCAGCAGCATACCGACAAAGTGCTGTCGGATCTCTGCAAAATGATAATTCTAAGAAAATTATATAAAGTAATCTTCAGTTCTCAATCTTTGGCAAGCAATTTGGAAGAGAAAAGAGAAGAGATAAGAAAAGGAAAAGGACTATCTGACGAAGAACTGAAATATTACGTTTTTGGTGGTACCACTTCCAACAGTACGTACAACATCAACGACGAAAGAATTACAATAGAAACAAAAAGTGGAGCTGTAAAAAATATTACAGAAATAGACGACTCAATGGTGAATCAAGCTCTTGCTAAAGTAGTGCACAAAAACTATATTTGTTATGCGCAATAGATGTGTAGAGCCTGTATCGATTGCATGTATGTCTGGGAGCAGTTCCCCAACGCAATATCTTCAGAAAACAATTTGAATCAGCAATACATGCAATTTACAGCGCAGCAGATAGCAACGTTCTTACAAGGCAAGCTGGAAGGAGACCCTACGGCAACGGTAAGCAACCTGGCAAAAATTGAAGAAGCACAAAGTGGCGACCTTTGTTTCCTTTCCAACAAAAAGTACGAAGAGTATCTCTATACCTCTGCAGCGTCTGTAGTCATCGTCAACGAGTCGTTGCAGCTTGCTGCACCGGTAAACACTACGCTCATTAGGGTACAAGACGCATACAGCAGCTTTGCTACGCTTTTAGAGCATTACCAAAACATAACGTCGGGTTCGGGCAAAACAGGAGTAGAATTGCATGCCTACGTGTCGGAAAAAGCAACAATTGCACCCAATGCATACATAGGGGCATTTACTTATGTAGATGATGGTGCCGTAATAGGTCCCGATGTGCAGATCTTCCCCGGTTGCTATATTGGCAGAGATGTGAAAATTGGTAGAGGGTCGCGCATATATCCCGGTGTGCGCATTTATCAGGGTTGCGAATTGGGGAGCAACGTGGTTATACATTCTGGTACTATTATAGGGGGCGATGGTTTTGGTTTTGCCCCACTGCCCGATGGTACTTATAAAAAAATTGCGCAGATAGGTAATGTGATAATAGAAAATGATGTGGAAATAGGTGCCAATACCACAGTAGACCGTGCTACTATGGGGTCTACTATCATTCGCCGTGGCGTAAAGCTCGATAATCTGATACAGGTAGCCCACAATGTGGAAATAGGTGAGAACACCGTTATTGCGGCTCAAACAGGCATCTCTGGCAGTACACACATAGGTCGCAACAATATTATTGGTGGGCAGGTAGGTATTGTAGGGCATATACAGATAGCCGATGGCACCCGAATCAATGCCCAGAGTGGATTATCGAAATCGGTTACCAACACAAATACAACATTAAATGGTTCTCCGGCATTTGATTACAAAAGTTCACTGAAAAGTCAGGCAATTTTTAGAAATTTGCCTGAATTGCAAAATCGTCTGTTGAAACTGGAAGAAACCGTGCAGCAACTTACTGCGCTACTCAATGCCAGAAATACGGATATGGAATAGTGAGCGAAATGAACGTATCCAAACCTGATAACAAAAAGAAGACCGAAGTGAACCACACAGTAAACACCAATCAGCATACGCTGCGAAGCCATGTAACACTACATGGGGTAGGTCTGCATACAGGCAAGCAGGTAACAATGACCATGAGACCTGCCAACCCCGGTTACGGTATCCGCTTTCAGCGTATAGACCTACCCGAAAAGCCGGTTGTAAAGGCCGATGCAGACTTGGTTGTTGATACGTCTCGCGGTACCACTATAGAGCACAATGGCGCACGTGTATCTACCATAGAGCATACTATGGCAGCACTGGTAGGTATGGGCGTAGACAATGTGCTCATAGAGCTCGACGGCCCCGAAGTGCCTATAATGGACGGTAGTGCCCGCGAGTTTATGGAGGCCATAGAAAGTGTAGGTGTAGAAGAGCAGGAAGCAAAACGTATAGTATACACGCTGGATAGCAACATACATTACTACGACCCTGTAAAAAAGGTAGATATGCTGGCCATACCAGCCAGCGATTATCAGATAACTGCACTTATAGATTTCAACTCGCCGGTATTGGGTACGCAGCATGCTGCGCTGCGTCATATGAACGAGTTTCGTACCGAAATTGGTCCCTGTCGCACATTTTGCTTCCTGCACGAGCTCGAGTACCTGCTGGATAACAACCTGATAAAGGGCGGAGACCTCAGCAATGCTATTGTAGTGGTAGACAAAGTGGTGGCCCCCGAAGAGCTGGAACGATTGGCTTCGGTATTCAATAAAACAAAAATTGAGGTAAAACAGGAAGGTATACTC
>JAGKWS010000177.1 GCA_021151685.1 Chitinophagaceae bacterium
GGTCTATTGGCGGCGGTTCTGCCAACGTCACCTGTTTTTGCACAAACACTTCCTTTTTTTCCGTCTTCAGGTTACGGCTAATGAACGCATAAGCACCAATACCTACACCCACAAACACCAGCACCAGCATAGATCTTGCTGCTCGTTTGGGATAGTTCTTACGCAATTCATACCCACCATACACCTTGTTACGTCCATCAAATATGATGTCGAGGTAGTCGCTGGTAAGAATTTTATTAATATCCATTGTACAATTCGTTGGTTTTGTTCTGTTTTAGTCTTTGTCAACTAAATACAACTATTACAATCCGCTTGCTTTTTCTGTAGCACTTATAAAACCTTGCTCTGTTGTCGAAATATCAATGATGGCATATGTTCTCACATCATTAATACTCATCTCATCCAGCATGTTCACCAGGTCGCTATAAGTACTGGTACTATCTGGTTTTATCAACACAGTCATTTCATCTTTAGGGCCAAGCGCACCAGACTGTTTCAAACCAGCTACCAGTTTTTTCTTTGCAATAAGGGCATCACGAATACCATCCTTTGCCTTAAAGCCAGTCACTTTCAAAACTGGGTCGTCTCCAATACCCTCATAATAGTATATGCGGTGATCCTTGCTTAACAAGATAGTCATGGCCGCACTTGCCTTCAGTTTGTTCTTTTCTTCTTCCGTCAGGTTCTTATCCTTGTACGGCATGTTTATCTCCATCGTTTTCGGCTTTGCAAGCGTAGTCGTAAACATGAAGAATGTAATGAGAAGAAAACCCAGATCCACCATAGGGGTAAGATCTATCCTTGTACTTAACTTCTTTCCTTTTTTGACCCCAGGGCCTTTTTTATGTCCCCCACCACTGGAGGTATCCATTTCTGCCATAGCGCAAATGTCTTTTTATTTGTTACTCCGCCGCAGCGGCAAAAATTTGTTAGTCGGCTTTCGCAACCTTGTTTCGCTCCTCAAACGCAGCCGTACCCGGCGGCACTGCTTTCAGATTCGTGATGAGGTTGAATTTGAATATTTTGTACCCTTCCAGCGTGCTGATGATTTTTTTAACATGCGGGTAGGCTGCATCACCATCGGCTTTTATACAGATACGCAACTTCGGATTGGTGTAGCGTGCGCTCTTTATCCATTGGGCCAATTCGTTGGTAGGCGACATTACAGTTGTGTCAACAGGCACACCCTGAGCCTCTTTCATCATTTCGCCCTGCTCATCAGGCCGCATATTCAAAAAAGACTTCAATTGGCTGAATGGGATACCAATAGAAGGGCCAATGGCAAATGCATTGATGTCTTCCGGTGTCAAACCCAGCTTGCGCTCGTCATTCACACTCTCTATCAGCTCTTTTCTTTTCAGCTTGTTGTCAATAGAGAAGAATATTCTACCCTTTGGGTCTACCGTCAGCAGCATGATGTCTACATCCGGCAGCGGAATCTCCGAGATAGACGATGGTGTTTTTACCACTACCGGTTCCTCTGGCTTGAACTTGGTGGCAAGCATGAAGAACGTAAGCAGCAGAAACGCCACGTCACACATCGCCGTCATGTCGATGTTTGTGCTCTTACGAGGTAATTTAGCTTTTGGCATTGTATTTCCTTCTGTTCTTATTGATTAGATGCTTTTTGTTTCATTTTCCACAAAGGGCATACAAATATTTTTTATCTACATACCCTCCCGCACTGTTGGCACAGTGCTTCGCTGCTATTTATAGCTCGATGCGAAGCTCTGTGTCAGTGTGAAACCACTTTCATCTATAGAGAACGTAATACCGTCGATGATGGTAGTAAAGAAGTTGTAGAATACAATGGCAAAGAAAGATGTACCGATACCCAGTGCCGTATTGATAAGGGCCTCAGAGATACCAGCCGCCAGAGCCGCAGCATCAGGTGCACCGGCATTCGCCATGGCCGCAAATGAACGAATCATACCCAATACCGTACCAAACAGACCCAAAAGGGTAGCGCAAGATGCAATTGTAGAAAGGAATACGAGGTTCTTTTCCAGCATGGGCAATTCCAGTGCAGTTGCTTCTTCTATTTCTTTCTGAATGCTCAATACTTTTTGCTCAGTATCCAGCTCGTGGTTAGTGGTCATTTCTTTATATTTCAAAAGACCTGCACGCATTACATTACCTACAGAACCTGCTTGTTTGTCGCACTCCGCAATTGCCGCCTCTACATTTTTGTTAGCCAGGTGATACTGTACTTTACGTACAAACTCACCGCCATCAATTTTACCTTTTGCTTTTACTATTGTAAAGGCACGCTCCAATACAAATGATACCAGCGTAAGGAAGGTTGCCATAAGAATTGGTACCACAAAACCACCCTGATACATGGTACCCAAAACGTTTGCGGGTTTCTCTCTTGTTGCGCCGTCGTGGAAGTTACTAGCCGACCCAAGTACAAAATTCCAGATAAGTTCACCTGCCACAATACAACCGACAACCATCGCCAGATTGAGCCAAAAATTGTTCGAATTTTTTGGTTTTCCTGCATGTCCCTGAGATGCTGCGGGTTTTGCTGCGGCTGTTTTTACGTCTGCCATAATTCTGATTTTAATTTGTGTTTTCTGATTTTAAATAAACTGGTAACTGTTGAAACCCTATTTTGAGTGTTTGCAAAGATATAGGTACGGTTCAAAAAAACAATTTTGACGTTGAAAATATTTGCTAAATATAACACTGGTATTTTCCCCGTCTGCATTGATTCTTAGACATCTTGCAACGCACGTTATGCGTTGTTTATTGCCCGCTCTTTGCAAAAATTATGGGTATATCTTCAGACGATGTGCTTAAATTTTCGGAGGTGAAAAAGGGAGTACTTTTAAATAAGACGTAAATGCCGTTGTATTCCTTTGTACTTTTGCGAAATTTTTTTTTCAACCGATAACATTTATGATTTTCAATCCCTGGCACGACGTCAGCTTTGGCGACAATGTCCCCAACACGGTAAATGCAATTATAGAAATTCCAAAAAACTCCAGAGCCAAGTACGAACTGGACAAAGAAACAGGATTGTTGAAGCTGGACCGCGTGCTGTACTCATCGGTATACTACCCTGCCAATTACGGCTTTATACCACGTACCTATTGCGATGACAATGACCCGCTGGACATTCTGGTACTTTCGCAAATAGAAATGCAGCCACTTTGCATAGTAGAAGCCAAAATTATTGGCGTAATGCGCATGCTGGACCAAGGCGAGGCCGATGACAAGCTGATAGCCGTTTGTGCCAACGATATGAGCGTGGCGCACTTTAATGACATCAGCGAACTGGCCCCCCACTTTATAGAAGAGATGCGCCATTTCTTTGAGGAGTACAAAAAGCTGGAACGTAAGGAAGTGAAAGTAGAAGAGTTCGAAAATGCACGCCTTGCCAAGAAGATTCTGTCGCACAGCATCAACGACTATAAAGCCAAGTTCAAAGAC
>JAGKWS010000023.1 GCA_021151685.1 Chitinophagaceae bacterium
ACTTACATCGAATTGGTTAGTAGGTAGGGCTTCGCTATTGCGCAGGCGCAAATAACCCGGTTGCTTGCCGTGCCTGGCTTCCAGGTAAAAGGGCGCGCCGTCGGTGGTCAATTGCAACATGCCATAGGAATCCGTTGTGCCAGAACCCACGGGTTGCCGCTGGTAGTTATAGGCGGTAATTTCAGTTCCCCCCAAGGGTTGGGCGGAATCCAATGCGGTGCTTACTATCAGCAATTGGTTATCGCCGCCGCGTTTTGCCAGCAGGCCGATATTGGACACCAAAAAATTGCGCGCGCTAGACACGTTATCGCCGTAGTAATAATAGGTATCGTCGCAGGGATTGTTGCGTTCGCTGTAGTTGTAGTAACCCTGGGATTGGTAATACTGCTGATACCAGGCGGGCTCTTGTTCGCGCTCGTAATAACTGTCGCCATCGCTGTTTTCCGGCATGGCGGCAACCGGCTCTTTTGGCCTCGGCTGGTCGCAACTGTAAATGGAATTACTGCGGTCAATGCGCAATTCCAGGCGAACCAATCCATCCGGATGCTGCGCCATTAATTCGGTGAGGTCCAGGTTGAAACGCTGGGTATCACCCCGTGGAATTTCCGGCAGGCGATAGGTTTTACGCCAGAGATAACGCCCCGTATCGGCGGCAGGATAAGCGGCGGTTAATTGATAATCCTGCAAATATTGGCCGATATTATTAGCGAAGACTTTAAAGGCAATCACTTGCACCGAATCCACACCCGCCGCTTCAAAGGGCACAGATATTTTTGCAGCAGGTGGCAGTATGGAAGTCTTGCCCACAAAGCGCACCAACGGCTTCACCAATTGCAACACCAATGGTTGCTGGTAATCGCTTGCGAGAGTTTTATGGGTGCGACTTGCGATGGCCGCGCTGACCCGCAATTCCTGCTCGCCGCTGGCGGATTGGTCCAACGCAAAGCGAATCACACTGCCATCAACACTCGCCGACACAGGCTTGCCTGCAAGGGTAATTAATCCACTCAGGTTTTGCGCATCGTTCAGTTCATCGGAAAATTGAATTTCAACCCGTTCCTGTTCATCGTGCTTCACTTGCACACCGGTAATTTGGAATACTGTTTTCGCGGGAATTTCCAGGTCGCGCGCGCCTAGTGCCACCCGCACTGGTACTCCCTTCAGTTCATATTCGGCAAATTTCCATCCCGGCCTTGTGGCATCGTCATTGTCATACTTCACGCTCACGCCCTTGTTGCGTAGTGCCGTCATCAGGTTATGGGCCACTTCATCAATTTTTGCTTGTGCTGCCACATCCTTACTCATAATGGGCACTATAACCACCTGCAATGGGGCTATTTTTGGCGGCAATACCAAACCCTGATCGTCGCTGTGCGCCATTACCAATGCTCCCACCAACCGTGTAGATACTCCCCACGATGTGGCCCAAACATAGTCCAGATTATTGGCCTTATCGCGAAACTGTACATCAAATGCTTTCGCAAAGTTCTGTCCCAAAAAGTGCGATGTACCTGCCTGTAGTGCCTTACCATCCTGCATCAACGCCTCTATACAATAGGTGTCTTCAGCTCCTGCAAAACGTTCATTGGCAGTCTTTACGCCTCTTACCACCGGTACCGCCATATATTCTTCGGCAAAAGTGGCATATACCTCCAGCATTTTGCGGGTCTCTTCTATAGCTTCTTCGCGGGTAGCATGCGCAGTGTGCCCCTCTTGCCACAAAAACTCTGTAGTACGCAGAAACAGACGCGTACGCATTTCCCAGCGCACCACATTCGCCCATTGGTTTATCAGCAATGGCAGATCCCTGTAAGACTGTATCCAATCTTTATACGTATTCCAAATAATGGTTTCCGACGTAGGGCGCACTATCAGTTCTTCCTCCAGCTTGGCATCAGGGTCTACTATTACACCACCGCCATTGGGGTCATTTTTCAGTCGGTAGTGGGTTACCACAGCACACTCCTTGGCAAAACCCTCTACATGTGCCGCTTCTTTGCTCAGAAAGCTCTTGGGTATAAACAGCGGAAAATACGCATTCTGGTGGCCGGTTGCTTTGAACATCTTGTCCAGCACATCACGCATGTTCTCCCACAGGGCGTAGCCATGCGGCTTTATTACCATACAGCCTTTCACTGCCGAGTAATCGGCAAGCCCTGCTTTCAGTACAATGTCGTTATACCATTGCGAATAATCGGTCGATCTTGGTGTTATTTCCTTTGACATAGTTTTGTTTGGCACGCTTTTAGCATAGAAAATACCAGACTGGTAACGCTTTGTAGCACGTACCCTATTTGTTAAAGTTGAACTGGTCTGGTTATCAATCGCCGCAAAATTACTAATTTCATACTACGTTAAATAGGTTCAAAATGAAACGTTTCGTATTAATGGCTCTGTTGCTCGGGGGAATTGCACAGAGTTCCTTTGCGCAGACCGACGATATCTACGCCACAGGCGAAGATCAGTCAAAATCGGCAAACGAACAGGCCGACCGAAAAGCCCGTCGTCAGCAACGCAGACAAGACCAACAGAACGGAGACCCCAACCGTTTCGACAATGGTATGTACAACCAATCTGGCTCATCTTCCATGCCCGACAATTATGCGGGCGGTTACGAAAATGGCGAAGATTATGTCGACTACGATGATGATGGTGCCTACAGCACCCGTCTCAACCGGTTCGATAACGACTTTTATAACATGGGGTACTACAGTACCTTCTACAACCCATTTTGGTACAACCGCAATTGGTACGATCCTTATTGGGGCTACAACCCTTGGCGGCCCGGCATCTCGGTTGGCTTTGGTTATGGCCCTTACTGGAGTTCTTCATGGGGGTGGAATAGTTGGTACGGCTACGGTGCTTGGGGTAGTTATTGGAACTATCCTTCCTATGCCTGTGGCTGGGGGGCATCGCCCTGGTGGGGCTGGGGCGGTGGCGGCTACTACGGTGGTGGTTATTACAACGGCTACTGGAATGGCTACCACGACGGAAGCCGCTACAATAATGGCTATCGCAACTACTCATACGGTCCACGCAATGCCGGTTACCGTGCAGGTAGCGGCTATCCCTACCGCAGTGCTACTGTAAGCCAGTTGGGCCTGCGTGGCACCTCTGCCGGTTCCGGTGTCAATATGTATCGTGGTACCAACAGTGGCAACAATGGCAATACCGGCCGTGGTTGGGGCAGCAGAGGTTATTCGCAGCAATATAACAATAACGGCAACCGTCCTGCACAGCAGGGTGCAGGTGCCGGCAGTGGCACACGCCAGCGTGGTGGTTTCTGGCGCAACATTCAGGGGGCCGATGGTGGTGGCTGGAGTGGTCGTTCTGGCATAGCACAGCAGCAGGGTGGCAGCACACCGGCATATGGTGGTGGCCGTGCATCCCGCAGTTATTCCGATGGGCCCGCACGTCAGCAAAGTCCGTCATTCGGTGGTAGTCGTTCGTTTGGTGGTAGCAATTCTGGTAGCAGTGGCTTCGGTGGCCGTGGTAGTAGCTCTGGCGGCGGCGGCGGTGGTGCCCGTGGTGGTGGCGGTCGTCGTTAGTTTCGTAGCACACCATAAGGTATAGCCTATATTGGTACGTTATTACGTTGCCCGTTTTGTTGCAATTACATTGTTTACTGTTCATATTTATAAACATGTTCAGCCGGTTAAAGAAATGATAAAAAGGCATTGCTACCTCTGTAGCAATGCCTTTTTGCTTGGCTTGGGTATGGTTTTTGTACCATTGTCTGTGGTTACACGTATCCATTGGCTGCTTGTACATATTGTCTCTATACACACAAACACACACATACGTTATGAAAGTCAATCAACTAACCTTACTTACTGCTACTTGGGCACTGGTGGCTTCATCGGCCATGGCACAAGATGTTTATTATCCCATTTACATTTCGCAGTTGTCGGCACAGGGTACAGCACGTTCTATGGGGTTTGGCAATGCGTTGGGCTCTATCGGCGGCGATTTTTCTTCTTCCAGTGTCAATCCTGCTGGTCTTGGCGTTTATCGTAGCTCCGAGTTTTCTTTCACTCCGTCTGTCAAGGCTGCTTCATCTTCTTCACAATATCTGGGCAGCGTTACCAATGATAATAATATCCGGTTCAATGTCAATAACTTTGGTATGGTCTTTACCGATGCCCCCAGGGGCAAACGCTACGACCGCCGCGACTGGAAGTCTGTAACATTTGCCATGGGCTTCAACCGCCTTGCCGATATCAATCGCAATTACAGCTACGTAGGCCACACTAACACAAGCTCTGCTACACTCGCCTTCGAGGCCGATGCCAATCAATACCCCGCCGATGCATTGAGTACAGATCTACTCTCTGTGCCCGGTTACCTCGGTTATCAGGCATACCTCATCAACGATGGTCCCGGCAATCAGTTTACTACAGTGGTGCCCTACACGGGCGGCATCCGTCAGGACAAATACGTGCGCGAGCGTGGTCGGGTAAACGAGTGGACATTTTCTCTGGCAGGCAACTACCGCGAAAAGCTGATGCTGGGTGCCACCATGGGTATTCCCTCTATTCGCTACAGTATCAATTCCACTTATAGCGAGTCGTTGGCCATTGGCAACAATGCACCCAATCCCTCTGGTTTCCGCTCCTTCAGCTACAATCAAGATTTAGATGTTACGGGCGTAGGCATCAATCTGAAGTTGGGGGCAATCTACAAATTCAATAGAAGCCTTCGTGTTGGTGCAGCCTTGCATTCGCCCAGCTATTATGCCCTCAACGAAACGTATACCCCCAAAATTCTTTCCAATTTCGGGTCAAGTATTTACGAGGTATCTACAGCCAACAATCTCACCCAATCCAATCAGTTTAGTTACGGTCTCACTACTCCGTGGCGGGGCATACTCAGCGCATCATACATTCTCAAAGGGGTAGGGTTCATCACCGCCGATCTCGACTATGCCGATTATAGTTTCATGAGCTTCATTTACCCCATATCCGATGGTAACGGAAACACCTACACCAATGCCCAAAATGCAATGAACAGTGCACTGGCCAACCGTTACCAGTCCAGTGTGGGCTTCCGTATAGGTGGCGAGGTCTTGCTTACCAAAGAGTTTATGGCACGGGTAGGTACCGGCTACTACACCAATCCCTATGCACCATCGGCCGGTATCGCCGGCGATCGGCTCGATTTTGGCGGTGGCTTGGGCTTCCGTACAGAACATTTATTTGCCGATCTCGCAGTCACCATTAGCCAATGGCAGTATAGCGGCACACCATACAGCTACAACAGCAGTTACATCGTATCCAACAAGGCCGTTGCTGCGCCTCCTGTAGCCACTACCGACTTTGCTACTGCCAACATAGCCTTTACTATAGGTACCAAGTTCTGATGATATCTGCTACGCATTCATTGTGCTACATTCTTTTTGTGGCGCATTCTGGCTGCATTAAGGTTTTTTTTAACACGCTTAAACGATGCTGAAAATGACGTTTTGGAGGTCATTTGGGGGCTGTTTTTCTGCAAAATGCTGCATTTCAGTGCCCAATATCTTCGGTTTCTTTTGTTTGCGTTATCATTTTGTTTTTTCTTAACGGTTCCGTTATACAGATATTAAATACCTTTGACTCGGGGTTTTTATCAACAACCATTTTTCACAAATAGTCTAAACATGAAGCTGACACACTTTCTAGTAGCAGGCGTTGCATCGGCCGCGCTCTTTTCTTGCTCCGCTCCTAAAAAACTCAAAAAATGCGAAGAGGATACCAAAAAGCTCGATAGCATGTACCGTATCCTCATGCTCGAAAATGCTAAATGCCAGGCTGCCAGCAAGGCCGATCAGGACAAACTGAAAATGCTTGAAGCACAACTTGCCGATAGCAAAGCCAATAGCAGTCAGGTGCTCGATCAATTGAAAGACCTCTCTGTTATTTCCAATTCTCAGGCCGAGAGCATCAAGAAATCACTCGATAATATAGGTGTGAAGGATGCCTATATCAAAGACCTGCAAACTGCCATGAATCGTAAAGATTCCATGAACATGGCTTTGGTTATCAACCTGAAAAGCGCAATTGGCAATCTGGCCGATAACGACGTGAACGTAAAGGTGGATAAAGGTGTGGTCTATGTAGATATATCAGATAAAATGCTCTTCAAGAGTGGTAGCTACGACATCACAGACCGCGCAAGCGAGGTGCTGGGTAAGGTAGCAAAGGTTATCAATAGCCAACCCGATATCGAGTTTATGGTGGAAGGTCATACCGACAACAAGCCTTACAATGGCAGTGTCTTGGTAGACAACTGGGACCTGAGCGTGAAGCGTGCCACCTCTGTGGTTCGTGTATTGCAAAACAAGTACCGTGTAGACCCTGCACGTATCACAGCCGCAGGCCGTGCCGAATATAAACCAATAGCCAGCAACGATACCAAAGAAGGCAATGCAACCAACCGCCGCACTCGTATCGTTATACTTCCGCAGCTCGACCAGTTCTTCAAACTGCTGGAAAAACCCGGACAATAGTAGTTTTATTTTTACCCATATACAAAAACACCCCGATGCGTCTGCATCGGGGTGTTGCTTTTGGGGCAAATTCAATAAGTTCATTGAGTTATAGAACAAGCATCTCTCGTTCCTGATATTCCAGAAGGGGTTCTCAGGAATGCAGAATAGATTTCCGTCTGCGGGGGGCTTCAGCTCAAATTAGCTGGAAGAAAGCAATTGCTATTTCCCCCGTGCCTCTCGTATAGGACTCAGGGGAAACAGCGGGCTGCGAAGCTAAAAACGGAACTGTACCCTGCATGTAAAGATGTTGTCCTTCACATCCTTCGTAAAGCCCGTTATAGATGTTTCCTCATTCATTATCCAGTCATAGAACAGTGTCAGCTTGGTGTGGGCATTCAGCACACGCATATAGCCTACACCAACCGTGTTATAGCGTACATCGGCCGCCGTGTAGCCATTCGCAGCCTTCACATCGGTACCCTTTACCAGTCTGTTGGGGTCATACCAGTCCAGTTTCAGTATAGACAAACTTCTGGTACTGCCCAGGTGCTGTATGTAATAGAAATACGCACCGTCAAAAGGACGCACATACAACGGGCTATAACCAGTGCCCACTACCGGGTAGCTGCCCGGCGTTTCCGATGTAGCTGCGGTACCTGTCTGCGTACCCCTTATATACTCTGCCCTAAACTCGCTGAACCCCTTCTTGTTAGGTATTTTTAGCTGCACATCTGCACCGGCATATTGCCTTGGCGACAAATATCCGGTATTGCTGCTGGCAGAATCTCCCATCATTTTATACACGCCATTGTCCTGCTTCATCTCATACATCCACGGGCTCATACTGGTAATGCCACCATAATAGCCCGATACGCTGCCCGATAGCGTAATGCCGTTCTTTAGCTTTCTGGGTTTTACCGAAAACCGGCCTATAACGTCTTTATGGCTGTCATAGTCTTGTGGGCCTGCCAGCCCCTGTCCGTTAAACACACCCAGGTCTATCTTCATCCAGCGCAGTGCATGCCCTTTTTTCCGGGCATCCAGTGTTATCATGGCACCTATATCGCGCTCGGTTTTCATTAGTATCTGCGACATACGGCCACGTTCCGGGGCCTCCCTGTCCGATGAGGAAAAGTTGGCCTCAAACCCCATAGGGCGGGCAAACATACCTGCAGTTATGGCAAACAATTCTACTTTGTTTTCAAAGAAACGCCCCCAGAAATCGCGTATAGCCACGCCCCGCTCCGTACCATCAAACTGAAATGCAAAGTACGCCATAGGCTGGTTGTTCTCGTTGTTGTGCAGATAGTCTATGCGTATACGACCCCTTCGCAGCATAAACCGGTTATTCGAATTCGGTGCAAAGTCACCACCCGAGTAGTTCTTTACCCCCTTGTCATCGGCAAACTGAAATTGTGGCTGCATATACCCGCCAAACTTCAATCGGTCATGTGCCTGATACAGTGGGTATATCCCCTTGCCTGTAGCAGTAGAGGTATCCATAATGTCTGTCAGAAACCTTTGTGCATTGCTTGCCACTGGTGCCAGCAGAGAAAGTAGAAGGATGGAGAGATTTTTCCGCATCTATTCACATTTGTTTGGGCGCAAAGGTAATGTTTAGTAGTTCTGCGTAAACTATTTGTAAGCAGAACATTAAAATAACGTTAGGATAATGTTATTCGTTAAGGGGCAAAAAAAAATCGCCTCCCGTTTTCGGGAGGCGATTCCTGTATATTAGTTTCAGGTAGCTTATTTCTTACCACCTTTAGCCTTAGCACCTTTAGCGGCACCTGCTGCTTCGCTTTCGGCCTGGCGCAGGGCACGGGTAGTCACTACCGATGCAATAGGAATACGTGGCGAGTTCAGGATCTCCATGTTCTCTGTAATTACATCCTGTACGCGTATGTTGCCATGCAATTGCAGACCATCTATCTTTACTTCAATGCTTTCTTTCAGATACTTGGGATAAGTACGTACTTTCAGCGTTTTCAGTTTCAGCTCCAAACGACCACCGTCTTTCACACCCTGAGACTGACCAGTGAAGTTCAAAGGCAGGTTGGCAATAACCTTGCGGTCGTCTACCAGTTCCAGCAGATCCACGTGGGCCAGTTGGTCGGTAATAACGTCAAACTGTATGTCCTTCACAATAGTACGGTAGGTCTTGTCGCCCAACACTATCTCTGCAATCTGGAATTCCGGTGTGTAGATGAGCGTTTTAAACGTCATCAGCGGCGCACTGAAATGGATAGTTTCTTTACCTCCGTATATTACGGCAGGTACATGACCTTCAGAACGAACGGCACGTGTAGCTTTTTTGCCCAGTTCGCTTCTGTTAGTTCCTTCAATTCTTACACTTTTCATCTTACTTAAGTGTTTGTTTCTTTCAGCGCCGCAAGATCATCTGCCTAACATACGGTCGTTGAAATGGTTTTTTTTAATAAGGAAACCCTTTGTGGGGGCAGATTTTGTTGTATAAACAGTCGTTTTAATCTATTAATGCCCAGTCGCCTCTCAGCCCCAATTCGTATCCTATCGGTTACGGTTGTTGCTGTGTATAAAAAGCGAACTGATTGATTTATTCTCAAATGTATTACGTATCGCTACCGCAAACAGGTCGGCAGTAGGCAATACTTTTATTTTGCTCCTTTCTACATCGGCTTTCAGCGGTATGGTATCGCATACCACCAGTTCCTCCAGTTGCGAGTTGGCTATATTCTCATATGCCTTACCACTCAGCACAGGGTGTGTACAGAAAGCCCTTACCGACAATGCACCACGCTCGCGCAGTATCGCTGCCGATTTGCTCAGTGTGCCCGCCGTGTCGCATATGTCGTCTATCAGTACCACATTGCGGCCGGTTACATCACCTATCACCGTCATGGCAGCCACTTCATTGGCACGCTTGCGCTGTTTGTCGCATATTACCATGTCCACCTCAAAGTACTTCGCTACTTCGCGTACACGGTTGGTACTACCTACGTCCGGCGATGCAAATATCAAATTGCTCTTATCCAGCTTCAGCGACTCTATGTAAGGTATAAAGATAGCCGATGAATCCAGATGGTCTACCGGAATGTCAAAGAAACCCTGTATCTGTGGTGCATGCAGGTCCATGGTCATCACACGGTCGGCACCGGCTGTGGTCAGCAGGTTGGCTACCAGTTTCGATGCTATAGCCACACGTGGTTTGTCTTTACGGTCCTGACGGGCAAAGCCAAAGTAGGGTATCACCGCCGTTATGTATCCGGCCGATGCCCTGCGGGCCGCATCAATCATCATCAGCAATTCCATCAGGTTGTCGGATGGAGCAAATGTAGATTGTACCAGAAAAACATAATCGCCACGGATAGATTCCTGAAATACAGGCTGAAACTCCCCATCACTGAACTTTTGTATGGTGAGTGCCCCCAATGTCTTGCCAAAGCTTTGTGCTATCTGCTCGGCAAGGTAAGAAGAGCCCGTACCGGAAAATATCTTAACTGAAGAATCCATAATTCGTAAATGGAGTGCAAAGTTAACAAATACTCCCGATTTCTGCACAACATAAATTGAGCCGGCATTGCCGGCTCAATAGAATAAAATTATGTCAGGTTTTATCAAGCTTTTGCCGGCTTTCTAAACACTTGTGCAAGAGCCGCCAACATCAACCCAATGATGAGTATACTGCTCGCCATAGCCATTTTCTGGCCATTGTAAAATGTCTCTGGCCTGAAGCGGAACGCAATCTTGTGCTGCCCTTGTGGCACTTTTATGGCACGCAGCACATAGTTGGCCCTGATGATGGGTGTCTCTTTTTCGTCTACATAAGCCTTCCATCCCTTTTGGTAGTATATGTCCGAAAATACCGCCAATCCATCCTTGCTGTTATTACTCTCAAACGTCAGGTCGTCCAGTCCATATTGCGACAAGTGTATGTTAGCGGCACTGTCCTTACCAAAATTGTAGCCCTCAAGGTCTTTTTTGAAGGTAGAACGTATTACCGCCATTTTGCGTGCATCAAAAGCACCCGGTACTTCGGCAGTGTCGCCTATGCCCGGTGCATTCAGTCCGTTCATTTCATCATCAGCAGTATTGGCCCACTTCACCTCTTCTACAAACCATGCATTGCCACACGCACCGGGGTTGGGCATGGGTTGTGGTTGTTGCCCGCGCTGGCCGGCAATAATGTACTTGGTGTTCAGCATGTTCAGCACCTCACGGTTAAAGCCCTTGCTCATATGTCGGTCTATCAGGTCCTGATAGATTTCCATTTTGGCTGGGTGGTAGCCGCCAACACATTTGTGGAAGTAGGCCTGCACCGCATCGTTATATGTATCGCGGGTCAGGTCCAGTACCCTGTAGTACGGGTCTGGGTCTTGCATAATGGCCTTATCGGCCTCCGTTGGCTGAAATATGGCATCATACTCGGCCGCATCTACATAGCTTCCCTTGTTCAGGTAGTTGGCACTTACTGTCAGCAGGTCCACCAGTGTCAGTGCGGCTATCCCGCCTATCATTACCGTTTCTTTCACCCTTTCATTCAGGAACGCCCATATCAGCCCCGCGCTGGCCAGTATGTAAAAGGCACTGGTAAGGCCGCTCTTCATAGCCAGCGATGCACGGTCTTCCTTCAGCAGTTGCAGCATGTTTTCCGGTATACGGGCATCGCCACCTCCGGTAAAGTCGAAGAACGCACTACCACCCACACCCAGCAGCACACACAGGCCAGCGGTAATGCCCGCAGCCATTTTTACGTGTTTCCACATTGCCGGGTCTTTTCTGCGCTCCCATACCTCTTGCAGTGCCCATGCACCCAACAGCGGGAACAAGAACTCTGGTATCACCAATATCATAGAGGGGGTACGGAACTTGTTGAGGTAGGGGAGTGTATCGAACAGCAAG
Organism: Chitinophagaceae bacterium; assembly: GCA_021151685.1. GTDB lineage: Bacteria > Bacteroidota > Bacteroidia > Chitinophagales > Chitinophagaceae > Nemorincola. Next base: position 11,351 of record JAGKWS010000023.1, read on the forward strand.
TAGTTGATCGACTCAAAGTTCTTACCCCAACTCATTACAATACATATGGCCGATGCGGCTACTATCCACCACTTGTGTACCGATTTCACAGCCAGCAAACCCAGCACAAACAGAAAACATACAATAGCCCCAAAGTATACCGGCCCACTCAGAAACGGTTGAGGGCCCCAATACAAAGGCAGTTGTTCTGCCTGTCCACCAATGGCTTCCAGCGTTTTGGGGGCTTTTTCGGCCTTCTCTCCGCTCGATCCTCCATATAAATAAGGTATCATCAGGCAAAAGGTCTCCCCAATACCATTACTCCACCGGAACGCATATTCCTTATCCAAACCGCCATTTTTCTTCTGGTCGTGGCCCGAAAGTTCACTACCACCACCACGCATTGTTTCTTTGGCATATTCGGCCGTAGTGAGCAGCGAGGGCATGCTGGGCCCTACACCCACACCTACCGATGCTATGGTTATCAGCGATGAAAGGACAAAACTCTTAACCTTCCCTTCTTTTACTGCCTGCACCAGCATAGCCACACCAAAGCAGCCAAACATGATGAACGCATAGTAGATTACCTGAAAGTGGTTGTTAGAGAATATCAATGCAAATGTTACCGCCAGCAATGCCGCACCGGTCAGCCATTTCTCTCTGTATATCAGCAGCATACCCGCAAGTGCTGCCGGTATATAGCCCATGGTCAGCATCTTGGTTTCGTGCCCCACACTTATGATAATGCCGTTATAGGTAGAGAACGCATAGGCTACAGCACCCAACGCACCTATCCACTTATTTACCCGCAATACCTGCATCAGCAAAAAGAAGCACACCATGGGTATAAAGAAGAAGTAGGCTGGTTTGCCCACCGCCTGCAATACAGCCTGCACAAAGCCCGGATAGTTATTATTAGTAGCACCTACATAGGTTGTATAGGTAGGCATGCCGCCAAACATACTGTTCGACCACAATACATCCTTACCCGTTTCCTCATGGTACTTCATTGCCTCGTGCGACATTGCCTGCCACGATATATTATCGTGCTGGTTCAGCTTCATCCCACTCAGTTGTGGGTAGCAATAAGCAAGAGCCAGCAGAGCAAACCCCAATATAATGAGTGCTTCCTGTTTGTATTTCTTCAATTGATCCAACATAGGTTTGGTGTTGATAATAGTAACCGATACCGTCATTTTACGTAACGATACAGCAACCTCAAAAGTATAGACAAGTGCGATATTTTCCTACAGTACCTATACGAATTAACGGCACCAACCATTTCCTGTCATTTGGGTTTATATCCCCCGGTATTGTCAAAGCAAAATGCGCTGCCATTTATTTCATCTTTGTTATATTTTGTTCAATAAAATTGTAATTTCGTTAAACAAAATGATTCTGTGATGATGGATAACAACCCCAATTACTGCTACTACAGCGATCTCCCATCGCCTGCTGCTTATGAATCTCCGGTGGTAGCTCCTACTTTCGCCCGTCCGGTCACTTCTGCTCTTCCGCTTTCTATGGCCGACATAGACCGTATCATAGAAATGGCATGGGAAGACCGCACCCCATTCGATGCCATTTTTCTGCAATTTGGCCTGCGCGAGGCCGATGTGAAAAAACTCATGAAGAAACACATGAAGTTCAGCAGCTACAAACTATGGCGCACAAGGGTAGAGGCTTGCGCTACCAAGCATGCACAGCGTCGCTCGCCCGATATTGATCGTTTCCGCTGCTCCCGTCAGCGCACTATATCGGGCAATAAAATTTCCAAGCGATAATAAATACACTACATATGTCTGTCAATATCACATCGGCACAGTTACAAACTATGGAGCAACGCTACCGGGCCACACTCATCAATTCTATTGGTGGTTACAAAAGCCTGTGCGTTATAGGTACCCGCAACCGCAATGGGCAAACCAATCTGGCCGTATTCAGCTCGTTGTTTCATCTCGGTGCAAACCCTCCGCTGTTGGGTATCATCATTCGCCCCGATAGTGTAGACCGCCATACGCTCGATAATATATTGTCTACCCGCCAGTTTACCATCAATCATGTACACGAAGACTGGTATAGGGCAGCCCACCAGACTGCCGCCCGTTACCCGGCCCACCAGTCGGAGTTTGCAGCCACCGGGCTAACGGAACAATACCTTACCGGCTTCTATCCACCCTTCGTGCAAGAAAGCAAAGTACACATTGGTGCGCAGTTCCGCGAGCGTGTCGATATTCGCCACAATGGCACCGTCATGATTATTGCCGAGATAGTACACATTGCCCTGCCACAAGATGCCCTCATGCCCGATGGTTTTGTAGACCTTGCTGCCACCGGTTCGCTCACCGTCTCCGGTCTCGATAGTTACCACACCGCCACACGCCTGTCTCGTTTGGCCTATGCCAAACCCGATGTGCCTCCCGCCTCCATACCAGTTACCGGTGCAGGTGGTAAATAACTACAACGTACATATACATGGCACATGCTACCCTCATCTTCCCGCACCAATTGTTTGCACAGCACCCTGCCATAGAGCAGGGTAGGCCCATTTGGCTGGTAGAAGAAGCACTGTTTTTTACCCAATACCACTTTCATGCCCACAAGTTGGTCTTGCACCGCGCCTCTATGCAGTACTACCACCAGCAAGTGCTGGCAGGCCATCAGGTCCATTATGTAGATGCAACATCGGCACATGCGCACATACAGCAGTTGATACCCCACCTGCAACAGCAGGGTATCACCACCATGCACATAGCCGATGTGGCCGACGATTGGCTGCAGCGCAGACTGGCACAGGCATGTGCGGCTTGTAGTATTCATCTGGGCACCTATACATCGCCGGGTTTTTTATGCACATCGCAGCACATTACCAATTGGGCTGGTAGTAAATCCACTTACTTCCATGCCGATTTTTATACTTTTCAGCGGCGCAGGTTGGGGGTACTCCTCAATCCCGATGGCACCCCCGAAGGAGGCCGTTGGAGTTTCGATACCGACAATCGCAAAAAGCTACCTGCCGGGGTTATTCCACCACCAGTCACTTACACATCGGGCCAGCCATGGCTGGCCGAAGCAGCCCAATATGTAGCCACCCATTTCCCGCATGCTCCCGGTAGCCCGCATGGCCCTTACCTTTTTGCGGTCACACACCTATCGGCAGCCGATGCATTGCAGCAATTCCTGCATCAGCGTTTTCTGCATTTTGGCATGTACGAAGACGCTATAGCTTCCGGCTACACCACACTCTTCCATTCGGTACTCACCCCCATGCTCAATACAGGTCTGCTCACTCCGCAGCAGGTGGTAGATGCTACTCTGGCCCATGCGGCACAGTACACCATACCGCTCAACTCGTTGGAAGGCTTCATTCGGCAGGTCATTGGCTGGCGCGAGTTCGTTCGGTTGGTCTACACACAACAAGGCCGCCGGCAGCGCACTACCAACTTTTGGGGGTTTACCCGCCCCATACCCGCCAGCTTTTATAACGGCACTACTGGCATACCACCCATCGACAATACCATACGCAAGGTGCTGAAGACCGGTTATTGCCACCATATAGAGCGGCTCATGATACTGGGCAACTTTATGCTGCTGTGCGAGTTTCATCCGCACGATGTCTATAAATGGTTCATGGAAATGTTCATAGATGCCTACGATTGGGTAATGGTCCCCAATGTATATGGCATGAGTCAGTTTGCCGATGGTGGCCTTATGACCACCAAGCCCTACATATCGGGTAGTAACTACATCATGAAAATGAGCGACTACAAGGCTGGCCCATGGCAACAAGTGTGGGATGGGCTCTTTTGGCGATTCATGCACCGGCATAGTGCATTCTTCCTGTCCAATCCCCGCCTGGGCATGCTCGTACACACCTTCAACAAAATGCCCGCCGAAAAACAACAGACCCACCTCGCCCATGCCGAACGGTTCTTACAATCGCTGGGGTAGGGTGTAGCCCACTACCGCACCCGGCTCAGTATTTCCACCGCCGCATCTATCTCGTCTTTTTTGTTCGATATGCTCTCTATATTGAACCCGATAGGTATGTTTTTGCTGGCAGCATACTCGCGCAACTCTTCCGATATGGCCACCGCCATATCTATCGACTTCTGTAGTATATCATGAGCATGTTTCAGATCGTTATACAGCCACTTAGGCACATCTATGCCCAGCCACTTCATAAACTCCAGCGTTTTAATAGACCCGCAGGGGCTCAGCGTCAGTATAATGGGTTTCATCTCATAACCATTGTCCAGCGAGTCGTAGTAATAGTCCGATAGCAGGTTTTTGGTGTCATGTATATGGTACACACATTGCGATACAAAGAAACTGCACCCATCCTCTTTTTTGCGCTGCAGCCTATGGTGTTCATCGCCCTTTTTGGCATGTCGCTCCGGTATCGTTACCCCGCCTAGCAGTATATGGTTGTAAAACTCGCGGCGCAGCTTGCACGCATCTGTCAGTGTTATGTGGTTGTCCTCTATCTGGCTGGTAGATGATGCGCCTACAAATACAACATGTTCCAGATCTTCGTTGGTAGCCAGCCAGTTGTCAAACATTTCCGGCGTATGGTTGGCTATGCTCTTGTATATAATGCGGGGTGCCTGTATCTCCGTCAGGTATTGTTTGGCGTACTGCTCTGGTGCAATAGTGGGCACATAGGGGAAAATACGCTCCTCCTTTGTCCGGTGGCTCTCGTCCTGTATGTCATACAGTATCAACCCGTCTATATTCAGGTTGTTGATGCGCTCCGTCTGGTTTTTCGAAATCACCAGCAGCCTATCGGCCTCAGTGCTTATTTTGGGTGGGGCAAAACTATAAAAACGCAATCCGCTGTCTCGGCGCAAAATTTTCTCACTCAGGCTACTCATTGTTAGTGACAATCATAAATACCCGCAGCATTCCGGCAAAATAGCCGCCACAGGTTTAGCTGGCAAAATTATAAAAGTATTTGAGAAAAGCGGTATGTGTAAGTGGGTTGGATTTGAATTTCGCTCGATAGATTTATTGTGTTGCAAATGTATTTTATGTATATATTGTTTGTGTGTAATGTTGAATAAATTTTGTCTATTTTTTATGTTTTTGCATGTTTTTTTGGGGGGGTAAATCTAATTTTCTATGGTCCTACAAGTTGATTGTAATCCAATACTATGTGAAAGATCCTTATAGTTTCATTTTTACCCCTCTTTATATGTTTGCTTTTATAAACGTACTTAAATTCCCTAATGTCTTTAAAGTCCTCGCAAATTAAAGTATGTGATGATAGGTTTTCATTGATAGAGAGTTCTTTATTGTATTTGGAAAAAACTGTTTGAATAGTACTGAATGCAGTTGAAGATTCAATTTTTTCATTCAAGTTTTGTGATTCAAGAAATGATATCATTCCCGCAAGGTAACTGTTATTGTCAGGGTAATACTGATTGTTTACAAACCGCATTACACCCTCAGTTACATAATTATCAATAATTTTCTTATTCAATCGTTTGCACTCAAAAATGTAGTATATATCTCCGTTTAATAAAGGGGAACAGACCTTTATGTCTAATATGCCAGTTTTAATATTCTCAGAAAATTCTTCCGCGCCAGATTGGAATATGTAGTAATTCAAGCCAAATAATTGCCTGTTAGGATTGATGTGTTTAGCAACTAAGTCATTTCTTAAGAAATCTTCAAGCTCAACTTGTTGAATCTTTTTTCCTCGCTTTATTGTGGCTATTTTCAATATTTCCGCTCGTGAGTATTTTTGTTGTTTCTCGACGCTGAAGTAACTATACACAATTAGGTTCAAACATGAATCAAAAATTGACTCGCTACCCCCTAAGTTGTTTTCAATAAATTGGTCTATCCCTGTCATATAGAAACCTTTGATTTTGTAAGCTTATTTTCAGCTTTTGTTATCTCTGCATGGATTTCTAGCGCGTCTAAGTGAGCTACCGCAGTGTGCCATAGTTTACGCTCGTTCGGTTTTATGATATAAAAAGAACTCCCTGTAAATCCTCTGACATCTTGCTGGAAATACAAATCCCTACACACCTCGTATACACCTAAATCGCCTAATAAGATTTCCAAGTCATCATCCTTGGTTTTTCGAATTTCCCTTTCTTTTGCTATCCCTATTATTGTATGGAAATTGATGCGTATGAAATAATCAGTATAAACAACTTCATGTTCAATCTGCTTTCCAATTTTCTGAAATCGCTTATCAAAATATCCTTTTACAATATTTGCGTAGCTATTGATATTTTTTTTATCTGACTCTTTCGCTAACTCAAGCTTTTTAAAGATTGCTGAATCTTCATCCCTTAATAATATTGGAATGGAGACATTTATCGAATAATCAATTAGAGATAACTCGATGTCATTTATCTGATACGAATCTTGGATTACTTTTTCAATTGCTGCTTTGGTTTTTGAAAAATTGCTAGAGCCATATTCTTCTGGCATGTTTGTAATGCTATTTGCTAATTCTCCAATTTTATCGTTCAATGCAACTGGGAAAGAAAAGAACTCCTTAAAATGAATTCTAGTTCTTTCAATCCCAGCGGAAGAACTGGTGTTTAACAAAAAATAAGTAAATAGTCTTGAGTTAAATAGCCCCGAAAGCGTCGGTAAGAATGTGTCAGCGAAATTACTCTCAGATTTTGGCACTATCGAACATACAGTTGAGCTGAAGCAGATGTTCTTATCACTAAATGCGGTAACTGCACCAAAATAGTGTTCACTTTTATCAGGCTGTAATACTAATCCTTTCTTTAATAGAAGTTTCTTTCCCTTGAAAAAGCGTTCGTCGGGTAAATAGCCAACTTTACCTTCTTTAATGTTTTCATTTTGAATTTGATCCTTCCATTTTAATTTCGGTGCCAGTAGAAAAGGCTTAAATTCAGACATAGCGTCTAGGTAGTCGTAATTAATAATATGGGTAGTATCATATTTGTTAGTTCCATCAGCTTTTTTAAGTCCACCATTTGTTTCAAAGCCAAGTTCATCAAAATACTCCCTTGCGCTAATGAATGTATCTTTAAGGCGCTTTATGAAATGTATATCTAATGCATTTCCATGTACAAGAACTTTCCAAAGCCAGTCATGCCCATTTTTATTCTCCATGAAATATTCTTGCTTAATGTTCTTAACATCGTGTTTTTCAATTACTATGGTTTTGTAATACAGGAAAAAGCGATTAGGCTTCACAGTGATGTGCTGTAGAATATTTTCACTTGTTGGATTGTCTGTTATTTCAGGTCTAAATGTAATGATTGCGGCAGGTTGTCTCGCGTTATCAAATACATGGTTTCCGCCTCTAAGTTTGTTGTTTACAGGCGACAACTCTACTATTTGCTCAACGTGAAATTTATTTAGAAAATAGTTTCGGAACGCCTTGGAAGAACTTTCCGTGTTGTAGAGCACCTTGCTCGAAACTATGAAACAGCATTTAAGATTTTTATCAGAGCTGGCGAAATCACTTGTCCTTATAAGAAAAGCTTGACATATTTCCTTGTCGCCAATTTGAAGTTTCAATTTTTTCGTAGTGTCTTTATCTATATTCTCGAACTTGTTTCGCGTCTCAATATAATTGAGGTAAACTGACTCACTAACTTGTCCCCATGGTGGATTGCCAATTATAAAATCCAACTTGTTTATCGTTTCATTAAAAGGATGTCTAAGGTTGAAGAAGTCCGCTTCAATACCTCCGAATAGATTTTCGTCTTTTAATTTTCTAAATTTAAATTTTTCAATTTCAGCAGGTTGTTTGTAGTCTAGAATTGTAATGTATAGTGAAAAAATAGAAATGTCAATAGCGTCTGAATCAATGTCAATGCCGTAAATGTTTGTTTTAATTAGCTTCCATAATTGAGTGTCTGTGATTGAATTTTTGTTTGAGATAAAAAGTTCTTTCTCAATAATTTTTCTTAATGTTTCAACCAAGAAAATTCCTGAACCGCAAGCGGGGTCTAGAACTTTACAATTAGAATCATTTTTTTGAGGATCTTCCAAGAAAGGGGTAACGGTTTGCGATAGCACATAGTCAACCAAATAAGAAGGGGTGTAATATGCCTTAATGGATTTTTGTTTCGACAGATTTAGCTTTTCATTTTCAAACTCGTTGCCAATAAAATTTTCATAGATACTACTTATTAACTCAACAGGAATTATCTCAAAGTCGTATAAGTCAAATAGAGATGGCTGTACAATATATTCATTGTAAGATTGCCCCGAAAAAAGTTCAGAGCAATTAAAAAGGTGGTATAATACTGATAAATGGGTGTCATTTACATGCTTCGTTTCGTCGTATGTAATTTCCCCGGAATACTCTTCATACAAGGGAAACATATCGCCATTATACTTGTCATTAAGGTATGCAAAGAATGAGTATAGCTGATTTTTGTTGCGAATTAATTGACGAAAATTTTGTTTTCGTTCAGACTTGGTGCTGCCATTCACAATATTCTGGTCGCTAAAAGTAACGTCTCTGTCAATTAAATAACTTACAAATAACAATCTGCCAATCAATCTGTTAGCTACTTTTGGTGGTAACTTTAGACCATTTTTGGCAACTAGTATTCTTCGTGCATCCGTAATATTTTTCAATAGATATTCGTCAATCAGATTCCTTTTTTCACCAACCGCCTTTAAAGAATTGCCTAATAAAATATTTACAAAAGAAAAATCTCCAAAACCGTCAATAGAGCTGCCTCCCTTAATTTTTTTTAGTTGCTTAATCTCACCTAATGTAAACTCATTGCCGTGAAATAAATCAAGGGTGCTTCTCCTATTAATAAATACGGCTTGAGCTAACCCAAAATTGATAATCTGCTTATGTATTTCTTCTTCTTGTTCAAATGTTGGGTCATTGAAAAAGAGAATAAACGATTGATTAAATGGCACCGGATGATTTTGGCTAGATTTCCCATCGCCGTAAATACAAAAAAAAGCTGTTGGTTTAATAATTTCTTTGAGAATTCGACTGATTCTATATGGAAATTTATGCACCCACGAATCGGCATCTGTTAGTAAAAACAAGCCATTCTCTTTGCTTAATCCAAGTTTATGAAATAATTGAGTTAGCCGGTTCATAGTTCAAAGTTAATAGTCCATCACAGGTAATGAATATACATTCGGCAAAAAAGTATCCACATTTTTGATCTTGTTCTTCTTTCCCTTGTTGCACTTAGTATGTAAAATGGATGCTATAAGTGTGGTGTAATAGTATTTAGCGTTGCCTTTCCCATGGCTGAAATGATAGCCAGATTCCATCCGGCAAAACATCGAACTGCTTTACACAAAGGTTACAAGTCGTTTCCGCAGCCCTAACGGCCCCCCCCACCGCCAAAAAAAATGGCCAGGAACCCTCGCCGGAGGCACTCAGGCCAACGCAGTATTTCTCAGCCATTTCAGGCCGGTAAATAGTCATATTGCATACCATCTACCGGGGTGTAGAACTCTGCCGAGCCCTACGGGGAATGTAAAGATAGGTGCAAAATGTAAATGAGTGTACACTCCATTGGCGCAAACTTTAACGCAGCGCTCCCTTGCTCCTTTCAATTGGGACATCCAAATCCCCCCAATAACACTCGTTGTTTATTCGTAACTTGTAGGCTATTACCGCCACAAAACCACCTCCCTATGCGCCTGCTACTATTTTTGCTTTGCCTTTTCTCCATCGCTGCCCGTGCCGATTCTATTCCCGAAGAGCTGAAGCTGGAACTGAAACCCGGCCCACCATTGTGTTGCTCGCCGGGGCTGGTAGCTTTAGAATTGTCTATCACCAATGTATCGGGCCACAATGGTAGTATCGTAGTACCAGGGCAACCCGCACTGGGCCTTCATTTGTTCGAGATTGTGGTGCTGGACCGCACTCCCGAAACCATGAAATGGACCATTGCTGCCACCCTTACACCCACCGGCACCATCTGGCTGGACAAACACAAACGGTACGAGCTTTTTTGGCACCTGCGTGCAGGTGAAACTTACCGGCAAATACTGCTGGTGCCACGGTACAAGGGTACCATACCATCTTATCAGGTAGTATATCGCCCGCATGTGTCGCCATTGTTTCCGTATGCTTTTGCCGTCTACAACGAAGAGGGCGACCCGCTGGACACCAGCCAGCTTCGCAAATATCCCGACCTTATCAAGTCCATGGGCACTTTTACCAGCAACCTATGTCCGCTACCGGCTGCTACGGCAATGCCCACTGCAAAAGGCAAAGTTTCGTCATCAATCATACAACGCAAGTGGGGGCGCTTGCGTCGGCAGCTAAGACACGGCCACACAATGCCCACTGGCTGGCCCGTGCTCAACAATTTGCCATACAGTCAGGCCGTAAACATGTCACTGCCCACTTATTCGTCGCATAGCTACATGGTAGATACCCGCACAGGGCCCACCAGTATACAACTTCAGTACAGGCTTGGCACCATCTACCGTGGGCGCAGCCGTTTGGCCTCATTGGCCTACATGGTGGGCATACACCACATAGGGTGGAAAACCTCTGATGCCCATACTTCCCGCTTATTGAGTATTACAGAAGTAGAGTAGGGTAGAGGTATGGGTAAAGTGGTTGTTCCAGAGTACTTACCCCTTTTTCTGCCGCAAGGGCTGGTACAGGGCAGCCCCGCACAACAGCATGATGAGTATACTACCGGCAAGCCCTGCTTTTTGCCCGTTATAAAAGTTGGCCGGCCTGAAGTGGAAGGCAATTTCGTGCTGCCCGGCTGGCACCTTTATAGCACGTAGTACATAGTTGGCTTTTACAATGGGTGTTTCCTTCCCGTCCACATAGGCCTTCCAGCCTTTGTCGTAATAGATGTCTGCAAATACAGCCAACCCCTCACGGGCGTTGTTGCTGGTATACGTCAGGTCGCCCAGCCCATATTCTTTTAGTTTCACCGTAGCTTCCGGGCTTTTACCGGGTTGCAGGTTACCCAGTTGTGCTTGAAAGGTGGTGCGTATCACCGCTGTTTTTAGCGGGTCAAAGGCACCCGGCATAGCAGCCGTATCGCCCAGTGCTTCGGCTTTCAGGCTGTTTATCTCTTCGGTGGCAGTAGGTACCCATTTTATCTCGTCTACAAACCATGCGTTGCCACAAGCATCGGTATTGGGTAGTACACGTTCCTTACCCGGCTCGCGGCCCACTATTATGTACTTGGTATTCAGCATGTTCAGTACCTGTGCATTAAACGTGCGGCTCATGTGCTCGTCTATCAGATCCTGATACATTTCCATTTTGGCAGGGTGGTAGCCACCTACACATTTATGAAAATAGGCCTGCACCGCATCGTTATATGGGTCGCGCGATAGGTCCAACACACGATAGTAAGGGTCGGTATCGGCCATTATGGCTTTGTCCACTTCGCGTGGCACAAATTGTTCTTCGTAACTGTCGGCATCGGTATACTTATCCAGTTCGCTCTGGTTGTGTTGTTTGCCGCTCAGGTAGTTGAGTGCCACTGGCAGTATGTCGGTAACGGTTAGCAGTGCAAGGCCTGCAATAAGGGCGGTTTGTTGTATTTTGTTGTGTAGCCAGGCCCACAGCAGTGCAGCGGCGGCCAGTATCAGTGCGGCACTTTTCAGGGCACTTTGTGTGGTCAGGCTGGCACGGTCGTCTTTCAGTAGGGCCACCATTTCGGGGCGCAGTTGTGCATCTCTAAAGCCACTGTAGGTAAACAATGCACTACCACCCACGGCTATCAGCAGGCATATGCCTGCGGTAACTCCGGCTGCTATCATTACTTGCTTCCCAATAGTTTTGCCTTCTTCGCGACGTTGCAGCAGTTCTTGCAAGCCCCATGCACCTACCAGCGGAAACAGAAATTGAGGTATCACCAACGCCATTTCTACCGTGCGAAATTTGTTCAGCATCGGCACATGGTCAAACAGGAAGTAATTTACCTCTGGCAGGTTTTTGCCCCATGCCAGCACTATACCCAATGCACTTACAGCAGCAATAGCCCATTTTATGGGATGGCGTACCACCATCATACCCAGCAGAAACAGAAAACAAATAACCGCACCAAAGAACACCGGCCCCCATTGCGAAGGTCGTTCACCCCAGTACGTAGGCAGCAAGTCGGCAGTGCCGCCAACAGCTTCCAGCGTTTTGGGTGCCAGTTCAGCATTGTCATAGGTGGCACCACCAAACATATACGGTATCATCAGGCATAAGGTTTCTGTAAGCCCCGTACTCCAGCGAAAGGCATATTCTTTATCCAGTCCACCCGTTGTTTTTTTGTCGTGGCTGGTAAGCTCGCTGGTACCACCACGCATGGTTTCCTTTGCATACTCTTGCGTAGTCAGTACCGACGATATGTTGGGCATCAATCCCAGCAAGCCACTGCCCAGTGCTATACAGCAGGCTATGGCATACTGTTTCAGTTGCCCCTGCTTTATTGCATGATACAGTAGCCCTATACCCATACTTACCAGAATTAGCATCAGGTAGTACATCATCTGAAAGTGATTGGTGCTTGCCGTTAGGGCTATACTCATAGCAAATATCGCTGCACCCGTCAGCCACTTACCTTCATAAATAAGATAGAAACCAGCTATCACAGCCGGCAGGTACCCTATGGCCAGCATCTTGGTCTCGTGGCCTACTACTATTATTATAGGGTTATTAGATGCAAAAGCATAGGCAAATGCCGCAATGGCTCCTATCCACCGGTTGATGTTCATCACCCGGGTAAGCAAGTAAAAGCATAACATGGCTATGAAGAAGAAGTAGGCAGGCTTGCCTACCACCATTAACACTTTTTGCACATAGGCCGGGTAGTTTACATTGGTGGCAGCCACATAGGTGGTGTAGGTGGGCATGCCTCCAAACATGCTGTTAGACCATAGCACATCTTTACCTGTTGCCTCGTGGTAGGCCATACCCTCGTGTGCCATAGCCTTCCAGCTTATAGTATCCTCTTGTTTCAGTACCTTGCCCTGTAGTTGAGGATAGCAGTAAAGCAGTGCCACAAGGGCAAAGCCTATAAGAAAGTAGAGGTCAGTCTTTAACCGGGTAAAAATGGGTTTCACGATGCAAAATTTTGTGTGTGATACTTATAACAAATGATTAAAACCCTTTATAACGTGTGCATGCTTTGAATATTGTCTTTGCGTATCGCAGGGCACAGCTTTCTGTTTTTCATTGTCTGTCTTTGTTGGGCTATGCCAACGGCAGGTTGGGCAGCCATATTTTGTCTGGCAATACCGAACAGCAATTTTGTTTCTTAGAGCCTGTTTAAGATTTATTGCTTGTGTTTATTATGAATGTTGTTTTTGAGCGAAACGAGGCACATGTTGCAGCCATAGTCCTTTATATGGCAAAAAATGTAACGAAGTTGCAGCCAAAAACAACCATAAGAAAAGCAATGAATAAATCTTAAACCGGCTCTTAGTTATATACCATTGCCAGCTTGTATCGCTGAATACACAGAGGCAATCATGGCCCTGAAACAAAAATGGATCGCCTCGCTACATCTCCCTCCCGCAAAAACATCTATTCCTCCCAAACCCGCACCTGGTGGGCATTTTTATTTACATCATATGCACTACAGCGTCAGTCATACACTCCCTGGGCTACTTTACACACAGTGTAGTTGTCCAGCTCATTAGAGTTGTCCATCTTTACCTGTTACCATAATATTCCTGCCATGTATCTATACATCTCGCACGCACTCGCGCACACCCATTCTCAAATGCCCCATTATACCCCATGGGTAATAGAGTGTGGTGTTTTAAGTGTTTGATAATCAATTGAAAGTAGTAGCACTTGCCCCAATATTACAAAAAAACACACAGCCCAATGGGGTATTGCCCAACCATCAGCACCCATTTTTCTACACACACCATACCCCAAACAAAGTAACACATGACCCAAACACGCTCCCCCGTTCGCACACACCCATTCTCAAATGCCCCATTATACCCCATGGGTAATAGAGTGTGGTGTTTCAAGTGGTTGATAATCAATTGAAAGTAGTAGCACTTACCCCAATGTTTACAAAAAACACACAGCCCAATGGGGCATGTCATACCCTCAGCACCCATTTTTCTACACACGCCATACCCCAAACAAAGAAACACATGACCCACACACGCTCCCCGTTCGCACACACCCATTCTCAAATGCCCCATTATACCCCATGGGTAATAATGTGTGGTGTTTCAAGTGGTTGATAATCAATTGAAAGTAGTAGCACTTGCCCCAATGTTTACAAAAAAACACACAGCCCAATGGGGCATTATTCATTGCAGGTTTTTCACCCCCAATTGTTACAAATACATACACAATAAAATAGGGTATAACCAGGCAACTTTATCAGCCTTATTATCATTTGTCATTTACAACAAGCCTCTACTCTGGCCCATACATCGTTTGCCACATCTGCTACCGGGCGGTTGCCATTTATCTGGTACACAGTTTCTTCTGTTGCCAGCTTGTCAAAAGCGGTTTGGTAGTTGGCATGTATCTTTTCCAGCAGGTCGGCACGCTCATACAGTTCTGTTCCCTCGCGGGTGGCTTGTATTCGCTGCATGCATATGGCTGGGGGCACATCTATATATAGGGTAGCGGTGGGGCGCAGCATATCGGCACAGGCTTTGTTGCAGGCTATTACCCAGTCCATGTCCACATACATGCTGTGGTAGGCATAAGACGAGAAGTAGTAACGGTCTGTAATAACAGTATAGCCCTCCTCCAGTTTGCGCAGCAGGCCATTGGTAGGGTGGGTCAGGTGGTCCAGCCGGTCTGCCAGAAACATGGCAGCAATAGCCGTCTGGTCTGCCGTTATCTGGCCCTTCAGTATACTGCGCAGCAACTTACCTATGTGGCCATCTGTAGGTTCAAATGTTTGGTACACCTTATGCCCCCCGGCCTGTAGCCTATCTGCCAATAATTTTGTTTGCGTGCTTTTGCCGCTGCCGTCAGTTCCCTCTACCGCTATAAACAAATTGTTGCCCATTGCGCGGGCAAGGTAATAAATTCTGACCTATTGCACACAACACTCGGCAATTTCAACACTTTGCATTACTTTTGCACCATTACAAAACTTTAATTAAAAAATACAACTATCATGGGAAGAGGCGATAAGCGCACTAAGCGCGGTAAAATATCTAAAGGAACTTTCGGAAAGGTACGTTCTGCACGCACAGGCAGGCGCGCTGCTAAAGTTGCTGCAACAGCATAATCGTAGCCGAATAAACACATAGAAAGGCCGTACTTTTTACATCAGTACGGTCTTTTTCTGTTAATTACACATTCATTTATCTGCAATTCTCATCCCGCATGGCCTTGTTTCACACCGCCAACCTGTCCGACAAACACTTTCTGGTAACAGGTGGTGCTGGTTTTATTGGTTCTCATATTGTAGAGTATCTGCTGGCCAACGGTGCCGGCAAGGTACGCGTGCTCGACAACCTGAGCACCGGTAGTATTGCCAATGTACACCTGTTTCAGCAGCACCCTGCATACGAGTTTGTGGAGGGCGACATACGCGATGTAGCTACCTGCCAGCGTGCCTGCGAGGGCATTACCCATGTTACCCATCAGGCGGCACTGGGTTCGGTACCACGGTCTGTTAAAGACCCGGTTACCAGCAACGAGGTAAATGTGAGTGGCTTTGTGAATATGATAACCGCTGCCAAAGACGCTGGTGTACAGGCATTTGTCTATGCATCTTCCTCATCGGTCTACGGCGACGAGCCCAACCTGCCCAAGGTAGAGCAACGCACCGGCAGGCTGCTGTCGCCCTATGCGGTTACCAAAATGACCAACGAGTTGTATGCCCGTGTCTTTGCCGACCTTTACGGGCTGCGTGTGGCTGGCCTTCGTTACTTCAATGTATTTGGCCCCCGGCAAGACCCTAATGGGCCATATGCCGCCGTCATACCACTATTTGTAACCGGCATCCTCAATCGTTCGGTAGTATACATCAACGGTGATGGTAACCAAACCCGCGACTTCACCTATGTGGCCAATGCCGTACAGGCCAATGTGCGTGCCATGCTGGCAGAAAATGCCGATGCATTTGGCGAAGTATACAATGTGGCAGTAGGCAACCGCTTTACTGTTAATGAATTATACCAATCTATTGCCGATATATTAGGTATACAGCATGCCGCTACCCACCGCGAGCCCCGCGCCGGCGACATACGCGATTCTCTGGCCGATACCACCAAAGCACAGCAACTACTGGGCTACCAACCCACCACCCGCTTTCACGATGGTTTGCAACTCACCGTCAGCTACTTCCGCTCGCTGGTGCAGTAGGGTATATGCTGCTTTCTGTTTACTACTCTTTACTTGGCTTGCAGGTAGGGTATAGGTGTCTTTTTTCGCTTTTTATTCAAACTTATTACCCTACCTTTGTTCCCAATTTATTCACTTATACCAAATATAATGCAACAGGTAAACAAAGGCGATAAAGTGAGCGTACACTATCATGGTCGCCTCACAGACGGTTCTACATTCGACAGTTCAGAGGGCCGCGAGCCATTGAGCTTCACCGCCGGTCAGGGTCAGGTGATCAAGGGTTTCGATGAGGCAGTACTTTCAATGCAGCCCGGCGATAAGAAAACAGTACATATACCTGTAGCAGAGGCTTATGGCCACCGCAACGACGATATGGTGATGGAATATCCCATTTCTGAGTTTCCCGACGATATGCTGCCCGTAGTAGGTATGGAGTTGCAAATGAGTGACGAAGCTGGCAACATGTTCCCCGTACTGATAGCCGAAGTAGGTGAGGAAATGGTGTTGTTGGATGCCAACCATCCTTTGGCTGGTCAAGACCTTATTTTCGACATCGAACTGGTTGCGATAGGATAATAATAGTATTTGATTGGGCCGCAGACCGATACACATCGTTCTGCGGCTTTTTACTTTATTATTACTCCTGTAGTAATTACAGTTTATTTTTTAATTTTACCACTTTACATATACATTCTATGAAACTGAGGCACACACTTCTTGTAGCAGCTATGCTGATGGGCTCCACGGCTTTTGGTCAGGTAGAAGACCCCAATGCACCACCATCCGAGGTGCCCGAAACAACCGAAGTGCCTGCGCCTACCGATATGCCCCCATCTGAAGTGCCCCCCACAGCCACACCAGCCGGCAATGCACCTGTAGTAGCCAATGCCAGGCCGGGTAAGGCCGCACCACCCGTCGTAAAACACATTACCCTGCCCGATACTATAAAGGGTAACGCCCGTTTCGAGGTGTCTTTTATGGAGTCTGATGCCAACTGCTCGCCCGGCATGAAAGGGCTGTTCATTACCAACAAGTCTGAGACAAGACCCATAAAGGTGCGGGTAGATGTAGCCATGTTGTACAATGGCCGTATGAGCAAGAAGTCTATGCTCATAGACAATCTGGCCCCCAAAGAGGTACGGGCCGTTGGCTGCCAGGGGTGTATAGATAAGCCTACCGGCAAGGCTTGCAGCACCTATAAGATAATTGCCGCTGCTTACAAAGAGCAATAGTTACTGTACCTTTCTTTCTTTAGCCGGGGCCGATTCTCCTATCAGGAAGCCAATAGGTTTCAGGCTCTCTACATTGTCGCACACAATCTTGAACATGGCCACCATGGGTATAGCCAGAAATATGCCCGGTATGCCCCATATCAGCTCGCCCAGTATCAGTGCTATAATGGTAGAAAGGGCATTGATGCGCACCTGTGCCCCTACAATCAGTGGCTCCAGAAACCACCCTTGTATAAACTGAATAAGACCGTAGGTAGCGGCAATGGCCAATAAGGCACCTGTACTATCGCCCTGGGCTGCGGCTACCAATAGGGTAATGCTGGTACCGGTAATGTTGCCAATGAAGGGTACAATCTCCAGCAATCCGCATAGAAAGGCGAAGAACAACGCATTGTCGATGCCCGCCACCGAAAAGCCAATGCCGTACATTACCCATAGGCACACAATCATTTTGAACAGCCCCAGCAAGTATTGCAACGATACAGCGGCTACACTGTCTATAACTTTGTTCATACCAGCGCGGCCATCTTCGGGTGCCAGCATCAGCAGGAAACGGCGCAGGTGACTACGGTAATACAGCAGAAACAGTACATAAACCAATATGAGTACAAAATCGGTGAATATAGATGCCAGCGAAGATGCCAGTTTGCCTATGAGGCCCGTGGCAGCGGCCTGTTGGCTGCTGAGTATCTTGGCCTGGTCGGCGGTGGTGATACCAAAATGGTTGAACAGAAACTGCTGTACATGGCCCACCATTTTCAGCACCTGTTGCTTTATCATGGCCGCATCCTGCGTAAGGGCACGCACCTGCCACCCAAGCAGGGCAACTATAGCGGCTACCGCCAGCAGTAGCGAAAACATACAGAGAAAGGATGCAATACCACGGGGTATCCGGTGCCGCTCCAACCAGCGACATAGGGGCATAAACAGGGCGGCAAATACCCCGCCTATTACCAGCGGTATCAGAAAGCCCGACAGTATGTACATACCCGCACTTATAAGAAATGCCAATAATAATGTGCGCAGTGCTGTATTTGCGGTAGTGCCCATACTGTATGTTTCCTCAAAAGTAGCGATTATTTCGGGCGGGGTGTGCTGTTGAGATATGCCTTGTTTTGCAGGTTGTTGGTTACTTTACGTACATATAAGTAGCATATATGGCGGGGTTCAGCAGGTTGCGCTTACCGGTGCCGCCTGCTACTATGTAGTTCCATGGGCTGTCAGCATTTTTGCGTTGGTACATCAGCGAGCCTTTTTTGCGGTAGCTCTCTGTAAGGGCCAGTACCTGCCCATACACACGGGGTTCGTACCGGTGTTTGCGTGAGGGTACGGGTTGTGTTGTATTGCCATAGCCCTGTACCCACTCTATAGATACAAACAGGCCGCGCCCCACGGCTATACGGTAGGTACTGAGGTCTACACATACCCATTCGTTGCCCTTGTGGGCCTGTGCGGTTACTACACTATCCAGCAAGTCGGTACCGGGCAGGTAGTTGGTGTCTATATCGTACACATGCACCCGGAAGCGTGTATCTGGAATGCCGTCATCGGCAATATAGAAACAGGCTTGTTGCAACAAGCCATGACGGGACGAATCGGCTGATAGGAAAATGGCTTTTTCGTTGCCAAAGTTTCCGTAGCACTCGCCAAAGGGTTTCAGGTCTTTATTGCCCATTATTGCATACTTCTTTGTTATATGGGTGATGCCTGCGCCAATAGTCGTTTCTTTTAGTTCGTTTATTTTGTATTTCAGCACTATACGCATGGTGTCGTTGTTTATGCGTGTAGTTTCGTTTTGATACCCCATATGGTATAGGGTTATTGTTTGTACCGTATCGGCATTGTAGTAGAGGGTAAATACCCCGTTGATATTGGTGCGCACCGCATGCCCCGAAGGGAGGAGTGTTACTGTACATTGTGCTATTGGTTCTCCTTTGTCGTTACAGACGGTACCATACAACATTTTGAAAGAAGCGTGAGCATGGGGTGTTATCAGTAGGATGGAGAGTGTCAGCAGTCTGGCAATCACTTTGCTGTATTTTTTCATGAGATGTTTTGTATGGGCTTTTATTTTACATGCCTAAATGTTACGTGTAATTGTTGGCGGCTATCTGAGTAAATATTTGATTGTGTATGCATCTGAATGTTGGGCGTTAGAAATCGCCTTTTATTTTCCACTCCAATGCATTGATTTTAGTTACAAACTTTTTTATCACAGTTAACATTTCATCAAATGGAGGAGCATCGCCATAAATCATTTCCTCCAGCATTGTTGTGTAGTCTTTTTTCCACGCACCGAGCAGTGGTACTGGCGGGATAGGATTGATGTATTGGGGCTGATGCAGATTGTAATCTACCCCGCCAACACGGCTAAACTTGTAACGATGATTGACTATTGTTTCGTACAGTGCCGGATTTTCAAATGCCTTATCGGCAAATTCCGTTCTTGATAGCTGATAAATGTCGTACAAGTGTCTGCTTAGTCGGTCAACTCTTATCTTATCTACAGGGCGTTGGAACTCCTCGTGCAACAGGAATATTTTCTCTAACAGGGTTCTTTCAGGATTTACACTTGGTATGTGTATAGATTTTTGGGTAAATATGGCATTGGGGAAATGTTCGTCTACTAATGATGAGAACGACTTATAGGTATAAGGTTCTCTTAAAGACCTACAACCGATTTCAATCTGAACTCTGGGTTGAATATAGCCGGGTGTTGTGATAACGTTTGGATAATACACTTCAATAATACGGGGATCCTGGTCGGTTGTATCGGCTTCTGTCATTTGAAAAGTAACTTCTGTCAATCCTTTTTCCTGAAATTTTGCGATTAGTGCGGGATAGAATACTGTGGAAATGTATGTATTGGCAGCTTTTCTAAGGTTGGATACCTGACTTCTTGACAAATCTCCATCGAAACCCAAGAAAGTGCGGTCTACTGCCAGATCTATATCTTCTGAAAAACGCTCTATAAGCCGCCATGCCTTGCTTAATGATGTGCCACCCTTAAACACGAGATGGGAGCCTATTCCCATTTCGAAGATTATAGATAGGGTTTGTACCACCCACCAATCTTTTTCTACAGCATAGGGTGCCATACCTGTTGCTTCGGCTATTTGATTATAAGCATTGGCTTTTGTTGTTGCGGGAATGGCATACCACCTGTTCATTTTCTATTTTTTCAGTGCTTCTTTCATTATTATTCTTATCCATTCAGGTGCCAGTCGAATATCGTGTTCCAATCTGTAAGCGTCTTCGGTTTTGAGGTGCTTTATTATTATTTCCTTTTCTTTTTCTGTAACATTTTCCTTACCTATTTCCTTCAGTGCCTGAATACACAAACTACTTATTTTTCCTATAGTTGCAAGGTTTTTTGGGGCTGTTTTTTTGAATAGAATACTTCGTTTTCCCAAGTTGATTTTTCGGGCAGCACCGTCTGTAAGGTACACAGCATTCATTGGTACCTGGGTAGATAACCCTAAGGCATTTAAGGCTAACGTACCTGTAGGGATGATTCGGGCTTTATCTCTTTTGGCAATTGCTTTTGCAATATCTTCAGTAGTTGGCTTTATCTCGCCCAAAATAGGGTCTGTGTTTAGCCGGGCATATATACCTCGTGCTATTCGTGTTACTTCTTGCGCCTCTACCAAACGTTCCAAAGCTTTAGATATAGCTTTGGATGTACCTAAACGAACAAAATCTTCTGTAAAAAAAAGCGAGCCCCTTCTCGCTTTTTTTATTTTTAGAAGTATCTTGTTTTCAATGCTTTCTGACATAAAATGTCTGCTTTTCTGTCGCAAAAATAGTAAATATTTGCGACTATTTTGTGTTTGAGATAATGCAAAGAATTGATGTGGGATGGTAGACTTATGAATACGTGTGAGGCGGGTAGTTACATCGTTTATTTTGAGCAGCTAAAGGAAGCTAAGGTACTTGTTGATGAAAAATGCCGGAATATTTGTGACATCATGGGAATTGATAAAAAAGCCAAAAATCGACTATTTATTTCTTCCGCCTTTCCTGTGCTTAGATGTAGTTTCTTGTTTTAAGTAATATTATCTATACTACCAACACCCCCCATTTTTCACTGTTCACGGGTTATGCACAAGTATTTTTCGTTATCTATATATTGTTAATGGTTGCATAAGATGGTGCTGGTTTGCATTCCGAATTGGTGGCTCCCGTTATCCACAGGTGTGTATATCTAAAGGCCATTTAAGGGGGGCTTCGTGGCTACTTTTGCTATCGCTTAGTGAAAAAAAAGTATGCGACATAATTATTTATTATTAGCAAAAAAAATAAAATTAACATGTGATTGTGTATTTATCGAATTATGTATTGTAAACGCAAGAGGAGACAACCTCTGAAAAAAACGCTGTTCGGGAATGACCGGGCAAAAGACAGGCCCCCCTTGGCGGGAGGCCCAAATTACAAAGCAGCGAGCATGCTTTTGAAGGACTTGGCTCAGCTTGCTTTAGCACTTTCCATTCTGATAGTAGCTGCCGGGAATTACCAGTTCCACAACGGCAACATATCAGATGATGTAGCACTCTTCCTTTTGCAAACGATTACTCAGTTAAGCAGAAGGCAGAAGGTTGAGAAAACGTGTCATTAGAATGTTAGATGATACGTTCTCTGATTAATCGGGCATCTGCGAAATGACAGTGGGTGCCCGATTGTTATCAGAATACAATCTAAAATCATTGTCATAAAGATGCTCATCTTTATGAAGACAAAAGTACTCCAGTTTTTAATTCGTTTTCAAATCATTTTATTTGGTTTTTCACTTGGAGTTCACATGTGAATTTAGTCTTAATAAATCTCTCAAGAAAGACGTTAAATAATCATTAATGGTTAGCTATTTGTATAAGCAGTAGCTCCGTTATAAGCAGATAGCCATTGCAAAACTCAACTGTTGATTGATGTGATTTTATGTTTGACATTATTGTAGGTAACTGTCGTTGTCGTGCTGTTTGATAAACAAACGTCAGTGTGTCAACAAAAATGCTGGTAGTAAAAGCCTGTTGAACAGCGTATATGGTAAGCCTGAGAATGCGTTACATATTTTGTAGCACTATTTACGCATTATCTGAAACATTGCAAATACCCCCATTTTTCACTGTTCACGGGTTATGCACAGGTATTTTTCGTTATCTATATATTGTTAATGGTTGCATAAGATGGTGCTGGTTTGCATTCCGAATTGGCGGCTCCCGTTATCCACAGGTGTGTATATCTAAAGACCATTTAAGGGGGGCTTCGTGGCTACTTTTGCTATCCGCCAGCAACAAAATAATATTTCATCTACTTCAAACAATGCATTGAATGCTGTAGAAAAATGAATGCAGATGCAGGCAAAAACAACCAACAAATAGCCAAACGATGCAGGAAGAATTACTTCTGAAAGAGAATAAAGACCGTTTTGTGATATTGCCCATCAACTACCCCAAGGTGTGGGAGATGTACAAAAAACACGAGGCCAGTTTCTGGACGGCAGAGGAGATAGACCTTGGCGACGATATGAAGGACTGGGCCAAACTGAACGATGGCGAGCGTCACTTTATATCGCACATATTGGCATTTTTTGCCGCCAGCGATGGTATAGTAAACGAAAACCTTGCGGTAAACTTTATGCGTGAGGTACAGTTGCCTGAGGCGCGTTGTTTCTATGGTTTTCAGATAATGATGGAGAACATACACTCTGAAACTTATGCGCTGCTGATAGATACGTACATCAAAGACCCTGTTGAAAAGAATAAACTGTTTCACGCCATAGAAACGGTGCCGGGTGTGGGCCGAAAGGCCGAATGGGCATTGCGCTGGATACAGAATGGCACATTTGCCGAGCGACTGGTAGCATTTGCAGCGGTAGAGGGTATCTTTTTCAGTGGTAGTTTCTGCTCTATTTTTTGGCTGAAGAAGCGTGGATTGATGCCGGGATTGACGTTCAGCAACGAGCTCATTAGCCGCGATGAGGGCTTGCATTGCGAATTTGCCTGCCTGCTGTACAGCATGTTGCAAACCAAGCTGAGCCAGCGCGAGGTGTACGACATTATTTGCGAAGCGGTAGATATAGAAAAGCAATTTATAAGCGAGGCCATACCTGTGGACCTGATAGGTATGAACGCCCGCCTGATGCAGCAATACATTGAGTTTGTGGCCGACCGCTGGATAGCTGAACTGGGTTACCCCAAGGTATACAACACAGCCAATCCGTTTGACTTTATGGAAATGATATCGCTACAAGGTAAGACCAACTTCTTTGAAAAGAGGGTGGGAGATTATCAAAAGTCGGGCGTTATAGGTGGCCCGGCAGCACAGAGTTTTTCGCTGGACGAAGATTTTTAATTTCTGACAAGTACCCTTTTCATTATTACTGACTCATCACACATCACAGCTATACACCCGATAACAAAACAACAACGAAATAAATACATTAAGATATGCACATGTACGTTATAAAAAGAAACGGTAAAAAAGAAACTGTAAAGTTTGACAAGATCACGGCACGCATCGAGAAACTGTCTTACAGTCTCAACAATGCTGTGAATGTGATAGATGTGGCCAAGAAAGTGATAGAGGGTATCTATGACGGTGTAACCACTACAGAGCTGGATAACCTTGCTGCCGAAACTGCGGCATCGCTTACCATCAAACATCCTGACTATGCGCTACTGGCCAGCCGTATAGCGGTGAGTAACCTGCACAAGAATACTACCAAGTCGTTCTCGGAAACGATGCGGTTGCTGTACCAATGTACCGATGCTACCAGTGGCCGCCGTATGCCGCTGATAGCTGACGACATTATGCAGATAATAGAAGAACATGCCGAATTGCTGGATAGTTCTATTATTTATGATCGCGATTTTGGTTTCGATTACTTTGGTTTCAAAACAATAGAGAAATCGTACTTGCTGCGCCTGAATGGCAAAGTGGTAGAACGCCCGCAGCATATGTATATGCGTGTGGCCATAGGCATACACAAGCATGATGTGCATGCGGCTATAGAAACGTATAACCTGATGAGTGAGCGTTGGTTCACCCATGCTACACCTACGCTGTTTAATGCCGGTACGCCCAAACCTCAAATGTCGTCTTGCTTTCTGCTGACGATGAAGGACGACAGTATAGATGGCATTTACGATACGCTGAAGCAAACAGCCAAAATATCGCAGAGCGCAGGTGGTATAGGTTTGGCGATACACAATGTGCGTGCTACAGGTAGCTACATAGGCGGTACCAATGGTACCAGCAATGGGTTGATACCGATGCTGCGCGTGTTTAACGATACGGCCCGTTATGTAGACCAGGGTGGTGGCAAACGCAAGGGCGCATTTGCCATATATCTGGAGCCATGGCATGCCGATGTGTTCGACTTTCTGGACATCCGTAAGAACCACGGTAAAGAAGAGTTGCGTGCCCGCGATCTCTTTAATGCTCTTTGGATATCGGATCTGTTTATGAAGCGTGTGGAGGAAAATGGCAACTGGAGCCTTTTCTGCCCCAACGAAGCACCCGGCCTGAGCGAGTGCCATGGTGCCGAATTTGAAAAGTTGTATACACAGTACGAGGCCGAAGGAAGGCAGCGTAAAACCATAAAGGCGCAAGATTTGTGGTTTGCCATAGTACAAGCACAGATAGAAACCGGTACGCCATACCTGCTGTACAAAGATGCGGCCAATGGTAAGAGCAATCAGCAGAACCTGGGTACCATAAAGAGCTCGAACCTGTGTACGGAAATTATAGAGTATACCAGCCCCGATGAGGTGGCTGTATGCAACCTGGCATCGCTGGCGTTGCCAAGGTTTGTACAGGATGGTAAGTTCAACTTTGAGAAACTGTACGAAGTAACGTACCATGCTGCCTGCAACCTGAACAAAATAATAGATGGCAACTATTACCCTGTAGAAGAGGCGCGCAACTCTAACATGCGCCACCGCCCCATAGGGCTGGGCGTACAGGGCCTTGCCGATGTATTCATACTGATGCGCCTGCCGTTTGAGAGCGATATGGCCAAATTGCTGAACAAGAACATCTTTGAGACCATTTACTTCGCTGCTATGACAGCCAGCAAAGATTTGGCAATACAATACGGTCCATACGAGACTTTTGCAGGCTCTCCATTGTCAAAAGGTATTTTCCAGTTCGATTTGTGGAATGAAAAACCATCGGACCGGCACGATTGGGAAGGGCTGAGGGCAGAAGTAATAAAACATGGTGCCCGCAACTCTTTGTTGGTGGCTCCAATGCCTACAGCGTCTACATCGCAGATACTGGGCAATAATGAGTGTTTTGAGCCATATACCTCTAACATTTACACTCGCCGTGTATTGAGTGGTGAGTTCATTATTGTAAACAAACATTTGCTAAAAGACTTGGCAGAGCTGGGTTTGTGGAACAATACCATGAAAAACAAGATAATAGCGGCCAACGGCTCTATACAGAACATAGAGGAGATACCTGCACCCATCAAGGAACTGTACAAAACAGTTTGGGAGATAAAGCAGCGTAACCTGATAGATATGGCTGCCGACCGTGGTGCATTTATTTGCCAAAGCCAGTCGCTGAATCTGTTTGTAGATACACCAACCACTGCCAAACTGACCTCTATGCACTTCTATGCATGGAAGAAGGGGTTGAAGACCGGTATGTACTACCTGCGTACGCAAGCTGCCACACAGGCAGTACAGTTTACGGTAGAAAAACAGGTGAACAATGATATAGCACCTGTGATACCTCATAATGACAAGCCCACAGTGCCTGCCAATGACATAGACGACATTACAGCCGAAGAATATTCTGGCCCGATGTGTACCATGCAGGATGGTTGTATTACTTGTAGTTCATAGAATCCCTACACACTTTTTCATACTATCGGGTACAATGCAGTATGTCTATACAGCATTGTACCCTTTGCCTTTTAATGGATGATTAGTAAGGGGCTACTGTAGCCGCCATGGTGGGTTCTGGCGGTTTTCGCCGGCATGGTACAAGATGATGGTGGTACCATCGGTGTCTTGCAGACGGGCTTCGCGCCAAAGCCATGGCTGGTCTGTGGGCAGTTGCTGAAAGATAAAGCCTTGTTGCTGTAAGGCCGCTACGTCTTCATTGAGCGTGGAGGTCTCAAAATATATCCATGTGGTAGATGGTGGGGTAGGGGTATCGGCTGTGTGCAGCGAGAAAGTAGTGTTGCCATCCGGGCAAACGAAACGGGCATATGTAGGCGGATTGTGTACAATTTGTTGCAGCCCCAGCCGGGTATAGAAATCTATGGAGCGTTGCAAGTTGGCAACTGTGATGGTGATTTGATTGAGATTGAGTTTCATTGTTCAAGTGTTTTGCGGCAGTGATTGTGTAACTGTTACAACCTGTAACCGACATGGAAGGTAGCGAAATAGCCGATTTTGCCTTCTTTATAGCCCGATAGATTTACGGCATCGTACACATGGTTGTAACTGATGCCTGCCCATGGGGTGATGTACATGTGCGACAGGGCATTGTGGCTACCGGTAAAGGGAAATATACGATACCCCACATGGGCACCCAAAGACAGGTTGTGGCCTACGTCATTTATTTGTGTTTCTTTTTGGGTAACGTTGTTGGTGGCATAGCCGGCATCTATACCCGCATACAAGCCCTTTACGCCTGTAATCAGGTAGTTTGTCTTCAACCCAAAACCATGCGTCATGGTGGTGAAGTTGGTATTGCCCGTAATGTTGCCGGGCTGCTCTATGCCAAAAATGCCAAGGTCGAAGCGAAGTCTGTGATGATTGTATATACCATGTACCGAGTAGCCTTTCATAGCATATGCAATAGGGTCTACTTCTATTTCTACGGTGCGCTTGATGGTGGTTGTATTTGTTTGGGCAATGGCGCAGTTTGTGGCGGTAAGGAGTGCCAGTGTCAGATTTTTCATGTCTTTTATTTTGACTTTTGATAATAGTCTTCCATTACGGCATGGTGATGTTTTTTTGCCGTTCGTTAAGATTGTTAACAATAAATTATTTGGGAGAGGAGTAGGCTCAGAGCGAGCTTTCGGCACGTTTTTTCAGTGCCTGATTCATGCGGATGAAGTTTTCGCGGGTTTCGGCACCTATTTTGCCGAGGATGAATGAGGAAAGAATACCCGAGAACTCTTCGCCTTGTGTCAGCTTTGTTTGGCCGGGGGCAACGGTTTCGATGTTGAAGAAATGATAGCCATCGAAAATGCCTTTTACAAACAGGCTACCCAACCATGCAAAATGACGACCGGGTTCGCTGCCCAATACTATTGGTTTGAAGACAAACGTTTTGCCGTTGTTTTTCATGGTGTTGCGCAGGCGTGCGCCCACCACAGCATTACCTTCTACCGATACGATGAAGGGGTTCCATTGAGGGTACTCGCTGAAGGTGGTGAGTACCTGCCAAATGCGCTCTGGTGTGGCGTTGATGATGATTTCGGAGGTGATTCTCTTTGCCATTGTACTATTTGTTTTGATGAGACAAAAGTAGAGCGGTGTTTACCGGCCACCATTAACAATTGTAAAGAAATGGGCAGGCTACTCCATAAGCCTTTTGCGTATACGGCTCATAGACACGGGGGTAATGCCAAGGTAGGATGCTATGATGTGATGGGGAACACGAAGCAGTAAATCGCCGTGTTGGGCTTCAAACTTACGATAACGTTCTTCGGGGCTGTCCAGTATAAATGATGCCAGAATCATTTGTCCGTTTATGAATCGCTGCTCGGCTACTTTGCGGCCCATTACCTGCATTTTGGGTAGTGTGTCGTATAGCTCTTGCATGGCATTGTAATTGATGACCAGCAACTGACAGTCCTCAATGGTTTCGAGGGTTTGTATACTGGGTGCCTGCCGCAGGAAGCTATCGTAGCTGCTGGCAAAGAGGTTTTCGCGAAAGATGAAGCCTGTTATTTCCTCACCGTCTTTAGTGTAGTAGAGCCGTACAAGACCTTTGACAATAAAGTATAGTTCGCGGGCTATCTTGCCTTCTTCGGTGAGCTTGTATTTGCGTGGCACCTCGCGGAAGGTAAATGCGTTTTCGAGTATGGCTTTCTCTTTGTCGGTAAAGGATACCACCTGACTAATGTATTGATGAAAACCTTCGAACATTGGTTGGAGTTTTTGTTACGAAAGATAGTGAGAAGTGGAGAAACGGAATGAGCGCAACGCCATAAAAAGGTGCGCCCATTGCTGAGCGCACCTTTCAGGATCATTCAAAGCGATAGCTTACTTCGTCAATACTACTTTCAGTGTTTCTACCACACCATCTACACCCTCGAAGCGGCACATATAGATGCCTGCGGCAAGGTCGGTAGGGAGGTTGATGGTAGTA
>JAGKWS010000024.1 GCA_021151685.1 Chitinophagaceae bacterium
TTTTTGTCCACAGCCCGCATGAGAGTGGCGGTGTAGTGGGTAATGCCCCATTTTTCTGGTGTATTTTTTTTCATTGTCTTGTGGTATGTGTGGTGCAGATGTATTGATTATCAATTGATTGCCTTGCTGCATAGATGCCCCATGCTGCCACAAACGGGGCATAATGGGAAATGTGATGGATATATGTTGGTATGTATTTTGGTGTCTGTTACCAACCGGGTGGGCACAGTTGGAGAGCGAGAAAGAGCGCGGAGAGCGGTTTTTGCCCACAGCCCGCATGAGAGTGGCGGTGTAGTGGGTAATGCCCCATTTTTCTGGTGTATTTTTTTTCATTGTCTTGTGGTATGTGTGGTGCATATGTATTGATTATCAATTGATTGCCTTGTTGTATGCGTGCCCCATGCTGCTACGAATGGGGCATAGTGGGGCATGTGATGAATATATGTTGGTATGTATTTGGGTGTCAGTTACTAACCGGGTGGGCACAGTTGGAGAGCGAGAAAGAGAGCGGAGAGCGGTTTTTGTCCACAGCCCGCATGAGAGTGGCGGTGTAGTGGGTAATGCCCCATTTTTCTGGTGTATTTTTTTCATTGTCTTGGGGTATGTGTGGTGCAGATGTGTTGATTATCAATTAATTGCCTTGCTGTATAGATGCCCCATGCTGCTACGAATGGGGCATAATGGGGCATGTAGTAGTTGGTGGGTGCGCTTACGGAAAACATAGGGTTGTTGGGTGTTTAGGTATAAAGATGTGTGTATGGCACCAACTTGCCAAATGACTACTGTATGATGTGCGCTATAAGGGCTATGGTAAGCGCAATGGTGTGTATGATGTAACTGCAAATGCCCGCCGGGTGCGGGTTTGAGGCAAAAATGTGTCTGAGAAAATGAAGCCGGACGGAATACGGCATCTGCACCTGCCGTAGGCTGTTGCCTACGGCAAACTGCTATCTTTGTTTATGCAAGCTACGGCAAACGGGTGGCTGGAGTCGATGCCTAAGTTTAGAGGCATTCCGTGGAAAATGCAACTAAACACATACTAACGATGGATAATAAAGAACTAAAGAAAACGTTTGGTGAGCTTGCCATTGCTAACGGATTTGAAAGTGCCTTTGGGGGATGGTTAAAGTGCAGTTCCGAATGCATTGTTGCGCTTGATTTGCAAAAGTCAAATTTTGGCAATTACTATGAGCTAAACATCAAGGTATATATACAGGGTGTCTTTGGTACCACCTATGCTAAAAGCAAAGACCTTATAAAGAAAGATACTGGTGATGTTTTTAGGCGACCTCCTTCGGAATACAAAGATGTACTTGATTTGGATGTTTCAATGGGGTTGGAGATGCGGAGAGAGAGAACCAGGAGTTTATTTGAGTCCTTCATTTTTCCCTTTACTGCCAAAGCTTTATCGAGAGAAGGTATACGCCAATTAGCAAATGATGGCGATGTCTTTTTGCTTCCAAATATAAAGGCCGAACTGGAAGCAACAGCATAACGCTGGCTCTATTGTTCCGGATGCCCTTCGGAACATCCGGGAAGTTGTCTCTATAATAATACCTACAGGTATTATTATGAAAGCTGTAGATTAATTCACAATTATGTCAAATTCGCTTATTGATGATGTTACTCAAAAGAAATAGATAATGAAGTACATTAAATGGTTTTCTCTATGTTTTGCTTTAGCTATATTTTTTTGGAATATATTTTGTGGAACCCCCAAAGACAGAAAATACTATATCGATAAATATAAAGAAAACAGAAGTGATTTTTTATATTTTTCTAATATAAAAAGTCGATTTTTCGAAAATAGCAGGGCTAAGTCATATGGTGTTATCTTCACTATTCGGCATATGCTCTATCAATTGTGTGTATCAAACAATACAGAAACAGATGAACAATGTAATAGTGATTTTTTAACTGAAGATGAGGTGTTAAGGGCAAAAGTATTTATGGAGAAGGCACATTTGTATTCAATTGTGTATTATAAAGATTCTACATGTTTTATTTTTGATGGTGAGCTTAGAAAAATAGCGACCTATAACCTACAACCCGAAGGGGTTGATACTATAGATTCAAATTTTGCATTTTGCATAATTAGATAAATGACGATTCTAAGTTGTTACCATCCAATGCCAGTCGCCAGTTTTCCGTAACTTACCATAATTGCCGCTGCAAACAGACAATACGCCATGTGCCCCACAGCACTGATTATCCCCGAGTCCTCTGCGAGAGACACGCTAATAAGAAAAACACCACACTTTGTGACCGATTTTTGCTTTTACAATTTCGGTGGGTATGTTTACAGTGAAAAAATACCAAAACCATCCAGAAAAATGTACCTGATGTATGTAGATGAGAGCGGTGATCCGGGAATAAAAGAGCACTCATCTCCACACTATATTCTCTCGGGAATTATTGTCCACCAAAAACACTGGCTTACATATCTCTCACGTGTAAAACTCTTCAGGAAGCATCTTTCTCAGAAATATGGACTGAACCAACGAACTGAAATTCATGCAAAAGAACTAATCAGAATCTCGTCTCTGAAAGAATACAGTCACATTAGAAAAAGTGACCGCATTAACATTCTACGCGAATGCGCTGATCAGCTGCCATTGATTTTCAAAGAGGCGCATGTTATCAACGTTTGTTTGAACAAAATCTCATTCGCGAATGAAACCGATTTTCAGGCATTGGGTTGGCAACGTTTGATGCTCTGCTATGAAGGTTTCCTGAAAACAGATGGCCGGGACAACGGCATAATTATTGCCGACGACACTGATGGCAAAGTAGTGTTAGATACTATAAGAAAAATGCGTTTGAATACTCCTACAGGCACCGATATTCAGTTGCATAGTAATGGCTACCATATCATTGAAGATGTTTTTCAGCGAGCATCTCACCATTCCTACTTCCTACAATCTGCTGACGTAATCTCACACTTGTTGTACCGAAAAGAATTCCCGAAAGGCAGCCTGAAAAAATATGGAATGGAGTTCCTGTTTGATAGATTTTCACCCATCCTTTATCGCGATTCTTCTTCTGCCGACATTCTGGGAATCGTCAGAAAATAAAGAACCCCGGTTAAAAAACCGGGGATTTGTCGCGACCCGATGAAATCAAGCGGATATCACCAAGCCGACTTTATCTTAAATGTCAGAAAAGTCAATTATTGATACAAAAATAAACATATTACCGCAAATAACCAGTTTTACGTAGCTTATCATAGCAGTTTTCTGTAGGCTATCGCCAACTGCAGGCGTTTCCCTCCGCCTTCACCTTGCCAATCCTGTACAACGGGCAAAAGATGACACCCCAAAAGACCCCATGCACCTGTTATTTGCCACTACAAAAATCACCCGTTATTTCCCACTGTTTAACGTATGCAAGTGTTTTGATTATGGTTTTATTAACAGCAATTGGACTACATTTGTTTTAGTTATAGAAGATAACTTATTATGTTGCGATTCATGAGAAATAAGATTCTGATACCGGCGTTGGCGATAGTGGCTCTGGGTGCATTTTTTTCATTCAGGTACGTGCATGCGGCCACCAGTGGTAGCCAGCAGCGCAGACAACTGGTTCTGGAAACTGTGATGAAGACGATACAAGCGGCGCATTTCTCTCCCCGCCCCCTTGATGATAGCTTTTCGGCCCGTGTGTTCAAGTCTATGATTACCACATTCGATGGCGAAAAACTCTACTTTACCAAGGCCGATATGGACATCCTGAAACGGTACGAGTTTCAGATAGATGACCAAATAAAAAGCAGTTCTACCGAGTTCTTCGATTCGTTTGATGCCATATATACACGCCGTATTACCGCATCTGAAAAAATATTTGAAACCATTCTGAAAAAACCGTTCGACTACAATACCAACGAAACCGTAACGCTGGCCATGGAAAGTGGCATGGATGGCGAAGAAATAGAAACCTTACAGCTCAATTCGGAAAAGGCCGACTATGCTGCCGACGAAAAAAGCCTGTACGAGCGTTGGCGCAAGTTTCTGAAATACCGCTCTCTGGCAAAATATGTGGACCTGAAAACCGAGCAGGAAAAGAAAAAAGAAAACAAAGACTCGGCCAATGTGAAACTAAAAACAGATGCCGAACTGGAAGCCAAGGTGCGCGAAGACGTACTGAAGAGCAACCAACGCTACATAAAGCGACTGAAAAAGGTAAAGTCTGACGACAGGT
Organism: Chitinophagaceae bacterium; assembly: GCA_021151685.1. Classification (GTDB taxonomy): domain Bacteria; phylum Bacteroidota; class Bacteroidia; order Chitinophagales; family Chitinophagaceae; genus Nemorincola. Next base: position 4,198 of record JAGKWS010000024.1, read on the forward strand.
TTGCCTACTACGTAACCAAAATTACCGAAACCGAGGACCCACACACCTCTTACCTGCCACCGGTAGAAAAGAAGGCGTTTGACGAGCGCATGAGTGGTGCTTTTGTAGGTATTGGTGCCCGCCTGAGCCAGAACGACGACAAAACCACCATTGCATCGGTAATAACCGGTAGCCCGGCCTGGAAGCAGGGCCAACTGAAAGCCGGTGACGAAATAATGAAGGTAGCGCAGGGCGAAAAAGAACCGGTAGACATATCGGGCTACGAGCTGGACGATGTGGTGAAACTGATACGCGGCGAAAAAGGCACCGAAGTGCGCCTGACCGTAAAAAGTGCCGATGGATCGGTAAAGATTGTACCTATACAGCGTGGTGTGGTAGAGATTGAAGAAACTTTTGCCAAATCGGCCATCTTCCAGTCGCCATCGGGCCCGGTAGGCTTCATTTACCTGCCCGAGTTTTATGCACCTTTCAACAGTGTAAACCCACGTTCATCGGGCAAGGATGTGGCCGAAGAGGTAAAGAAACTGATGAAAGCAGGTGTAACCGGCATTGTGCTGGACCTTCGCTACAATGGTGGCGGCTCGCTGAACGATGTGGTGGAGATGGCCGGCATCTTTATAGGCCGTGGCCCGGTGGTACAGGTAAAGAGCAGCCACGCTGCCCCATCGGTACTAAAGCCCCGCACACACGACACTGCCATCTATAGCGGCCCGCTGGCCATCATGATAGACCAGAGCAGTGCATCGGCTTCAGAGATATTGGCTGCGGTGCTGCAAGACTATAACCGTGCTGTAATAGTGGGCTCTACCTCTTTTGGCAAGGGCACCGTACAAAAGATGGTAGACCTTGATGATATGGTAGACGAAGCTACCAAGCTGGGTCTGGCACAGGCCAACAATGGCGAGCCTGCCCCACTGGGTTCTGTGAAACTGACCATGGAGAAATTCTACCGGGTAAACGGAGGCTCTACACAGCGCAAGGGTGTGGTACCCCACATCAAAATGCCCGATGCCTATGATGGCTATAGCGATGAAGAGCTGGGCGAACGTCACTACAAATCGGCCCTTGCGTGGGATGAGATACCTGCCGTGGCCTACAAGCCTACCAACAGCATTCCCAATCTGGAAGCCGTGATAGCCATGAGCAACACACGTATAGCAGCCAACCCCACCTTCCATACCATTACCGAGAATTCGAAAGTTATCAAGAAGAAACGCGATGACAACAAAGTATCGCTGAATGAGAAGCAATACCGCAAAGAGCAGGAAGAAATAAACACCATCTCTAAAAAGCTGGAAGAATTGCAGAAGAATGCCGTGCAACTGGAAGTGACCAACCCAGCCGAAGATTTGGCCCGCATCAACCTCGACACCGCATCTATAGCCAAAAACAAAGAATGGCTGAAGGCTCTGGGCAAAGACCTGTACATAGCCGAAACGGTAAACATCATTAACGACATTAAGAAAGGCACCATGAAGCTAAATGTAGCTACCGGTACTGGCATGAAGTAACAATACTGCATTGTTGCAGCAATAATACCGAGAGGCTACTCCACTACAGGGGTAGCCTCTTTTGTGGTACAGGGGAGGTGTTTTTAGCTTTTGTTTACAGCAAACCGCCTGCCATTACGCAGCACTACCCATACCTTTGCAGCACACATCACCACAACCATCAACAACCAACTATTATGAAAGTAGCAGTAGTAGGCGCCACCGGGCTGGTAGGCAGCACCATGATGAAGATATTGGAAGAACGCCACTTCCCGGTTACAGAACTGATACCGGTAGCATCCGAAAAATCGGTGGGTAGCATGGTCACATTTGCCGGCAGGCAATACCCTGTTGTTTCTGCCGAAACAGCCATTGCCATGAAACCCGCTATCGCCCTGTTCTCGGCAGGTGGCAGTACCTCGCTGCAACTGGCACCTTTGTTTGCTGCCGCAGGTTGCAGGGTAATAGACAACTCATCGGCATGGCGCATGAAGGAGGGTATTAAACTGGTAGTACCCGAGGTAAACGGCCATGTACTTACTGGCGACGACTACATTATAGCCAACCCCAATTGTAGTACCATACAAATGGTAATGGTGCTGCACCCGCTGCACCAGCGGTATGGCATCAAACGGGTGGTGGTAAGCACCTACCAAAGTGTAAGCGGCACCGGCCAAAAGGCAGTAAAAGAAATGATGGCCCAGCGGGCAGGCTTAGAAGAGCACAGCGTGTACCCCCACCCAATAGACATGAACGTGCTACCCCACATAGACGTATTTACCGACAACGGCTATACCAAAGAAGAAATGAAAATGGCACTGGAAACGTGCAAGATAATGGGCGACGATACCATCAAAGTATCGGCTACGGCTGTACGTGTACCGGTAAAAGGTGGCCACAGCGAGAGTGTGAATGTAGAATTTCACAAAGACTTTCACGAAGAAGATGTGCGCCACCTGCTCGACAATCAGCCCGGTGTAATAGTGGTAGATAACCCTGCTATGAATGGCTACCCTATGCCCATAGAGGCCGAGGGCAAGGATGAAGTATTTGTAGGCCGCATTCGCCGCGACTACTCGCAGCCCAATACCCTCAATTGCTGGATAGTGGCAGACAACCTGCGTAAGGGTGCCGCCACCAATGCCGTACAGATTGCCAAACTACTGATAGCCAATGGCATAGTAACCACCTGAAAATAACCACAGATATTATATTATTACAAAGGGCTTCCTGCAATTGGGGAAGCCCTTTGCATGACTGGCAGCCCTGCAAAAAATAAACATGCCCATATGTACATATAATATCGGCACGAAATCTTATATTCGTTTAACCCGTTTTTAATACCAAAACTTACCTCTATGGAATCTCCTGTACGTTTCCTTATTATAGACGACGACAAAGTACACAACACTATCTGTTCGTTGGCCATCCGTAATTTCAATCCGAAAGCTATTGTATCCAGCTTCAGCGAACCCATCAATGCACTGGAGCATCTGCGCACCCGGTACGTGGATGCACCGGAGCAAGACACCATACTGCTACTAGACCTGAACATGCCCATCATGTCGGGCTGGGATTTTCTGGAAGAAATGAAATACCTGGCACCGGAAATACGCAACCAATTTGATGTGTATATTCTTACATCCTCTATAGACACCCAAGACCGAGAGCGCGCCCGGCAAGATGAAAGTATCAGTGGTTTTCTGGTAAAACCCATTTCGCCCTACCAGCTGGACAGTATGATGGAAGTGCGCCGTATAAAAAGTGCGCTGAAACAAAAAGTGGACAAAACGCCGGGAAGTGTGCTGTACCACCTTCACGACGATGACCGGAAACTGCTGGATCTGATGCTCCCCTACTTTGAGCTGAACGAAGTGTTTCAGGTACAAAAGTGCCTGCGCCACCTCAAGAACATAAACAGCAACCTGCCCCCCAATCTGCCGGTCAATCTTCATGCCGACCAGATAAAGGCATTCATCATAGCCAATGGTTTTGCCTACAACTTCAATGGCGACCCGCTCATCAACACCAAGGGCATGAACCTTGCACTGTGTGGCAGCCTTATGGAGTTTCAGGTGCAGGAACTGAAAAAGAACAAGTAACAATCATTTCCGGCAGTTGCGGGGGAATACCGATGGTTTGTCGTCTATACAAGAAGATGGCATCAATCATCGTTACCTCTATGCGCACAAAATACTTTCTGCTACTGCTTATGGCTGTGTTTTGCAGCCCACAGCTACATGCTCAGTACAACCCGCTAAAGATACCAGACACCCTTAGTGGCACTACCTTCAACCTCACCGCCCGCGATACCTTTTGCCAGATACTTACCGGCAACCAAACCATTACCGGTGCCATAAACGGCAACTGGTGGGGCCCTACCATGATATGGCAAAAAGGCGATGTAATACATGTAAATGTAAACAACCAACTGGCCGATACCACTACCATACACTGGCATGGCTTTCACCTGCCGGCTATAATGGATGGTGGCCCGCACCAGCCCATACCACCCTACACCACATGGAGCCCCTACTGGAAGGTAGATAACAATGCAGGCCTGTATTGGTACCACCCACACCTGCACATGATGGCAGAGGAACAACTAACTATGGGCCTTGGCGGTATGATAATAGTACGCGACCCTGTAGAAAGTGCCCTGAACCTGCCGCGCACCTACGGTGTAGACGATATACCACTGGCCCTTACCGACCGAAAATTCGATGCGCTGAACCAATTTGTAGTAGCCCCCTATGGCGATAGTATGATGACCAACGGCGTGGTACGCGCCCAACATACCGTGCCGGCACAGGTCATAAGGCTGCGCCTGCTGGATGCCGCTACCGAGCGGTCGTATAATATAGGCTTCAGCGATGGCCGTACATTCTATGTCATTACCACCGATGGCGGTTTGGTAGATGCCCCCGTACCGGTTACACGCTTCCTGCTATCGGCAGGCGAGCGGGTAGAGATATTGGTAAACTGCACCGGCCAGAATGGCACCACGGTAGACCTGATGGCCTACAATGCCGAAATAACACCACAGGTGCCGGGTGGCGAGTCGTTCCCCGGTGGGCCATTTGCCAATGCGCTGGGGCATACCAACTTCAAGGTACTGCACCTCAATATTGGCCCCGCCGGTAGTAGCCCCATTACCACCATTCCGTCTACACTTACTACCAATACATTTTACCCCGAAGCGTCTGCCACCACTATGCGCACTGTCACCATATCGGACAGTGCCATTGGTGGCGGTGGCCCCACCTTTCTCATCAATCACAAGTTCTTTGGTATGGACGAGATAGACTACCATGTGCCGCTGGACAATACCGAAATATGGGAGGTAAAAAGCACATCGGGTTTCGGGCATCCGTTTCATATACACGATGTGCAGTTCTACATACTCACCATCAACGGTGCTGCACCACCCGCCCACCAGAAGGGCTGGAAGGATGTGGTATTTGTACCCGCAAACCAGACGGTGCGCTTCATTGCCAAATTTACCGATTATGCCGACGAGCTGAAACCCTACATGTTTCACTGCCACATAGCCCTGCACGAAGACATAGGCATGATGGGGCAATTTGTGGTAGGTACAGGCCCATCGGGCATACTGGACAAGGCCCGCAATGCCCATATGAAGCTGTTCCCCAACCCTACCAACGGTCTTATCACATTCGATATGGACGACAAAATAACCATACGCCATGCTGCTGTGGTAAATGTACATGGCCAGGCCGTAAAAGAATGGAACCTGAACGACAACATGGCTACGCTCGATGTATCGGCACTGGCAAAGGGGCTCTATTTTCTGCGCCTGACAGGCACCGATGGCGGTAGTTATGTAAAATCTTACCTGATGCAATAAACCCGAATAACCAAACTATTATGAAACTACTGAACCATATTGCCGGCCTGTTGCCGGTACTGATGTTGGCTGCTTTTACTGCCCTTGCCGGCTATAAACCCGGCGACGAGATAGCACCATTTACCCTTAAAGCCACAACGGGCAACATGGTAGACATGGAAAAAGACTACCCCAAGGCCAAAGGATTTATCATTGTGTTCACCTGCAACCATTGTCCGTTTGCCAAGCTATACCAACAGCGGCTCAACGACATCAATACCCGTTATGCCCCACAAGGCTATGCCGTACTGGCCATAAGCAGCAACGATGCCGATGCCGTACCCGAAGACAGCTTTGAAGAAATGAAGCAACGCGCCCATGAGCAACACTACAACTACCCCTACCTGTACGATGAGACACAGCGTGTGGCCCGCGCCTTTGGGGCCTACAAAACGCCACACGCATTTGTGGTGCAGCGGCAGGGCAAAAGCTGGGTGGTGCGCTATAGCGGTGCCATAGACGACAACGGTGCCGAGCCCGATAAAATAAAACACCCATTTGTAACAGAAGCCGTAGATGCCCTGCTACACGGGCAAGACGTGGCCACCACCTCTACCAAAAGCGTAGGTTGCGCCATTAAGTGGAAAACACGGTAAGCTACCCTGCAAAATACGCCAGCTCCTCATCAAAGTTCAGGTACGGATGCTGTGCCGCCAGTGCCTGTGTTTTGGCCAGATAGGTGGTCAGGAACCTCCTGTGTGCATCGGTATGGGGGAAGCGGGTACGGTGGTTGCGCGCCACGGTTATGTCGTTTATCTGCTTCATCAGTGGCAGGGCCGATGCATCTATGCAAGCCGGCACAAAATGCTCCCATACAAATGAGGTAGCCGCATAGTTGGGGTGTACCAGATCTATATCGTAGTAGCGGTAGTCGCGCAGCACATCTATAACCAGCTCGTAGGCCGGAAAGTAGTGTACATGCCCCCAACGGCCACATAGCTCGTGTACCGCCTCTATCAGCCGGGCCTTGCTGCGGTTGTTGTCTACTACCCCATCGCGTATGTGGCGTACCGGGCTTATGGTAAACAGCACCTGAGCACCGGGGTTCACCGCTTGTAGCCGTGCAATGGTATGGTGCAGTGCGTCGGTTATCTCGGCCACAGACAGCAGCACCTTTTGGAACCACTGCGAGGGTGCCCGGTGATTATTGGCCACTGGTTGGTGCCCATCGGTAAGGTAGTACTGAAATGCCGACCCCAGCGTAATAACCACACAACCCGCCTTGCGTATGAACTGTGCCGCCTGTCGCTGACTTTTATTGATGCCTGCCAATGCATCGGCCTGCTGCACATGCGAGAACCGTGTATGGTGGTCCCAACTGTTCCATAGTTCGTTCAGGTAAAACAAGCCATCGGCACCGTATTCATAACCATCTATGTAGCTGTTCAGACTGTGCGCTACACTCAGCGGATTGAACAAGATACCATGCGGGTTTTGCAGCACATCAAACTTATGATGTACCAGCCTGTCGGCCATATGCTCGGTAAAGCAAGAGCCTATCAGTAAAATGCCATCGTTATACGTTATGGGCCGTGCCAGTGGTGCTATATCGGGTTGTAGCATGTGCTGCATACCTGCAAAAGTAGCAGTATCGGCGCATGTTGGTATGCGGGGGCGTTTTGGAGCAGGGAATCTTTGTAGCGGCTACTTTACCTTCATGCCGTTATGCTTCGCAATGGCACGATGTAAGTTCACACGATTGATTGCCAACATACGGTATCCCGGAAAAAGCAATACCGGTGATGCAACCCACAAAATAGTACCCATCCTGCTGCTTGGTTCCGTTGGTGTCACATCTCTCTTTATATATAATACGGTTGCGGCAACAATACCACCTACCCCCGCAGCAAACACCCCGATACCCTTGCCCTTGTTGGCTTTATACACCTTCAGGTATTCATAACCCGGGTCTTTTTTGGGTATCATCGCCTTCAATGATGGATAATTCAACTTATGAAACTCTGATGTACCTTCCTTTTGTACAAAAGTCCGTGTACTGGACATAGTCGATGTGCGCATTCGCGAACCACCAGCACCATTATTTACCATTTCGGTAGAAGTATGTGTGGTAGTCTTTTCATACACGTTAAAGTCCCCCCTCATATATCTTGGGAACATACCCGCCATTAATTATGGCAAAAATCGTTGTTCCGTCCGAAAACTCTGAAACATCGCTAAAGCTGTAGGTTTCATTATCAGTTTTCAGTTTCAATCTTTTAATATTGAGCTTGCTCGTGTTTACGGTTGTGCCATTATTGAGTTTTACATAAGGTTGTGACGGTTTTTGGGGTTCTTTCCCCATACTCACATATTCCTACTTGCACGAGCTGAAACACAACAATACCGATGCTAATAGCAGTAGATTTTTCATAAGGATATTTTTGAACGCCAAGACAGAACAGATTCTACCGCAAACAAATGCACATGATAAAGTAATTGCCACAAACGGGCCTAGCATAGCCAATTTGATTTCCCCAACCATATCTCTCACAAAGCGTGCGGCGAGAACAGCGTGCCGCAAGAAACCTATGATCTTTTTCAGAATAGCAAAATCCGCCGTAGCATGCAAAATCTACATAAGAAATATGGCATAGACTTTTGCCTAAATCACTGTGACGAGCACGCTAAAATTGGTGTTTCCGCCCTTCATACTATCCCCACACATGCCGTATGGGAAATACAGTACAAACCGAACATGATAATATACGTATTTTCATTGTCGGTTTACAATTAACTCAACACCATATGAATTACCGTATATGCTTACTGTCATTACTTTTCATTTGTTTACTCTGCAACTACAATTTTGCCCAGACAGATAAGAAAATACGTGTTATTGGAGATTTCGACTATGAAAACACAAGCTATTTATTTGTTGGAGAGCTCCATAATTTACAAGACCAAGACCCGCTGGTGAGTGCTGCGACTGCGTTTGCATATGAAAAGTGTAATATAAAAAACATTGTTTTGGAAATTGGGTACTCATGGGCTCAAATGATCAATGATTACATTCAGAAAAATGACTCTGCTATTTTTTTCTACAAACTCAAACCTTCTTACCTGCAAGTGTTCGAGAAATGGAGAGCTATTAATCAAAACTTGCCACAAGAGAACCAAATTCGCATCTACGGAATCGACTTTGAACGAATGGCGTTCGTAAAGGTTCTGCAAAATATTTTCAGGAAACATGATATTGTCCTCAGTACTTCATTGTGTAAGTACATAAGCAGTGTACCCGATTCTGTTTGCAGTTATTCATCCCTCGAAAGGAAGCATACAAGAATAAGAATGAACACATACCGGAAGGCAAGACAGCTTTTTGCCAGTGAGAAGGCTCAATTAAAAATTTTACTAAAAGAAGACTTCGAGCTCGTACGAAGCATTCTTGAGAATCCCTGTACAGAGCGCAAATCTGCACAACGAGACAAATTCATGGCCGCAAATTTGTCCAAACAGGTCGGAGCTGAAAAGTTCATCTGTATTTTAGGACAACACCATACCGAAATCTCCAGAAAACGGTCAGTCCTCAGCAGGTTCATTCGTCAGGATAGCAATATAGAACGCAAAACCGCATTGGCTACTGTAATATGCAAGAGTAGTTATCATCCACGATATATAGTGAATAACAATAGCGTACTTTCTTTAGCTTACAATGACTATTATTCACCCAACTACTTTTCATTAATAAATGAAAAACACTTTGGCACCTTGATAAACGATAACCACTTTAATTTTTTCAGCTACTTCCTATTTTTCAACTACAAAATCCATTAACCTATTACAACAAACTCCTTCATATCTCTCTCAGAGCACGCGGTGGCAATCAGGGCTATAAAGCTGATGGCGTATTCTCGGCTTGCAGTAGCAATTATGATACACTAAAGCCAAGCATGAATCAGTATCCTACTTAGTTATTAAAAAATATAATGCTTTTTTTATATTCAGAGAGCGATGATAAGCCAATTTTTCGCCTTCTTTCATCAACGTTGAGCGAATCAATTATTGGGTAGAGTTCACTATTTCCTTTAAACTGTGACCCATACAATTGTACTCCTTTTTCTTTTACCATTACTCTATCTGTGAGATAGGCATAGTTTTTCGGTGATATATCGTTTTGAAGGATTAGTCGCTCCATGTCGGCCAATATTCTTTTCTGAAAGGCGATATCACCGTCGGCATGCTGACATAGCAAAAAGGCGGCATTGCTGGCTTCTTTACCAACCATTGATATGGAAGGGAATCCGTGTTTATCTACTGTATTCTTAATAAATACCATATTAAGGCTATCAATTCTTTTCAATGCAACTGATGCTTTTGAATTAGGTTTCTTAACATCGGATTTTACTATGAAGAAATGGTACCTTATAGTCTGTTCTGCTCCTTTTGCTTTAAGTAAATTGTATGACAATTGCGGATTTTTCAAATTTTTGTTGGTACTATAAAATCCATTTGTAACCTGCTTTTCAAAAGCTTTCCATTCATTAGTTGAGTGCCATTTCTCAAAAAAGCATGTACCTAATACATCTGGCAGGTATACTTCACTGCATTGGGCATCAATATATGGGCATGTACTCAACGCTGCGTTCAGATAATAGAAAGTGGAATCTTTGTTGTTTTTCATGGCATAAAGGTCTGCAGCGTTATACGCAATGTTGCTATACTTGAATGTACCCTTTTCGGCTTTATCAAGAGACAATAGCATGGTTTTCAGCCAACTTTCAAGATTCGTAGAATCGGCACCAGTCATTTGTGCCGTAGAATTGACACAAGGAATTGAAAATATAAACAATAATAATATAAACCTCATTTGTAAGCTGTTTTTAAGTATTCAGGTATATCAGAGGGCTGTCGCAACAGCCCTCTGATATACCAAGATTGATTACTGTCTGTATTCCTGGTACTTATTACCAGTATATGGATCTATGCCAGTGTACCAACCTTGCGTCTGACCTTGGTCGGATTGGAACGGTCCGGGATCGAGTAAAGGAACTTCAATACAATTGTGAATGTCCGCCCAATCACTTGCTTTGCCGTCACCCGGCATTCCATTGTAGTACCCCCCTGCTGTGAGTTCGGCATCGTCTATGTTTACTCTTCCATTCCCAGACATGCACATTCTTTGTACTGCTATAATGTAATTGATATTTGAAACGATTGAATCCTCAAAAAATCAAACTTACTGTTTTTCGAGCTTTTTCATATGCTACCACTATTAAAATATATCTCTTGTTCATCACAGGCCATTGAGACGCTTCAAACTAATTAGCTCAACATGTAATGTATACGGCTTTGTGCAATTGCTACTCACACTTGAAGTGAGTTTGCTTAGTACAAATAAGCTGATAGCTAATGAATATTACCGTTGGCTCTATCGAACCTTATAGAAAATAATTTGCAATGAATTCGGAGTCGCTGTTATACCAATTAAACTTCAAAATATGGCATAGAAAAGTTTCTTTGCCACATAGAGCACAAAGATGTAACACAAAGATCTATAGCAGACATTAAGGCCACAAAGGACCATATGTTGCTGCACAAATATCTTATATAAATGGTATTAGAACTAAAATAGCACGTTTCGCTATACTTTTCGAACTGTAGATTTTTATTATTACTTTATTTACCCTGTTGTCCGTAGCTTACCATAAATGTTTGGCGTATGCTATGCCTACAGTAGCTGTAGTAGCCAGATTACGTCTGGCTACACTTCATTTTGCCATAGCAGGCAACCCGAAAATAAAAGCTGGCGTTAGCTTTTACCGACATCATAGCGACAGGCAATATTTGATTAGTGTTACTATCTGGTAGCGGATTTTATGGCCAGTTGCAAACTGGCGGCAATGGGTGCGGCACGAAGCGGGAGAGAACAAACTCCACCCTACTGCATACCCTGTGGCACGGCTTTTTCTACGCGCAGGCCCACATGTAGTACATCGGGCAGGGGGTTGATGCGCATGTTTTGCTCCATTTCTATGGTATAGGTGCCGGGTTTGCTCAGGTTCACCGAGTCGCCCAGCGATATGGGCATTCGCTGTTCGTATATCTCGCCCATACCACGGCCCAGCCAACGGCCGCTGGGTTCGGCCAGTACTATATTGATGCGGGCCTTGGTGGCCACGGTATCGCCGGGGGTTTTTATGTACAGCCACATCCATATATTGTTATAAGGGTAGGCTTGTGTATGGCGAATAATGAAGTACGGCTGGTATACAGCAGTACTATCTGTAATGTCGAAGGTAAATTTTGGACGCAGGTTATAGTCCCACGCATTGTTGGGTATGGCCTCGTTCTTTTGGTAGTGCGGTGCCGGCTGGCATGCTGCCAACAATACCAGCAACAGGGCTATTATAGCCACTGTGCCGCCATATGGGCGTGTATTATGGTTGCTGTTGCCTGTGGCAAGGGCCGGTATGCGCATTCGTGTTTTTTGAGTTTTGCAGGTGGTGTTCTGTAGCTTATATACCTACCATCAGCGGCATCAGCAGCATCAGCAGGTCTTCATTATCGCGTTTGTCCATAGCGCGGAAGATGCCCGCACGCGATGGCGTGCTCAGCTCCAGTGCCACCTCGTCTCCATCCAGGTTGTTCACTATCTCTACCATCAGCTTGGCGTTGAAGGCTATTTTCATATCCTCGCCACTATACTGGCAGGGTAGAGTTTCGTTGCCCTCGTAAGAAAAGTCTATGTCTTGCGCGCTTATTGCCAAGCTGTTGCCCTTTATGTCCAGCAATACCTGATTGGTAGTTTTGTTGGCAAAGATGTTTACACGGCGCAGCGCACTGGCAAAATCGGCACGGTTCACCAGCAGGCGGTAAGGATTGTCTACCGGTATTACTGCGCGGTAGTCGGGGAAGCGTGCATCTATCAAGCGGCAGCTGAGGCTCACGGGGCCACCTGTTACAAAAAGGTGACTGCTGTTGTAGGCCAGTCTCAGTGGAGATTCGTCGGTAGGCAGTGTAGCCCGCAGTTGTTGCAATGGTTTGCGGGGTACCACAAAGCCACCTGTGGTGGGGCATTCCACATCGCTGCGGCGCAGTTGCACCAGACGGTGTGCATCGGTAGATACGAAACCCAATCCATCGGCATTCATCTCGAAGTATACACCCGTCATGGCCGGGCGCAGGGTGTCGGTACTTACGGCAAACAGGGTACGGTTGATGCACTCTATGAGCGAAATAGACGACATACCAAACTCCGACGTATCTACCGGTGCTGGTTCTTTGGGGAAATCATCGGCTTTTTCGCCCACTATGCGATACTTGCCCGAATTGCTGGTCATGTCTATAGACAGGTCGTTCACGTTGATGTTGAACGCTACCGGCTGGTCGGGCAGGTTTTTCAGATACTCCATAATGATTTTGGACGGTATGCAAATGCGGCCATCACCTTCGCCATTGCTCACATCCATCTGCACGCGCATCATTGTTTCCAAATCGGTAGCCGTAAGCGTCAGTTTGTCTCCTTCCAGATGAAAAAGAAAATCTTCGAGCACAGACAGTACATTGTTGGTACTGATGATACCCCCGATTTGCTGCAAATTCTTCAGCAGAGACGACGAAGTGACGATAAAACGCATGATTATTGAGTATTGAAAATTTGTGGCAAATATATCTGAATTCGGGCCAAATTGGTAAGTCCGTCCTTACTTTATGTTTGCAGTGGTAGCGGCATGGTATTTTTAACGGATGCCCTCTTTGCGGGTAATGCCCAACAATAGTGCAGCGCCTGCCAGTGCTACCAGCACATGTATCATAGGGCCGGGCCGCCACAGGAAAAAACCTATGGCCCACCCCACAAACAAAATAGTGGCAATTATGTATAGCAAACTCCGCAGTATCATAGTTTACGGTAGTAAAAATAGAGAATCCATCGGAAATATGGGCATTACAATTGGCACCATACATCTTGCCGGCATATCATTGCCTACACACAGCATGCTACATGATAATTATTTTCATGTATAATTGACAACACATCCAAATACCTGTTGTAGCCACAGAAGGCGGGCTACACATCTTTCCCGTTACAGATTATGTACGTGCTAATGCCAAATTAATGCCACCCGAATAGCCATGACCCATATATTTGCAGCACAGCCACGGCTGTACACACGCACACAGTTCAAAACACGCGCTCATGAAAAAAATTCTGGTTACCGGTGGCTGCGGATATATAGGGGGGCATACCATTGTAGATCTGATACAAAATGGCTTCGATGTTATTTCTGTAGACAATCTCAGCAAGGGATCACTCAAAATGCTGGATGGTATTGAAAAAATTACAGGTCGTCGCATCAAAAATTATAAAGTAGACCTTTGCGACCTGGACGATACCGAGGCTATCTTTCTGGAAAACCCCGATATAGAAGGCATCATTCACTTTGCAGCACTGAAGTCGGTGCCAGAGAGTGTAAGCGAGCCCATCATGTATTTTCATAACAACATCAATTCATTGCTCAACATTCTACAGTGTGCGCAAGAGTTTGATGTAGATAATTTTGTGTTTTCTTCGTCCTGCTCGGTATATGGCAATGCCGATGTGCTGCCCGTATCGGAAGAGGCCCCACTGAAAGAACCAGAGTCGCCCTATGCACGCACCAAACAAATGGGCGAGGCTATTTGCCGCGATTTCACGTTCATTCACAAAGACTTTAATGCCATATTGCTACGCTACTTCAACCCTGTTGGGGCGCATCCGTCTGGCATCATCGGCGAGTTTCAAGACCTGTCGGAAAGTGTAGTACCCGTCATTACCCAAACTGCCATTGGCAAACGCCAACAGATGACCGTTTTTGGTAACGACTATGCCACCCGCGATGGTTCTTGCGTGCGCGACTACATACATGTAATGGATATTGCCAATGCACACACCCGTGCGCTGCAATACATTATAGAAGACCGCAACAAGCACAATTGCGAGGTGTTCAATCTGGGTACGGGCAATGGGGTAACCGTACTGGAACTCATTAACGCCTTTGAGCGGGTGTCTGGTCAGCAACTCAATTTTCGGATTGGCCCACGCCGTCCCGGCGATATTATAGAGGTATATGCCAACAACAACCGCGCCCGCACCTTGCTGGGTTGGGAAACGCAATACCATCTGGATGCCATGATGGATACCGCATGGCGTTGGGAGCAGGCAGTAGCCGAAGCCCGCAAAACCAACACTTGATATTTGTAATTACTAACCGGTTTTTGCCAAAAACGCATCAATATGCCGCATACAGGAGCCAGAATACTATTGGTAGAAGACGAACCAAGCATTGCCAATGTAGTGTGCCGGGGACTTGAGGAAGCCACCTTTCGCGTAAGTGTGGCCCCCGATGGCAATACTGGTTTTCAGATGGCGCAGGCGCATGCCTACGACATGTACATCATAGACATTATGCTGCCCGGCATCAACGGGCTGGAGCTGTGCCGCATGCTGCGCAAGGCCGATGATAAACGGCCCATATTGCTGCTTACTGCATTGGGCACTACCGAAAACATCATTACCGGACTGGAGAAGGGTGCCGATGACTACCTTGTAAAACCATTCCGGTTCGAGGAGTTGCTGGCAAGGGTGCGCGCCCTGTACCGCAGGCATGTAGCCAACTTTGCTTCAGAAAATAAATTGCGCATAGCCGATTTGGAACTGGACCCGGAAGCCAAAACAGTAACCCGTAACGACATCGGTATCAACCTTACCTCTACCGAGTACCGCATGCTGGAGTATTTTATGCGCAATCAGCGCAAGGTGCTATCGCGTATGGACCTGTTGGAAAAAGTTTGGGGGGTAGACTTCAATATGACCACCAATGTGGTAGACGTATATGTGAATTACCTGCGCAAGAAGATTGATAAAGATTTTGAACCCAAGCTGATACATACCGTTATAGGCATGGGGTATATACTGAAAGAAAGCTAAAGATGACCATACAGAAGAAAACCGCTGCGATCTTTACCGGCATCACTGCGGCTATTCTGCTGCTGGTGAGCTGTGTGGCTTACTTTTACATGAATGCGTTTGCCTTTCAGGATTTTTATAAGCGGTTGGAAATCAGAGCCATCCTCACGGCCAAACTGAGGTCGGAGCATCATAACCTGCGTGCGGGTGAGATTTACTCGGATATCAGGGAGCAACATCTGGAATCGCTACCCGGCGAGCGCGAGTTTTTTGTGCTTGCCGATAGCTTGGAGGCGTTTCGGTATGCTGGAAAAATACCCATTCTGCCCGACAAGTTTTACAACGACCTGCGTACCGGCAAACCAGCCTACGAAAGAAATGGTAACAACTTTTATACCGGTGTAAGCTATAGCGATGCCGGCAATGCATGGTACGTAATAATGGGTGCCGAAAATACCGATAGTATCCGTTATGCCCGAAAGCTCAAAATCATTCTCATTACCTGCTGCCTGGCGGGTATTGTGGTGGCCTATACCTCGGGTATCTTCTTCTCTCGCCACACCTTTAAGCCGGTGCGCGACATTATAGACCGTGCCAACACCATAAGTGCCGAAAGCCTGCACCTGCGGTTGGAGGATAACAATGCCGAAGACGAAATAGGCGAGCTGGCCCGGACCTTCAACGATATGTTGTCGCGGTTGGAGACTGCCTTCGAAACGCAAAACAACTTTGTGAGCAATGCCTCGCACGAATTTCGCACGCCGCTTACTGCCATATACAGCGAGGCCGATGTAGCTACGTCGCGCCCGCGTACGGCCGACGAATACCGACACTCGCTACAGGTGATACTGGACCAGGCTGGCAAGCTACAGCAGCTTACCGATAGCTTGCTGAACCTTGCCCAAACAGGCTTTGATGGCAAAAGCCAGAATATGAAACCGGTAGACATATACGAACTACTACCCGATGTAAAGGACACCATCAACAAAATAGTACCGGGCAACCATGTGCGCATAGACATGGGCGGTATACCCGAAGACCATTGCGAGGTAATAGTGACCGGCAACTACAACCTACTGAAACTGGGCCTTACCAATGTGATAGAGAACGCCTGCAAGTATTCCGAGAACAAGCCGGTTAGCGTTTTCCTCACAGTATCGGGGCCACGGTTGCATATTACTGTTCGCGATCAGGGTATTGGTATACCCCGGCAAGAGCTAAAGCATATTTACGACCCCTTTTTCCGGGCCTCCAATACCGGCCGATACTATGGTTACGGTATAGGGTTGCCGCTTACTCGCAACATCTTTCGTCTGCACAAGGGAGCCATTGCGGTAGATAGCGATGCCGGCACCGGCACCACCGTTACACTCACACTACCACTCAGTGTATCGTAGCGGGTAACTGGCGTGTTTCTAATGCTGCCTTAATCATAATCTTATGGCATACTAATGGTGGCCTTATGCCATCTTTATGGGTGTGTGGCAACTTTGCACCACAATCTATATGTGCTTATGACCACCATTCTCATCCCAACCGACTTTTCGGCACATACCGCCGCCACAGTAGCACAGTTGGCTGGTGGCACCTCGGGCAAGGTAAGTATACTCTTGTTTCATGCGTTCAGCACGCCACCGGCACTGGCGGGAGCTATGTATCAGGCAGGCCTGTCCAACTATCAGGGGTTGGTATCAGAGCAGTTGCGGCTCATGTGTCGCCGCATCAGGGCGCGTCATCCACACATCGCCAATATTAGCTTTCAGCTATTTTACGGCAGTTCTGTGCCCGAGTTTGTGTCTTTTGCCCGCAAGCACAATGTATCTTATATCATGTTGCCCACTGGCTACCAATGGCAGCCGGTAGTGGTAGCCAGCATCAACCCCATGCCGTTGTTTTTGGGTTCGGGCATAACATTGTCTTCTGGTGCTGCTGCGGCATAGCACAGGGCATTATTGTGCGGTTTGGTGTAGATACAACCGGGCATAGCGTCCGTTCAGGGCCATCAGTTGGTCATGGGTACCTATTTCGGCTATCTGGCCATTGTCCAGCACCACTATTTTGTCAAATGTCCAACTGGTAAAAATTCTGTGGGTGATAACAAGCACCGTTTTTTGTGCAAGGTATTCTTTCATGTTGGCCAGTATGGTTTGTTCGGTTTGGGTGTCTACCGCACTCAGGCATTCGTCCAACATCAGTATGTTGCTGTCTTTCAGCAGGGCACGAGCCAGCACCATGCGTTGTTTCTGGCCCCCACTCAGCATCACGCCACGTTCGCCCACCACCGTACTGTAGCCTTCGGCAAAATCGCACACATCCTTGTCCAGATCGGCCATACGGGCTGCTTCTGCCACCTCGGCCTCTGTCGCATCGGCACGGCCAAAACGTATGTTGTTGGCTATAGTGTCTGAGAAAAGGTAGCTCTCCTGCGGGGCATAGGCAATGCCCTCTCGTAGTGTTTTCAGGTCGTATTGGTGTATATCGTGCCCATCTATCTGCACCTGGCCGGCAGTAGCATCGTACATGCGCAGCAGCATATGTGCCAGTGTAGACTTGCCCGAACCTGTACGGCCTATAATGGCTACTTTTTCACCTGCTTTTATAGATAGGTGAAAGTCTTTGAGTGCCGTAGTGCCGGTATGCGGGTAGGTAAACGTTACCTTGTTGAATGTAATATTGCCCAGAGGTTTGTGCGTCAGTGCATTGGGGGCATTGTCTATTTCGGGTTTCGTCAGCAAAAACTCATCAATGCGTTTTTGCGATGCACTGGCACGCTGTGTCATGCTGGCCACCATACCAATGCTGGATATAGGGAACATGAGCAGATTGATATATATGACAAACTGGGCAATGTTACCGGTAGATATTTGCCCGTTAATGGCAAAATAGCCCCCGGTGAGCACCGTAGCCAGCATACTGATGCCAATGAACAGGTTCATGGCAGGGAAATACACGGCCTCGGTAAGTGCCAGATTGACGGTACTTTTCCGGTAGGCTTCGCTGCTTTCTTCAAAAAAGCGCATCATGTTGCGCTCTTGTACAAAAGACTTTATGACCCTGATGCCCGAGTAAGACTCCTGTGCGGTGGTGGTGAGGGCAGACAATTCGGCCTGTATCTTGCTACTTTTCTTGTATATGAGTTTGTTTACGTAGAAAATGGACAGGGCCAGCAAGGGCAGCGGGGTTACTACACAAATGGTCAGCAATACGTCTACCTTCAGCATATCCCACACGCAAAAGATAACCAGAAACACTACCGATGTGAAGTACATAATAGACGGACCGGTATACATACGCACCCGCGATACATCTTCCGAAATACGGTTCATAAGGTCGCCGGTAAAATTGGCCTTAAAGAAGCCCGTATGCAACCGCTGGTAGTGGGCGTATATTTCCTGTTTCTGGTCGTATTCTATATGCCGCGACATCACAATGATGGTTTGCCGCATCATAAACATGAAAAAGCCACGAAGCAGTGCAAAACCAAGTAGTAACATACCCCCGCGAAACACGATGCCAAACACCACATCTTTATTGCCACTGCGGGCAGCAGTTACTACCTCGTCCAGCATGTCGCGTATCACATTGCCGGGCATCACCGCAAACTTGCTGGATATGGCTACAAACAGTAGCCCCAGTAGTAGCCGCAGCTTGTATTTACTAAAATATTTATTCAGAGACTTCAGTTGGCCCATTGCGCCGCAAAGGTCGTAGAATTCAACACACCATTCATTGTATGTGTATTTGTTTCCTTGTATATGGCTATTGTCGGCATCACTATTCTGTCGTTAAATACTTTATGTGTTATCAAAAATTAAAAATTACAAAATGAGCAATTTGATATAACTATTTTTTGCTATTAATATAATAATTTGGTAAATTGCTAACACATTACAGAGGAAAGTACGCCTTTCATAAGTATTGTCACCATGTTTGTTTCACCATCAATTCCCGTTTATGAAGAGGTCTTTTACAAACTTCAACACCGGTAACGCCAAGGGACTCCTATGGCTATTGGGTTGCTTCCTGAGCATTACCCAATATTCTTGTCTGCCTACCAATTATTATGCGCCCAGCAATACACTGTCTATGACCGGCACTACCACGTACTGTCAGGGGGCGGGGGCATCGCCCAATACGCTTACGTACGACCAGTGTACACTTGGTGGTGGTCTGCTGGATGCCGGCACCGGCTATACCGCCCAGTGGTACGTAAATACCACTGGTGGCACCTCCATACCGGGGTCTACCACACATGGTGCTGCCATATTCAATACATCGCCGGCTGGTGGCACTGGTACCGAGACCTATACACCGTCTACGGCTACACCGGGCACTTATTATTATTTCTGCTACTTTTCGTGGACAGCCACCGGCTTGTGTACGCCCGACTATACTTCGTCGGCACAAACAATCATCATCAATCCATCTCCATCTGCCCTTACCGGCACAGCAACAGTGTGTCAGGGTCGTACTACTACATTATCTTCTACTACCACGGGTGGGGTATGGAGTAGTTCGGCAACGGCTATTGCTACCGTTGCAGGTGGTGTGGTAACGGGGGTTGCACCCGGCACCGCAGTAATATCGTATACAGTAGGTAGCTGCCCTGCTACAAGGGTAGTAACCGTGCTTGCGGGGCCTTCGGCCATTACGCCCACTGCCCCCACTACTATGTGCCAGGGCACTACACTGGCCATGGGTAGCACACCCGCCGGTGGTAGCTGGAGCAGCAGCAACCCTGCCATAGGCACTGTAAGCACAGCGGGCGTGTTCGATGCGCTTTCGGGCGGTAATGTAACCGTTACCTATACCAACACTTCTTCGGGTTGTTTTGTTACCAAAGACATTACGGTCAATCCTATTCCTGCGCCGCTTACGGGCCCGTCTGGTGTGTGTTTGGGAACTAACGTTACTCTCAGCACTATCACACCGGGTGGTGCGTGGACAACCAGTGCACCGGGCGTAGCTACAGTGAGCGCATCGGGCGTGGTAACGGGTATGGCAGTTGGCACAGCTACCATTACCTATTCGGGCTGTGGTTTTGTTACCAAAGATATTACTGTCAATCCTTTACCTGCTGCCATTACAGGCCCTGCAACAGTTTGCGAGGCCGGGGCATCAGTTACCCTCAGCAATGCTACTACGGGTGGCACATGGAGCACCAGCGATGCGGCTAAGGCAACCGCTGCAACCGCAGGCGCAGGTACCGGCACCATTACGGGGGTAAACGATGGTACTGTTACCGTAACGTACACATCGCCTCTTGGTTGTATTGCTACCCACATTATGACAATAGACCCCATACCCGACCCTATAATGGGTGTGGTACCCTTCTGCGAGGGGCAGTCTATTACCCTTACCAATGCCATACCGGGAGGTACGTGGAGTACTGCCAATCCTGCAATTGCCACTGTATCATCGGGCGGTTGGGTAACAGGTGTGGCAGGTGGTAGTGTGGCTATTGCTTACACCAATCATTGTGCATCTACTTCGGTTATTGTAAGTGTTACCCCCTTGCCACCTCCCATTAATGGGCGCGACACAGTGTGCCTTGGCAGTACTACCGCATTGGCCAATTCCAATATTGGCGGTACATGGTCCAGCAGTGTTCCGGCTATAGCCTCGGTATTGGTTACATCGGGCCTGGTATCGGGTGTCAATTTGGGTATGGCCACCATTACCTATACCATGCCGGGAGGGTGCTATACCACACGCAATGTGCATGTGGTGCCTATGCCGGTAGCTATAACCGGAGTTATGAAGGCATGCCCCGGCACTACTACTACCTTGTTTAACACCACAACGGGTGGCATGTGGTCCAGCGGTAGCCCCTCTATTGCCACCATCAATCCGGTTACGGGCGTGCTTACAGGTGTATCTGCCGGCAATGCCGACATTACCTATACCACTGGTGCCGGTTGTCAGGTATTTGCATCGGTACTAATCAATCCGTTGCCAGACCCCATTATAGGTGCCGATGTGATATACTGTGCTGCCGACAAGGATACACTGTTCAATGCTACCCCCGGTGGTACATGGAGTACCCTCACACCAGCCATAGCTACCATAGACCCTGCTACAGGTGTCCTCACGGTGCTTACAGGTGGTACTGCTACCTTCCGTTATGCATTGCCCACGGGTTGTGCGGTTACCAAATCGGTATCGGTAAACCCGGCTCCTGTAGCCACCATTACGTACAATGGCCCCACCAATACATTCTATACCGACCCCGGTTTTGCCGCCTACCAGTGGTATAACGGCATACAAGGTGCCATACCCGGTGCTACTACCTACCGCACTGCAGCCCTGCACTATACCGACTATTGGGTGAAAGTGACCAATGGTTCGGACGACTGCTCGGCCATGTCGCCCAAGGTAGCCTATACCGCCACTATGGGTACAGGCGATATAGCGGCCGATAAGACGAGATACTCGGTATTCCCCAATCCATCGGCCGGTATTCTATTTATAGAAGCCCCCATAGCGGTGCGTGCCGTGGTAGCCAGTATAGATGGTAAAGTGTTGATAGACCAGCCGCTGGCAAAAGAAATCAACATTACCAGGCTGGCCAGTGGCGTGTACATGGTAATGTTGTATGACGAAGATGGCGTACAACGGTCGGTACACCGCATTACCAAACAATAAAGAGGGCTTTTTTTCGTTATTCTATCATATCCGCCGCAGCAACCACACTGCGGCGGTTTTTTTATTGGGGCGTATTGTAGTTTGTTATGGCAGCTACACCACTGTGGTACCTTTTCGTTCCTTATATTTGTCCGGTGAGTTTCCTGTATCCGTTATTTTTGGCCGCCACGCTTACGTTGGCAATTCCGGTGCTCATACACCTGTTCAACCTCCGCAAGTACAAAACGGTATTGTTTCCGCATACCCGTTTCCTGCGCGATATTCAGCTTACCAGCCGCCGCCAGTCGCAGATACGGTACAAGGCATTGCTGGCCGCACGTCTGTTGTTTTTGCTGCTGGTGGTATTGGCCTTTGCGCAGCCGTTTTTCAAGAGTGCTGCGCTGCAGGCTACAGGTCCGCGCCTACAGGTTATTTATATTGATAACTCAAGCAGCATGAGTGCCACCCGTGGCCCGCGCCGCATGATAGACATTGCCAAAGATGCCGCCATCAGGCAGGTGCGCAATGCCCCGCCCGGTAGCCGGTTTGTGATACTTACCAACGACCGCCCATCGGGCTACCATGCCCTACAGGCCGCATCGGCATTCACGGCCATACAGGCGGTAGATATTTCTACGGCTACCCTGCCGGTTGGCAAAATACTGTCGGTGACCGAAGTGGCCCGGCAAACTGCACAAACCGCTGCGGCCGACCTCTATTATTATTCCGACTTTCAGCAATCGGCCTTCCCCGCTGCTCCCGATGCCGCCCTGCTGAAGCACATAACGTGGTATGGCATACCCGTACAGGCCCCAGAGGCTGCCAATATAGCGGTAGATACTGCCCAACTGATGGCACCCGTACTACAGGCTGGTAAAAGCAACTATCTGGTAGTACATACCAGCAGCCATGGCAAAACGCCCGACAATCCGGTATTGACCCTTTCGGTAAACGGACAGGTAAAGAGTGCCGCCAGTCTCAGTTATTCGGCCTCGCCCACCCGTACCGACACCCTCAGTTTTCAGGTAAGTGGTACTGGCTGGCAGCAAATAGCGGTGTCGGTAAACGATGCCACCATGCGGTTCGACGATACGTTTCGTATTGCCGCCCGCTGTGCCCCCAATCTGTCGGTACTGGTGCTGAACGAGGGCCAGATGAATCCGTGGATACAGGCGGCCTTCCGCGCCTACAATGGGTTCCGTATCAATCAGGCCGATGCGCAGACACCCCCACCCGACTGGAAACAGTACAACCTCATTATTCTGAATGGTGTTACGGCCATATCGCAGGAACTGGGCCGTAAAATGGCGGCAGCACTGGCCGATGGGCAAACTATTTGTGTATTTCCCGGCCGCACGGCATCGCCACAGGCACTAAACGATGGGCTGGCGCAGGTGGGCGACATTCGCCTTACGAGCATAGATACTGCGGTACAAACTGCCAGCCAGTTGCAGCAGGGCAGCCAGTTGGTAAAAGACCTTTTCGAGAAGATACCAGACAATGTGCAGTTGCCGGTGGCTAACTGGCACTATATAATCAGTGCGGGGCTCAGTGCCAATCAACAGTCGGTACTGGCCTTCCGCAATGGCGACCCTATGCTGGCGCGCTACACGCCTTCGCGTGGTGCATTATATGTGTGCGCTACCGCTGCCGATCTTTCTGCCGGTAACTTCCCCGGTAGTTATTTCTTTACACCCTTCCTGTACATAATGGCCATGCAGGGTGGTGGTGGTAGTGTGTATGCCGTTACTGCCGGTGCGCAGGAACCCGCCTACATAACACTGGCCAATGTAACCGAGCGCAACATGCTGCATGCCTATGCCCCCGGTATAGATGTGGTGCCCCCGCAACGCCCCGCAGGTGCTGGTTTGCAGGTATTTGCCGGGCAGGTACTGAAACAACCCGGCTACTACGCTCTCAGTGCCACCGGTGCCGATAGTACATGGCTGGCCATCAATCAAGACCGTGCCGAGTCTTTGCCCACCTACCAGAACATAGCCACCCTGCAGCAGCAGTGGAAGAACGCCAATGTGCGCTGGAAAGAAATAGATGCCGCAGGTAATATATCGGCCTCCGGCCCCACGGCCAGCTTTCCGCTTTGGAAAGTTTGCGTAATTTTAGCCCTTGTAATGCTGGGGGTAGAAACGTGGCTGTTATCGCGCCGCAAAGTAGCGGTTGCATAGGGGCTATGCGCATCGTAGCATTACTACTATATACACGCACATGCAGGTACTTATACGCAAGGCGCAGATTGTAGATCCGCAATCGGCTCATCACAACAAGGTTACCGACCTTTTGATAGAAGACGGTGTTATCACCCGCTTGGCGGCTGGCATTCGTGCCACTGCCGATACTGTTATAGATATACCGGGCCTGCACGTAAGCCCCGGATGGGTAGACACACTGGCCGACTATGCCGAACCCGGCTATGAGCATCGCGAGACGATAGCGAGTGGTTTGGCAGCGGCCGCCGCCGGTGGTTTTACCGATGTGTTACTGGCCCCCAATACGCAACCTGCGCTCTCGGGACAGTCGGCCGTACAGTATGTGCAGCAGCGTGCTGCGGGCAATGCGGTATCGCTACGCCCCATAGGGGCCGCCACGCGCGATGTTGCGGGCAAAGAACTGGCCGAAATGCTGGATATGCGCACCCATGGTGCCATAGCTTTCTCTGACGGTTGGAACCCCATTCAAAACTCTGTCCTCATGATGAAGGCACTCGAGTATGTGTCGGCATTTTGTGGGGTAGTGATACAAATACCGGTAGATACGGCCCTATCGGCAGGTGGGTTGATGAATGAAGGTCCGGTATCGGTTTCGCTGGGTTTGGCGGGCGTACCGCATCTGGCCGAGACGCTGATGGTGTACCGCGATACCGAACTGGCACGCTACACCGGTTCTCGTTTGCATATTTCCGGCATATCTTGTGCCGGCTCTGTCGATATCATTCGCCGGGCCAAGGCCGAAGGGGTACGGGTAACCTGCTCGGTTACGCCCTACCATCTGGCACTGACCGATGAGGTGTTCCGCACCTACAACAGTGTGTACAAGGTAGCCCCACCACTGCGTGCCGAGGCAGACAGACAGGCACTGATAGCGGCCCTGCTGGATGGTACTATAGACTGTATAGCCACCCACCACCGCCCGCACGAGTGGGATGCCAAAACAAAGGAACTTGAGTATGCCGCCACTGGTATGGCTATACAGCAATCGGCTTTCCCCGTTATCTGGAATACGCTCAGTAGTTTGCTCTCGCCAGAAAGGCTGGTGCAGCTATTTTCGGTTTTGCCGCGCGATATTTTTGGTTTGCCACAGGGCACCATTGCCAAGGGGGCCGCAGCATCGCTTACCCTGTTTGTGCCAGAAGCTACTACCACGCTCACGAAGGCACAGGCAAAATCGGCGGGTATCAACAATCCGTTCATTGGCCAGCCATTGGCAGGCCGCATAGCAGGTATCGTCAACAACAACAAAGTTTATCTCAACAACTGATAGCATATGTCGTCACTCAACGCAGCTACACTCACAACCGCCCAGCGCAACAAAATGGCCATGACCTATGGTCTTATTCTGGGGCTCATCTACATTGTTATTATCAGCCTTACCAACATGGCGGCTACAGCTTTGTTTTTGTACACATTGCTGAGGGGTACCGGCTATCTGCTGTATGTGGTGATTCTGGGCTTCATGTTAGCCCGCATCCGCAAGGCTAATGGCGGCTATATAGAGCTGCGTGAAGTGTTTGGCCCGGCATTCATCATACTACTTATTGCTGGTGGACTGTCCTACATTTGGCAGTATGTATACATTTATCTCGTAGACCCCGGTTTTACCGACAAAGTACTGAACGCTACTGTAGAATCTTTGGAAAAGGCCAAAATGTCTGACGAAAAGATAGATGAAATGGTGGCAGAGATAGAAAAATCTAAAACATTCAATTTGGGCAAAACCATTCTGGGCTTCTTTACCAGTGTGCTTATGGATTGTTTATTTGGCCTGGTAGTGAGTCTTATCATCAAAAAGCAACGCCCCATTTTCGAGAATCTTACCTGATATATTCCCTTCTTCATTACTAACCATACTATACATGCGCATGCATTCTCTGGTCATTTTTGCCTCCGGCGCAGGTTCTAACGCTGCCGCTATTATAGACTGGTGCCGTACATCGGGCATGGCCCGTGTGTCGCTTATAGTATGCAACAAGCCGGGGGCGGGTGTTATAGACATTGCTGCACGCGAGGGCATACCCGTGCTGATGATAGAAAAAGGTAGCCTGCAACAGCCCGAAACTATTGATGCCATTCGTGCCCACCAACCCAGCCTGGTGATACTGGCCGGTTACCTCTGGAAGATACCCGCTACACTTACCGATGCCTTCCCCGGCCGTATTGTCAATATCCACCCATCCCTGCTACCCGCCTATGGGGGCAAGGGCATGTATGGCGGCAATGTACACACAGCCGTTATTGCCGCCCGCGAGCATGAATCGGGCATTACCATCCATTACGTAAACGAGCATTATGACGAGGGCGACATCATTGTACAGGCACGCTGCCCCGTTACCTCCAATGATACCCCGGCCACACTGGCCGCCCGTATTCATCGGCTGGAGCATTTTTTCTTTCCACGTACTATAGAGTTTTTGTTGATGGGGCTGTAAGAAAGACTACGGGATATACTTCACAACCCATGAGCCTGAATATATTATCGGTGGGGGCTCCACCCAAACTGGGTTGACAAAATGTATTGCTTTACGTCTTGGGTTCGCTAAAATCGGGTCGATTCGTACAATTTCCGCACGTAAAATGCGATCGTATGAATCCCCGTTCCTCATAGGATGAACTTCTATAAAACCATCAGCCTCTAAAGCGGTGATTTTTTTATGGCTGGTGAGAATCCAATCCCCGGAATTTTGTCGGGCATAGATATTGGCGAGTGGTTCGTTGGTACGGACAATTAAAGTGGGCATATCTGATTTTGTTCAAAGATAACCAAAGTACGAATTGCCTACAGACTTGACTTGGTTTGCTTTGGGATTATTTTGGTAATGTGCAACCTTTAGGTATAAATACGTTCCGTAGGGAAAGAAACTTTTTCATTGTTACCAATCTGCTGCTTGTGGTATAGCTTCAAACAGTCGCTGCCACTTAGGGTCGGTGTACCTCTGTATCTTTTTTATAGCGTACCATACCGATGGATGGTGATACAGGGCAATATACCTTGCCGTGCCGGACATAATGTGCTGCTTGATAGTATCTAAATTCTGTTCCCAATTTATTCTGTCATCATAAGGGTTCAGCAAATCCTGTAGTTCATCTTTGGTGGTTGTAGCCATTATGCTGCGTAGTCGGTCCATCTTGTCGTATAGATGATTCGCAGTGCTGCGGCGGCTCACAATCAGGGTGTCTCTGTTGTTTAGCCGCAATACCTCCAATGTGCCCACTGCCCGCCCTGCATCTCTTTTAGACAGATGGGGCATCAACTCGAATTTGAAAGATCCGCAATTCAGTATCAGAAATATCGAAGGGTCTTCTATTCGTGGGTTGATGAAACCTACAGTAGCATTCTTGTCTGGTACACTACCTCTTGGTATGCGTTGCAGTTCATCGTGCTCGTCTATCACAAGGCACTTATCCAGTTTGTAGGCAGTGTTGCATTGTTTGCAGGCCAGTAAGTAGTTGGTCCAGTCGAAGGTGTTTTCAGGGAAGAACGACTTAGGTTTTATATGCTCTATATCGTTGGCCTCGTTGTGCTCGCAATAGTTGCAGATGCCGCTGTGAACACACAGTTCTTTGAGTTCGGCACGTATCTGTTCAAAGGCACGTTTACCGGTAGCATCGCCCTTTGTTTCCCATAAGGCCTTCGCCAAGGCAACACGCTCTTCGTGGTTGAGCAGTGCATCTATCCGCTGTTGCAATGTCTGCAACACTGCGGATAGGGGATGGGACAGTTCCTTATTTGCCAGTCGGATCATCGGTACCCAATATTGCTTGTAGGTATAAACGTTCCTGCTCCTCTTCTTCGGTAGCTGTACCCAATGCCGATAGTATACTCAGATGACCCAATCGCTCCAGTTTCTCGTCCGATTTTTGAGAACGTACCGCCTCTTCGCCAAAGACTTCTGTACCGTAGGCATCCAGTATATTTCCATATATCAGTCGTTCTTTGTCTACTCCGGTTATCTGGCCCGATGGTAGTCCACTACCGGGGGCTGCCAATCGCCATATACTACCACGTTCGCAGGCACGGCATATCAATGGGCTATGGGTAGTAACAATAAACTGTATGTTGGGAAAATATCTGGTGAACCACTCTCCTATTTTAGTTTGCCATGATGGATGTAAGTGTGCGTCAATTTCGTCAATTAACACTACTCCCGGAACGTTTACGTAGGTGTTGCCATTTTCATCTGTCTTAAACACATCATGTGCCCTACCATGACGGGCATCTAATCCATATGATTTTTCCAGCAAGCGCAAGATTTCCAAAACTAAAGCGATTACAGACTTGTACCCATCGCTGAGTTGCGAAACATGGAGCTCTTCGCCAGTATTCGTAACGAAAGATGGGCCTGTCGAGGTGATCTCTAAGAGTTTCGTATTGTTGGGAAGTAATCCTTCGGTGTTGAAGAACTTTATGATATCTCCAACGTCTATGTTAGTTTTCTTTCCGACATGTTTGTCGAATTGCAGTTGTACAAGCCAGAAAATGGACGAGCGCAAATCTGTCGATTCAGTTATCAAAGACATGTGACGACCAATAGATGTTCTTTCAGTATCTATGTCCCAATCTCTGGTGCCACCATACAATGAGCGACGTGCCCCAAAACCTGCCGAAAAATACCGATTAGGACTAGACCAGATGTAGTTATAGGGACTACTCGGATCTAATCTATATTGACGATCTATAGCATGGTACTCCTTTGTAAGTGAGTCCTGCTTAATGTCCATAATACAATCCACATAGTCTGGTAATTTCGTTTGCTTCGAATCAGTCAGACGATTGAACGCAGGTTCAAATTCCCTGTGTGGTTTTATCGTAACATGTACTTCGCCTTTTTCCTCACCCTTGCGAATCCAATCTCCCCAATCGGTTACAACGTTGTTGACAATTGGCCCCATCAAACCCACCGCTATAGCACGCAGCACAGTGGTCTTGCCAGCACCATTGTCCCCTATCAGCACATGCCACCCCGCTGGTTCGGGAAATTCCATTTCAAAATGTTCAATGGATCGTATATTTGATATGCTGACGCGATTGATGTACATAAGCCGTATTACAGGGCAATTTACATAATTCCTTTCACACTGGCTCTGCTACACATAACCATTGCCTCATGGTATGCATTACCCCATTGTAATCGCATTTTCTGTCACAGAAATTAGCTTTATATCCCTATCATTGCCTATGTGCCGTTTCGTCTTGTTTACTTTGGGAAGGTCAAAAGATATATGGATATTGAAGCCCTATCGTGTGTTGTTATTGTTGTTGTTCGCGAGCCATTTTTCAATGGCTCGCGATACCCTATTGCTGCATAGAATACAGCAGGTAGCACACA
Source organism: Chitinophagaceae bacterium (assembly GCA_021151685.1). GTDB lineage: Bacteria > Bacteroidota > Bacteroidia > Chitinophagales > Chitinophagaceae > Nemorincola. The sequence goes on from JAGKWS010000024.1 coordinate 33,663, forward strand.
TGGCCGAGTATGGCCAAAACGAACAGGCCGAAGAAATAGCCGATAGCCTGTTACAGGTATTGGGCAATGGCAGCTACCGCAAAGACTATATGGCGCAGCGGTTGCATCTACAGCTATATAAGGGCAAACGGTACGAGACAAAAGAAGAAAACGAGGCCGCATTAAAGCTTTTGTTGGCTACTGCCGATGAGGCGGGGGAAAACAAGTTTTATGCCATATGTTGCAAAGCCAAAATCTATATATCGCTCATTTACGAAAAACAGAACAATCCCAGCTTGTCTCGCGAGTATTTGGATGAGGCACAGCAAATATGCACCCGGCATGGACTGGAAGAATTGTACAGTACCATCCTCATCAGGCGTTCGTTGCACCACAGGTGGTTTGCAAAAAATATAGACTCTGCCATCTATTATGCCCAAAAGTGTATGGAATATGCCCAAAAGCACAACAACGAATTCGACAAAACAGAGGCATCGTTGATGTTGGGAATATATGCCGGCAAAAAAGGAAATAACAAAGAAGGTATACCCCACTTCCTCAATGCTGCTTATTATTACCTGCACACCAACAACTACAACGATGCGGCACTGATGTTCGACAATGTGTCTACGCATTACAGCCGCATGAACATGACTATAGAGGCCAAACAATACAGCGACTCGGCTTTTGCGCTCTTTGGCAAAGCTACCTTGCCCATGCATGCCGAAATACTGGAGCGCAGGTATCAGGTGTTTGAATCGCTCTCTGAAATAGATTCTGCGTATCATTACCTCAAGCAGTTTCATAATGTAAGAGAGAAGTTGGTGCTTGCCGAAGAAACCGCAAACATTAAACGGGTAACCGAACAATACCAGAACGACAAAAAAGAGCAGGTTATAAAAAACCAACGGCTGCAGCTACTATTGGTATTGCTGGCACTCACGGTGATAGTGGTAGCTACCGTGCTCATCATTCGCCGAAACCGTAAGATTGTTGTTCAGAACAAGATCATCAGCAGACAGGTAGAAGAACTGGTGCGCACCCTGGAGCAGAAACAGGTGCTGCTGGCCGAGTTGCAGCACCGGGTAAAGAACAACCTGCAACACGTCATCAGTATTCTGGAAATACAGAAAGAATCGGTCGATTTCAACAATATAGACGAGCTGATACGGGGCAACCAGAACCGTATACACTCTATGGCCCTGCTCTACAAAAAGCTGAATGTATCGGAAAAGGTAAATGATCTGGACATAGGCCGATATATAACCGAACTGGCCGAGCTGGTGAAGGATTCTTATACCTTGCATGGCAAAAAAATTGCCCTGAATGTATCTTGCAGTGTAGAAAAACTGTCTATAGAAAAGGCATTGCCCCTTGGCCTTATTATTGTAGAGCTCATCAGCAATAGTATGAAACACGCTTTTGGTAAACAGAACATTGGCATCATACTGATAGACCTTGCATACGATGCTGCCGGCAAGATGGTACTTAGCTATTCTGATAATGGTAGTGGTTTTGTTTTTGGTGCCCCCATCGGCAAAGGGCTGGGTATGGAAATAATACATGGACTTGTAGAGCAACTGGATGCCACCACAACCAATGAAAACAATAATGGCTTTCAGCTCAGCATCACATTTTAGGCATTATGGGCATGGAAACACAAACGATACTGCTTGTAGAAGACGATTTTCTGAACAGGCGACTGTCTAAAAAAATATTGGCCGAAAACGGCTACCACATACTGGAAGCAAAAAATGCAACAAAAGCTTTTGAAATACTGCGAAAAGAGCAGGTATCAATTGCTATACTCGACATCAATCTGGGCGAAGAAAAACATGGAGGCATCAGTATTGGGCACGAGCTGCAATACACATACAAAATACCTTTTCTATACCTCACCGCCTACGACACTACCGACATTGTAACCAAGGCGGTAGCCACCAGCCCGCATGCCTACCTTACCAAACCTTACAAAAATATAGACCTGCTCACATCGGTAGCGTTGGCACTTCGGCAGCACAGCCCACAAGAGGCCACAGTGGCCACCTTGCAGGTAAAGGACGGAGAATTTTATGTGCGGCTACCTGTTGCCGACATCTGCTACATAGAGGCCGATGGCAATTATCTGCTCTTTCATGCCGATACAAAGGTGTATAAAAGCCGTACTACCATCAAGCAGATATTGGAAGAATTGCCTGCCGATACCTTTATCCAAACACACCGGGCATTTGTTGTCAACAAACGAAAGGTGAATAAATTTAATGTAAAAAATTTGATAGTGGGCAACGAAATAATACCAGTATCTAAATTCTACATAGACGACATTGCCGCCATATGGCAGTAACAGCAGTACAGAAAAGGCAGGCATTTGATGCTCGTATTGTCATTCTATCCCTCAATCTTTAGTTCTATCCCAGAAAATAGCTATTGACAACTATACCAGGCATCTTTGCCTTATACAAAACAGTAAACCAATGATGCTTATTACTGTCCTGTTACTGATGAAAAAAATATCAAGCTTTAAAAAACTGAAAAGCCTTGTTATGTTCTTTTTCATTGGTATGGGCATACAATTGTATGCGCAGCAGGGCTCTACAGCCTGCGCCACAGGCCACAAGAAGTTTGCAGAAAACTACAGTGCTACCAGTACTTCTATATACGGTACATCCCTTTAGAAGGGTGTATAGTAACCTCTTTTCTTATCACTACGTTTACTCACTCGCACAGACAGACGGGGCTGGCAGAAAGCAACATTGCTTTTTTGCCGGCCTCCGTTTTAATGGGGGTATGGGTAGTGCCAAGAATAGGCTTAAGTACACCTAAGGCCGCATTGACGACTTAGTTCCCAACAAATGGTATTGATGCCCGTTGCGTCTATATGTTCGTTCTATTACAAAGCCGAAAGTGTCGACTTGTTTAGTGTAAGGCTTTATTTCTACCGGTATTACCGATAGGCCGGCATCGCCCACATCCTGTTCATCTTCATAGTCGTACTTGCTGTAATTGCCTGTCAGGCGTAGTAGCAGCTTGTTGGGCCCGGCCTTGGCAAGTTCCGTAGTCCAGCCGGTCATAGTGTTGCCACGGTAGGTATCTGGTACTTGTAACAAGGATACAAACCTGCCGTTGTGTGCGCCAAACAGGTGCAGACTACCGTAATACGGCCCTCCCGCACCTCCATTGGCGTTCTCTATATAGATGCCATAACTCTGCGCATCCAGAGCCACCACGTGTATAGGTGGTACATGCTGAAACGCACCAAAACACCCCACACAAGCCGACCATGCCACGAGGTCGCAAACCTGACCCCGCTGCCTGAACCACGCCAAGCCCAGATAACCGCAGCTAAACCGGCCGCAGGTGGGGTCGGGGAAAACTTTTTCGGTAGTGCCCAACGACAAGAAGTAGTTCTTGCGTCCCTGTGGGTCTGTAACTTCCTGTACGTCTTCCAGTGTAGTTTCGTTTTCTGTCATCGGGAATATAGATGTCTCGCCCCAGCCATCATATTCTGTTTGCCGGCAAGCCGGGCAAGTCCACTCTACCATGTCTGCCGTATCGTTTTCTGTCCAGTCTACCGGCAGGTGGTAGTAGTTGCCCGGTATTAGCCGTTGCATAGCTATACGAGCATTGAATGGCATGGGTAATGTTAGCGTTTTGGGCAGCAGCGACTGTGGCGTAATGTTTTTTGTTGCCAGTACCGGCGGTTCGGTATAGGTAAAAGATGTTTCGGCTTGGGGCGGTGCAGTTGCCGTACTGGCCGGTTTTGTAGCGGTAGTTTTGGGCAGTGCGGGCACTATATTGCCGCACAGGTATATACCCCATGCTATAAACGCAAGCACTATGCCCCCTGCCCAATAGATAAAACCACGCATTGTACACTACATCTAACACCAATCAGGTGCAATTTAGTATGTTATAAGTGCATTTATTTTTGTTAGTGTTGCAGCAGCGTTCTTTTTTTGAGGGTTATTCTGCCATCATTTGTTCCACTTCTTCTATCAGTTCGTTGGTTTGCTGTAGTTGCCGTTGCTGTTTTTTACGGGTCAGCCATTTTACCAGCAGTACATATACCGTCATAGCAGCCGGGGCGGCAAGGCGTATCCACAGTGCCATCTCTTGCAGTACATCGGCCATATACAGTATCATGGCCAGCCATAGCAGCACCATATACACCCATGTGTAGGTAGTAAGGGTACGTTGCCGCCAGCGCAGTGCCGTATGATAGCGTTTAAGGTATTCGGTACCGGACAGGGTAGGATCCATACGTTTAAGCACAATACCCTTCCACAGTACTGATAAGAAGATGAGCAACAATAAGGCCGTGGCCGCCAGACTACCTGTAAACAATATGCCGCGCACACTGTGCCATTGCAGGTACACCCATGCCAGTACACAGAGGGTGGCAGCAAATGCACCGGTTACGCCAATGTTTGTCCACAACAACTGGCGTTGTGTTCGCTGCCACTTATACGCCAGTTGCTGCCGGGCTTCGGTATTGTGGTCGGGGACATTCAGTGGTTGTCCCTTCCAGCTTCTTTGTAGTTCTTCAAAGTTCATCGCGTATTGCTTTCGGGGTTGGTAAGGTTCATGATGCGGGTTTTGATACGGCTGATACGGGCACCCGTATTAGTGACCGTAGCACCTGTTATTTCTGCAATCTCCTTGTAGCTCAGGCCCTCCAGCACCAGCGATATCACCAGCCGGTCCTGTGGCTCCAACTGGTTTATGGCATGGTACAGAGCCTGTAGTTGCTCATCCTCGCCTGGGGCATGGTCATCGGGCAGGCCGCTTATGTCGGGTAGTTGCTGGTGGGCATGCTTTTTTTGCCGGGTATTGTAGGTAATGGCTGTATTTACGGCTACCCTGTATACCCATGTGCTTAGTTTGGCAGCACCGCGGTAGCTATCCATGCTGCCCCATAGTTGCAGCAATATTTCCTGATACAGATCGTCGGCCCACAAACGGTCGTAGACATATGCCCGGCAAATGCGGTATATGCTGTCGCGGTTGTCGCGTACCAATGCCTCGAAAGTTTGTTCGCGGTGGGTCAATGCGTGGGGCCTTACTTTTTCAGAATAAAGTTATCTACGGCTGCAAAATACCACTCCGGCACATCATACATTATAAAGTGTTTGGCATTGCCGGTAGCAGTCTGTACCATGCAGGTACTGCACTTTTCGTATTGTTTGGCAAACATATCGGTAACATACTGGCGGGTAAACATGGGGTATTGTGGCATTTCGCAGTAGGCGGCCAGTACCAGCACGGGTACCTGTATGGCTGCTAATGTCTGGCGTATGTCGCCGCGCATCATTTCATGTATGGTCCACGCAAAGGTACGGCGATCGCTGGCGGCCCCCCAATCGGCAATTGTGTTCCATTGGGTAGAGTCGCGACACAGAAATTTGGCGGTTTGCAATTGGGTGTTGCGCATCTCAGCAGGTGTCATGCCTTCGTATCGGGCCACTTCTTTTTCGGCAGCGGCACTATCTATGCCAGTGGGGGCCAGCGGGTTGGATGTGCCTGCCAGAAATGGCAATGCATCTACCACCACTACCTGCTTCAGGTGTTCTTTCATAGTGCTTGCCAGACACAACGACAGATAGCCACCTATAGAGTGCCCTATAAGGGTTACCTGCTGTAGCTTATTGTCGGTTATGTATTGTTTTATCTGGTTTTGTATGGTGGCCAGATACGGGCCGTGGGGCAATGGTGTAGTGCCGGCATAGCCAGCCAGCGTGAGTATGTGACACTGAAACCGGTCTTTGTAGCGGGCAACGGTGGCATCCCACTCGCTGCCATGGCAAGTAGCACCCGGTATCAGGATGATGGGTTGCCCTTTGCCTGTAACCTGTACGGTAAATGCGGTGTATTTGTTTTGTGCCAGTACTGCCTGTGCCAGCAACACCAATCCCACCACAATACCTGCAATACGCACAGGCTTTTTAGCTACCCTTGTCAGGAAAAAATGCATCATATACGCTTGTTTTCATCATTAGTGCGGTATTGATGGTGTTTTATTACACCCTCTGTGCATCTTTTTGTTTGGGTTTGGGGGGGGTGGTAAAATCTCCTGCAATTTCTACATAATGGAAATTGTATCCACACTGCGGACATCCTTGTGTCGTGCCAAAGCTGATGCGCATTGATAATCAATACATTATATTTTTGGCACGTAGTTGGTAATACTACTGGCATAACACAAACAAACAACTAACAAAAACACTACAAAACAAACTACAATGAAAAACATCATCAAGTCGCTCGCTATTGCCGCTGTTGCTACTTTCGGTTTCGCTACTGCTTCTCATGCACAGGCCACCGCAACTGCTTCTGCTTCTGCCACCATCATCACCCCCATCTCTATCGTGAAGAACGTAGACATGAACTTTGGTAATGTGGCCGTATCGGCAACACTG
>JAGKWS010000025.1 GCA_021151685.1 Chitinophagaceae bacterium
CCAAACGCCCCGCGATACTCCGACGGTGCCTCCGGCTTCGGGTCCCACGACTCCTGCTGCGACATCCCGCCCGGCAGATTGAGATGAATGATGCTCTTCGCCTTCCCCTCCTTGAAAAATCCCGGCTCCACTGTCGCGCGAGCCTCATGCTTCAGCAGATCCACCATGCTCAGCCCCAAGGCGCTGCAAACGCCAATGCGCATTGCTTCACGACGCTGGAAGTTCATTTGTCGAAAGCCGGAGCAGCCGGCGGAAGTGGATGGTTTCATGATGAGAATACTGACCGAAGTGGATGCATTTGTCTTTCATTGAGAACCAAAGCTCATGGCTCTGCAGAAGTCCTGACCCAGATCCAGGTGCATGTTTGAATAGCGAATCAGATTGAAGTTTGATATATGATCCTTCGGCAGCCCAAAATGTACATCATTTCAGGCGATTTGCGGCTATCTAGATTAGAGCCTCACTAACGCATTTTGGTATTATGAGTCTTTTTCAATTTCGACGGATTAGGTCCATTGGATTCTAGGTCTGGTTGCCTGCAAGTATAGCTCCCTGAATTCTTGTCACGGCTTGACCATCAAGGCCGCCACCGCTAGCCTGATGGCCCTAACCAATCCTTCAATACCCTCACTATGGACATCGTCAGACTCGGCATCGTTGGCCTCGGAAACATGGGCAAAGCCCATCTCGCAAACATTCGCGCCGGCAAAGTGCCCGGACTCAAAGTCACCTGCCTCTGCGAGAGTCACGGCACCATCCCTCCGCTTCAGGAAGGTGAGCACGCTTTCACCGATGTCAGCGCCATGATCAAATCTGGCCACATCGACGCCATCCTCATCTGCACGCCGCATTTCAGCCACACCACCATCGGCACCGGCAACATAAAGGCCATTGGTAAATTCAAGCGTGGCATCGGGCACTATACGCAATTGTTCCACTACATCGCCCTTCACGGGGTCCAGCTTTTTGAAAGACAGCGGCAACTGCATCGCAAATGGCTCACCGGCAATAGATAGCTGCACCTGTGCCATCAGCGATGGGGGTGTTTCGGGCAAGCCCGCTACAGTATCGGATGGCATATAGTACATACCGGGCTCAGCAGCCACTTTTTCCAACCAGTAAGGTTGCGTAATGGGTGCCTTTTCGGGTATGCGTGTGTTGTGGTTCACTGTGTATAGCGTATCGGCACCCAGTTTCAGGCTCATAGTACTATCGGCACCCAACCACGATACCGATGTAACTACTACCGGGGTAGCAGTACGTGCCACTATAGCAAGGCTGAAGGGCAAAACATCGCCACGCACCGCCTGTGGCTGGCGGGTGGTCACCTCAGCCATTATTCCTGCACAATGCAGTATTACATTGTCTACCTCCTTCAGCTTTTGGCCCCGCCAAAACTCGTCTTTTACTGTAAGTATCTTTTTGCGTACAGCCATCAATGCCGGCAGGCTGGCATCGGGTTTCACAAAGCTGAACTGTGCTTGTATTTTTTGCAGGTCGGCACCAATATCGGCACGGCCCACACGGCCCCATGTTATGTCTATACCGTCGAATATAGATGTGGCAAACGTATCGCCAGCCACCAGTTTGAAATATTCGGTTTGCACACCGGCTACCGATGGTGTACCCGCACCCTGACTTTTATGAATGCTACGGCTCTGCCCGGCCAGCTCGCCTGCCCCCATACCCAGCGATGGTATGTATTGCCCCACCGGTAGTTTCAACTGGTCTTCAGACGTGGTGTTGCGGCTACCAAAACGGAAAGCATTGAACAAAATACGTTTGGGCTGCCAGGCATCGTAATACTTTAGCTGCTGTGTATACTTAGTCCTATCGCCAGAGGCCCGGAAGGCCATTTCGCCAATAATAGCCGATGCGGCATGCTGCCCGTGCCCGGCATTGGTATCGGGCGGAAAACGGCATATAACCACATCGGGCCTAAAACGGCGGTATACCTGCACGGCATCGCCCGCCAGTATGTCTCGTGGCCAGTGTTTGAACGTCTCGTCATAGGTTTTGGAGAAACCAAAATCTACCGCACGGGTAAAGAACTGCTCTGCCCCATCCAGCTTGCGGGCCTCTATCAGCTCGTGGGTACGTATAAGGCCCAGCGCAGCCCCCTGCTCGCTTCCCAGCAGGTTCTGGCCACCATCGCCACGGGTCAGGGACAGGTAACCCGTGCGTATGTGGCGGTCGTTTACCAGCCATGCCAGCAGCCGGGTATTCTCATCGTCGGGGTGGGCAGCCACGTACAGCACACTGGTAAGGTTGCTGAGTTGTGCTATCTCGTGATAAATAGTACCCGAAGACACAGGGCGCGCCTGCTGTGCCCGTGCCATCGAAAATGTTGTCAATAAAATCAATAAAAAATAACGCCTCTTCATATGTAAACTCCGCTTTGTATTTGCAAATTTGACGGGTCAAAAGTACTGATGATAATGGTAACATGTTTGGTTGTATGCCTGTTAACGAGTACTTTCGGCCCATTGTGATATTATGTGTGGTATAGCTGGCTATATAGGTGGTAACCAACAGGAAGGTGTGCAGTTTGTACAACGTGCCAACAAACTGCTGGTGCACCGTGGCCCCGACGACAACGGCATCTATACCGATGAACAGGTGGCCATGCTGCACAGGCGGCTGTCTATCATAGAGTTGTCGCCACTGGGGCACCAACCAATGGCATCGTCTTGCGGGCGATATGTGATGGTTTTTAATGGAGAAATTTATAACCATCAGGAGCTGCGCAAACGCTTTTTACCCAATCATCCTTTTCGCGGGCATTCCGATACCGAAACCATCATAGAGCTATTTAGCATCATGCAAGAGCGAATGCTGGCCGAAATGGTGGGTATGTGGGCCATACTGATATGGGATAAACAGACAAAAAAGGCTTTTGTGAGCCGCGACCGCTACGGGCAAAAACCCGTATACGTGCGGCACACCAACCATGGCTGGTATATAGCCAGCGAGGTGAAACCATTGCTGCGTGACGGTGAAACCACCCAACCCGACATGACTGCCGTGGTAGAGTACATGGCCATGGGCAACTATGGACACTTGGGTGCGCATACTTTCTTTGCCCATATACAGCACTTTCCACAGGGTAGCTACGCATGGGTAGCCCCCGGCGATACTCAACTGAAAACTACTGCTTACTGGCAGTTGCCCGATATAAAGGAAAAAGACAAACGCCCCTTCGACGAAGTAGCCAAAAAAGAACTGCACGACCGTATAGTAGAAGGGGTACTCTCGCAAACACTGGCCGATGTACCTATAGGCATCACCCTTTCGGGCGGCATAGATTCTTCTATAGTGGCCGGGGTACTGGCCAAATACTCAGACAAGGATGTACATGTTTTTACCGCACAAACCAGCGGCAGCAAGTACGATGAAAGCCAGTATGTAGATGCCGTCATCAAAATGAACCCCAAAGGCCACTTTATACTGCACCGGCGCGAGCTGGACCAACTGGCCATACGCAACCAACTGGCGCATTACATACGTGTGCAGGAAGAACCCTTTGGCGACCCCTCTATTATGGCTCATGGCTTTTTGATGGGCATGGCCGCCGAAGCGGGTATAAAAGTGATACTGAATGGCCAAGGTGCCGATGAGCTCTTCTTTGGGTATAACAATATGGCACAGGCCATATTGCTGCAGCAATTGCGGGCATTGAGACTGGGAAAATTCCGCGAGAATCTGGACAAGATGAATATGGGCCGCACCTACATGCTGCGCACCCTGCTGAAGGCATTTGCCCCGGGCATAGAAACACGCCTGCGCAACAAGGCGCGTGTGCAAAGAAGGGCTGTTCTGGCCACAGGCTTGGCCGCTATGGCCAATGACAACCTGATAGGCCACTACGACTACAGCAAGCCCTACGATGTGTGGCGAGAGAGCCTGTATGCCGTAGCACTCCCCCACCTGGTGCAGTACGACGACCGCAATGGCATGTCGCGCAGTATAGAGGGCCGTATGCCGTTTCTGGACCACCGCATAGCCGAGTATGCCGCTACCATACAACCCGACGATTTTCTGAAACATGGCAAACGCAAATACCTGCTGCGCGAGGCCTGCCGGCAATACCTGCCCGACGAGGTGTATAACCGTACCGACAAAATAGGGTTCTACACCCCACTTACCGATGCCCTGTACCGCGATGCCCAATGGGCAAGCGACTACATTGCAAAAAACAAGCTCTACCAACCCGCCATTACGCAAACGCTGCTGCAAAGGCTGCAACAGAAAACGCTGGATACACCGGCATCGCTGCAAATATGGCGTTGTCTGAGTGTACAAGTGTGGATGGAGGAACTGGGGGTGCAACTACCTGCATAAAAAATGGGCCATGCCTGTGCGCATAACCCATTTCATAGCCTTTCAGCGATGCTGTTACCAGCTTGCGTCTTTCTTGAATTCCTTGGGTTTTACAACCGTAAATACACGCGATATATTGAACCCAAAGTGTAACTGTCCCTTGGTCCATGTATCGGTAGTACCGGTAATGAACACGGGCTCCGTCATACCCAGCGAGTTGGTGAAGAATAACTGAAATACGTGGCCACCAGTTTCTATGTCGGCACCCAACGACAATGAATTATAGGTTTTAGCACCAGCCGATGGCATGTCCGAATTGTTGACCCGGTAATAATATTCCGCAGTAACGGCTACCCTGTTGCTCACCTTGTACCGCCCACCAATGCCCATACCAAATGTATTATTAGAGTATTTGGCACTGTCTATCAGGTTATGATGCACTACAGTAGGCATCAACTGCAAAGACAACTTACGGCTGAATTTGCGTGCTATCAGCAACTGGTGCGTATAAGACAACCTATGAGAGAAGTAATACTCCATACCGGGCGGCAATACAGGCGCATCACCACCATACACCACCATACCACTCATCCACGATAGGGTAATGGGGGTACCATCGGTCTTTTGCTGCAATAGCCGCGCCTTCAGGAACCCATCGTTGGCCTTGTGCAGCGTATTATGTGCCAGCCCCACCATCAGCCACTTGGTTACACCATAGTCCAGCCCTATGCGGGTGGTGGCATTGTCTATACCAAAGGCGTTTTCGGCACCATCGCTTATACGGCCAAAACGGTGCAGTATACGAAAGTCCAGCACGCCCGGTGCCAGGTTTTCTACTGTATTGCTGTTTATGATGCGTGTTGCCTTGAAGGTGGCTAATACCGGCTCCTTTTTTGCGTTGTCGGCTCCTTTATTCAGTTCTGCCATCAGATCATCAGTCTGACTACGGGCACATACCGCCGAAAAAAGAAGAGCTATTGTAACCAAAGTTTTGTGCATACTTTCTTTTTGTCTGAATACCTTATTTCTTTGTTGCTATAGTTTCCAACTTCACATCGGCCTTTGTACCTACCTTACCTGTTACCAGATCTGGTATTTTTATGCCGTAGTCGGCAAACAATATGGCAAAATTGGCCTGTAAAGTCAGTTTATCGCCTGCTACGGTTATGGTACCCGGTATGGCAACTTCTTTTTTTTCTCCATGCACCGTCATGGTGCCGGTAGCTGTTACCTTGTAGGTACCGTCTTTCTGGTATTGTGCGGCATCCATATTATCTATTTTCCCACTGAACTCGGCTTTCTGAAATTTATCCGACTCCATGTAGTTTTCATTGAAATGCTCCTGCATCAGGGCCTTCTCAAACTTGAAACTTTTAATCATTATCTGAAAACCCACCTTTCCTGTAGTAGCATCCAGTATACAATTCACCTCGTTGTTGATGGCCCGTATATCTTCATTTCCGTTTGCTTTGAAGCTTACCTTGCCCGTGCGGGTCATGTACTTTTGAGCAAACACACTGCTCATACCCATCAGTACTATGGCTGTAGTAACTATTATTTTCTTCATTGTTGTTGATTTGAGTAGTAGATGAATTAGTTGTTCAGTTTCCCCTGGTTTACCCAACGTGTAAACTTATTGATCTCGCAGGCACTGAGCTTGGGTAAACTCTTGGGCATGGCCGAATAACCCGTAGTCCAGTTGATGGAGCCCAACAATTTGCCATTATCGGCAATGGCTTTTACACCATCATACGTGGTGAGGTCATACCCGGTAGCTGTGGCATTGTTGTGGCAACCAGTGGTATTGCACTTAGCCGTCAGTATGGGCTTGATGTCTGTTGCAAACGACACATTGGTCGTATCGCACGTGGTAGTACCCAACGGATAGAGCTGTTCGTACTTGTCGTTATAACAGCCAGACAGTGCTGCTATTGCCAGAAAACCAACTATAAATTTTATACTAGACATAACGTATACAATACAATTACTTACTTAACAATATAACAATCACTGAGAGACACCCCCATCATACCATTGCCGGTGCAGCTACCCTTTACTGCAACAGTTTGTCCTTTGGCAAGGGGCACTCCGGTTTCGCCCATGGCACACTGTACACTATGGTCAGTATTTCCCAATACTATCATCATGTGGCCATCTTGTCCATTTTCGGTCTCGGTAATGGTGCCTGATACTTCTATTATTTTGTTCAGATACTTTTCATTTGCTTTGGCTTCATTGGCAGCATATTCTTGCGCCAATGCTATAGCATCTATACGGGTATCAGACTTTTTCTCCTGATTGGAGACTACTTTTTTATTCCACAAATAATACCCTGTTGCGCCACCTATAGCACCACATACCACCACAACCATCAGTATCTTCTTCAGCATAGATACAATATCTTTTATCTGTACAGACAGCCACCGCATACGGATGCCAACTGCACTATGAATGTACGTACATCTTACAACAATAAGAATGCCAAAAAATTGCCGGTGTCAGAATTAACATCATTCCTGCATCAAAATGTGTGGTGTAAACCGCTCTTAGTGCAAGTGTTCAGCATACGAAACAAGCATACACAACGAATTACGTTTTTCAGGTACCCTCTTGCTAAAGAATATCTTTGTCGGTACGGTAGGCGGTACCCTTAAATGTTGCTACTACCTTCCCCAGTGTATTAGTACCGGTTATTTCATAAAAGCCTATACGATTGCCCAAATGTATTTCTTTGGCCTCCATGCTGATAATTTCGCCCTCGCGGGCAGAAGCAATGAAACTTACCGACATATCGAGTGCCATACTGAGTTTGCCATGCGAATTGCCGGCAAATGCAAAAGCACTATCTGCCGCCGAGAATAGCACACCACCGTGTACAATTCCAAACCCGTTCAGCATATCTTGTCTAATTACAAAATGCAAGCGGCAATAGCCTTCCCGTATTTCGTCTATCACCAACCCCATCCATTGGCTGTAAAAGTCGCCTTCCCACATTGTGCCTACTACTTGTTGCGCGGCAGATGATTCCATATTTTCGTCTGATTTTCAGACAATAATACCTAAATAATATGAAAAACTGTGGCTTGGTGCTACCCACAAAAAAAGAGCGTGATAAACACGCTCTCCTTTTCATTTCGGTTCCAGATTTGACAAAAAAGAACCTTACCCCTTGTTGAAACGAAAATCTTTAATACTATGTAGATTGAATTAATTCGTCTTTATTCTACAAATTTAGTAAATCATTCTGAATTAACCACCCTTTAACGAGAAATTTACAATTCGCCAAATGACAAAAAAAAGAGCACCGTACAGTGCTCTTTTTTCGTTCTTAAGTTGCGCTATCTTATTAGCGTCACCTCACCTTTTATTACCTGATTGCTGGAGTGACCCGGACGGGCAATTATGGCAATGTAATGATAAACACCCATGTCTGCAGGCTTGCCATTTACGGTACCATCCCAACCTACTTCTTTGTTGGCAGTGTAGAATACCTGCTCGCCCCAACGGTTGTACACTCGGAACTCTACCAGTGTATTGAATTTAGAACCTCTGAGACGGAACATATCGTTCATACCATCACCGTTTGGTGTAAAGCCCGATGGAACAAATTCAGCAGAGTTGCTATCTACAACAATGGTTATGTATGCAGTGTCACGGCAACCATAGAAGTCCATACCATATACAGTGTACGTAGTAGTTACTGTTGGTGTAGCTATCGGGTTGTTGATGTTGGTATTGTTCAGGCTACCATCATTAGGAACCCATTCGTAGAACAGTGTGTTATCTGCATTCAGCTGTATGCTTTCGCCATAATTGATACGGGTATCATCTGTTAAACCCATAAGTTGTGTAGGGAACTTAGAGTGCAAGTTCATTACGTGAGTAGCTACACATCCTTCCCACTGCATAGTAGCAGTAAGGGTGTATGTAAAGTCGCCCACACCCATGAACATTGGTTCTTTTACAGTGGCAGAACTCAGGTTTGTTGCTGGTGTCCATGTATAATCGTAGTCATAACCGGGATCTACTGTTTCGCTGTGTATTGTGTTCCACAACTTCATTGGTGTTGTGAGACAGAATGTACTATCAGAGATTGAGTGGATGTATGGTTGCAGAACGTATACAAACTTAGACTTTTCGCTGTAGCAACCTACATTGTCATAAAGACCCAGTGTCACCTTGTACACACCCTCGTTAGGGAAGGTAAAGTCGGCAGGAGAACCATTGGTATAGTCTATATGACCACCGGGCTCTTCATACGTCCATGTGTGGCTGCCAAATGTAGCTACTGGCGCACCATACAATGTAGATGTAGACAGGTCTGTAATAGAAACCGGAGTAGATGGTGTGTTACAGATTGTATCGTCAAGGAAGTCGAAATCGGCAGTAACTGTATGCCTCAAATCTACAGCCTGTGTTTTTGTGTCTACGCAACCATTACCACTTGTCACAGTCAGTGTCACATTGTATATAGTGCCACCACTTGGCGATGCAGCATATCTATGAACATCAGGGTATCTGCCCACACTACTCAAACCATCTCCCCAATTCCATACATAAGTAGCACCATGTACCGAGTTATCTGTTACTGTCACACTGTCGAACGGACAAGCAGGTATTCTGTTGAAAGTGAAATCTGCAACCGGACCAGGACGAACCAATACTGTGCCAGTGTCTTTACAACCATGTAGCGATGTAACAACCACCGAATAGGTACCCTGCAATGAAGAATCGAAAGGATTGATTGTTGGGTTCTGGAGTGTAGAATTAAAACTACCAGGGCCAGTCCACGTCCATGCATTACATATCGAGTCGGTACTTACAGACAAGTTAAGCGGGTTGACCAATGGGGCACATATTGGTTGGTTGCTCGCTGCCGATGCAACCGGTCTTGCATATACACTCACATCTATCGAAGCCGTATCAGACGTACCTAACTTGGTTTTTATCACCTTGTACGTACCAGAGTATGCCGTTGTAACCGGGAACACCGAGTGTGCCTGTGTAGTGGCAAATACTGTAGTAGATGGTAATGGACCATACCATTGGTAGGTAGCCCCCAGCGAGTCGCCCGGTGCATTCAGGAACAATGTATCGCCCTCACATGGGTTATTGGCAGTAGCCATATTACATGTCTTGATGGTAAGGTAGAACACTTTGTTGTGACAAGAGTTCATACCGGTAGCACTATCGGTACCAGTGATGGTGT
The DNA here is from genome assembly GCA_021151685.1 of Chitinophagaceae bacterium. GTDB lineage: Bacteria > Bacteroidota > Bacteroidia > Chitinophagales > Chitinophagaceae > Nemorincola. Next base: position 9,530 of record JAGKWS010000025.1, read on the forward strand.
AGGTAATCATTGGAGGAAGACCTATCAGGTTGATAGTGTTGTGTGCGCCTGTAGTAGTAGCCAAACCAGTACCAGGAGACCATGTCCATTTGCTCCAGCTCCATGCTTTGTCTTCAGCATTCAGTATGTCTACAGGAATAGATGTAAGACCTGGGTACAAACAAGCGTCAAATGTATCGTAGTTGGGTGTTGGTGGTGCCCAGGAAACTTTAGGAGTACCGTTTACAACAATTTGTGGGTCTGGGAAGGCACTATCTATACCCAGGTTACCATTAAAGATGTAGGCATAAGAAACAATAGTACTGTCGCCTGGTGCTATAGAACCCAGTTTGTACACCAGCTCAATGGCAATATCACCATCGCGGAAGCCACCCACAGGACCATATGTAGAGTTTGTAGTGCTCCAGGTACCATTCCACACCGTAGCAAGGTCAACAGCCGATGAGATAGACCAGGAACCGTAAATACCACAACGGGCACGGCAGTCTTTGGTACCCAGTGCCATGTAAGACGCTGCACCGGTAGCACCTACCGAAGATACCATTACACGGTGGCGGGCATCTTCATTTTGGTGCACAATCACATTATGCGTCCAGAAACCACCACCTGGCCATGTTTGGTCATTATCGGGGTCACAGGTACGCATATAGTATACATCACCAGTAGCAGTAGCACCGGTATTGCGCATTACGGTCGTTACTACCACGGCCGATGCCGAGGCATCGATACGTGTTTCCTGACGGATGGCAAGGTTGCCTGCGGGGCTGGTTGCAGTACCTGTCCATGTACCTATTTGACGGCCACCAGCTGCTGTATAACCAGTATGGCTACCAGTAAGGGTAACACCAGCGGCAGTGTTTGTACCGGCACAGTTTTGGAAGGCTTGACTACGGTTGGTGCCTATTTGAATTTCCCAACCTTCGAAGGGTGCACCGGGATAGGTGTAATCGCCCATAAACACAGGCGCACCGGTAGCCCATCCATCATGGCCAAAATCGTACGTTTCGGCAAGGTTTGTACCGGTAGGGGGGGCTCCGGCTCCGGTATGGCGGTGATAGGTACCGGGTATGGCACCATTGGCATTACAAGCACCAAAAGAGGCGTTGTTGTTCATGCCAATATCCAAATACGTACCCTGTACAAAGCAGTTTGTACCTACCATCTGTGCCCACGATGCACCGCCCAGGGCCAGCAAAAAACTGGTAAACAGAACGGGTAGCAATAGTTTTTTCATATGAACAAACGATTTACTGATTTAAAAGTAGTGTTTATCATTATCAAATCATAAAATTTCCCAAAAAACAGGATTTTCTACCGATTACGACATTATAGACAGCATACAAACAAAATAAGGTTGGCTGAAAACAAAAAAAAATGTCACAATGGCGAAAATAAAAAACCGGCTGAAAAACAACTCATTTTCAGCCGGCTTTTTGCATATCTGCTTGTATTACCAAACAATTGCACGCTCATTTTCAGGACGGTACATTTTGTCGCCTTCCTTTATGTTGAAGGCCTTGTACCAAGCTTCCACGTTGCTTACAGGTATGTTGCAACGGTATTCGTTGGGCGAGTGCGGGTCGGTCTTCAGGCGTTGTGCCATTTCCTCGGGGCGGGTGTTGGCACGCCATACCTGCGCCCAGCTCAGGAAGAAACGCTGATCCGGCGTAAAGCCGTCTATCTTCTCTTCGCTTTGGCCTTGCTTCGTTTTCTTGAATGCTTCATACGCAATACTGATACCACCAAGGTCGGCAAGGTTCTCCCCCTCTGTCAGGTGGCCATCTATGTGGGTACTGTCAAGTGCTACTACCTTGCTATACATATCTACTACCACATTGGCCTTGGTTACAAAGTTGGCCGAGTCTTCGGCAGTCCACCAGTTGGCAAGGTTACCATCGGCATTGTACAAACGTCCCTGGTCGTCAAACCCATGTGTCATTTCGTGGCCAATAACGGCACCAATGCCACCATAGTTCACCGCATCATCAGCCTTTTCATCAAAGAAAGGATACTGAAGAATACCGGCAGGGAATACTATCTCGTTGAAGGCGGGGTTATAATACGCATTTACCGTAGGTGGTGTCATCTGCCATTCGGTTTTGTCTACAGGGCGGCCCAGCTTGCTGATGTTGTAATTATACTCCCACTGAGATGATGCCAGTATATTGGCTACATACCCCGTGTTGCTGATGGAGAGGCTGCTATAGTCTTTCCATTTGTCGGGATAACCAATTTTTTTCATAAATCCATTCAGCTTGGCCAGTGCCTTCTGCTTGGTTTCGTTACTCATCCAGTCCAGGCGTTCTATGCGGGCAGCATAGGTCTGTTGCAGGTTGGTTACCAGTTCTTGCATTCTTTGTTTGGCCTCTGGCTTAAATGTTTTGTCTACATACATCTTGCCCAGCAGCTCGCCCACCGTACCGTCTACTACCTGTAGCACACGCTTCCAGCGCAGCTCTTGCATCTTCTGGCCACGCATTATGGTGCCATAAAATGCAAAACGGGTAGTATCGAATGACTTGCTGAGGAACGGTGCCATGCTGTTTACCAGATGAAACTTCAGGTACATCTTCCATGTATCCATAGATGTTGCCTTCAGTTGCTTGCCTATCTGGGTATAGAAGGCCGGGTTGCTGATGATAACGGTATCGGCCTGCCCTACTTTCAATGCGGTCAGCATTTCTTTCCAGTCCAGTCCGGGTGTTTTTTTGGTAATGGTGGCCACATCAAACTTGTTATACAGTTTGTTGGGGTCGCGCATTTCTACACGTCCCAGCGATGCGCCGGCCAATGCCAGTTCCAACTTATAGATGTCGGCACCATTTTTTTGTGCAGTGGTCTTGTCTTGCCCCATCAGCAACAGCATATCTACAATATACTGCTGGTAAGCGGTGCGTATGCCAGCCGTACGGGCATCTTTATCAAAATAATACTCGCGGCCGGGCATACCCAAGCCACCCTGGCCAAACTGGCATACCTGATTGTTTACATTCTTATCGTCGGGCGATATACCAAAACTATACAACGGGCCTATGCCTTGTGTATGCTGAAAATGGATTTCTGCCAACAAACCTTTGGCATCGGTAATGCCGTCTATACGGGCCATAATGCCATTGAGCGGGGTAAGGCCAGCCTGCTCTATAGCGTTACTGTCCATACCTGCACGGTAAAAATCACCAATCATCTGCTCGGGGCTACCCTTGGCCGCATTGGTTTTGGCAGCAGCAGCATCCAGCAGCTCGTGCAGTGCTTTGTTGTTGTTTTCGTCCAGCTCGTTAAAGCTACCCCAGCGGGTCTTCGAAGCCGGAATGGGGTTGTTCTTCAACCACGCACCATTGGCGTACATAAAAAAGTTGTCGCCGGGGCGCACAGTGGTGTCCAGGTTAGCCGGGTCCAGCAACTTGCGTGCTGCGGTTTCGCTGGCCGCAGTACTATTTTCGGCCTGTTGCTGACCGCAAGAGGCCATAGCCACTACTGCTATACCTGCCAGCAATCCATTCTTTAACTGCATAATAATGTTGTATGATTTTTAAGGAAGGTAAAAGTACAACAATTTGTCATCTGTAATTCGGGTAAGTGTGTGAAATACAGGGGGAAATTTAACCTACTGTAGTATTTGCAAGCGCAACCTGTGTAAATGGTGGTTTGTTGCCTATTTTTGATACACAATGGACTCGCTGACACATGTGGTATTGGGTGCCTGTGCCGGAGAGCTGCTGGCAGGCCGCCAACTGGGCAAAAAAGCACTGCTGATAGGTGCCATTGCCAATAGTTTTCCGGATATAGACTTTGTGGCATCTTTTTTTATGCCCCTCACCTCCGAGCTGCTGGCACATCGCGGGTTCACTCATTCTATACTGTTTGTGTTGCTGGCATCGCCCCTGCTGGCGTGGGGTAGCCGCCGCCTGCCGGGGCGCACCAATATGTCGCAACAACGGTGGGCGGCCTTCTGGATGGTGCAAATGTTCCTGCACATACTGCTCGATGCTTTTAATGCCTATGGCACCGGCTGGTTCGAGCCCTTCAGCCACTACAGGGTCTCGTTCAACAGCATGTTTGTAGCCGATCCTCTGTTTTCGGTATGGCTGGCAGTGGCCGCTATAGTCCTATCGGTAGCGGGCACCCATAAAACCGGGCGCAACCGCTGGGCAGCTACTGCCATAATCATTAGTGGAGCCTACCTGCTGTGGGGCCTTGTGGCCAAACACCAGGCCAACAGTGTGGCAAAAAACACCCTGCAACAACGTGGCATAACCCCCATACAATATTTTAGTACCCCTACCCCGCTCAACAACCTGCTGTGGTATGTTGTCGCCCGTACCGATTCGGGCTTCTACATAGGTTACCGCTCTGTACTGGACCATGGCGGGGATATGCAGTTCCGATACCGGGCACAAAATAGCTACTTACTGCGGCAGGCTACGCACCAAACAGATGTGGCCAACCTTCTACGTTTCTCTCAGGGCTTCTACACGATTGATAAATGGAACGACACCCTGATTTTTAATGACCTGCGGTTTGGCGAACAACTGGGTTGGGCCGATAGTAAACCAAAATCTGTCTTTTACTACTACCTGCAACAGCCTGCGTCCAACGACCTTATAGTGCAGCGTGGCCGCTTTGCCCGTTGGAATGCCCAGGCATTGCACGCATTTGTGCAGCGAATAGGCGGCCAGTAGGGTCAACTGAAATGCATAACCCATGAACAGCCCACGAAAAATACCGGTAACCGTGCCCCCCAAGGTACTACTTGTAGTATTGGGTAGCATACTGCTGCTGTTATTGGCATTGGTAATGTTCTGTGTTTTTTACCTCACTACCTCACATGGTGTTCTTTGCCACTGGTACATGGGGCTGGGGCCATGTAGCTACAATGCAGGCACATGGGCTACACACTTTTTTACACCTTCGGTAAAAGCAACCGGCAATACAGCCTGCCTTATAGCCCTGCCTGCGGCTACCCTGCTCGCAATACATTTATTATATGTATGGAAACGCTACCGGCACACTACATTCAAGATTCAATTAATACCAACTTGGTGGCCATGGTACAGTGCTGTGGCTATAGTGGCTATCATTTTGGGTATGGTGGGTTGGGGCAGCATGCCCCCTGCATACGACGAGATATTTTCGGCAGTATATAGTTCCGGCGCACACCCGTTTCAGGCACTATCCTACTATATGCTGCCCAACAATCATATTCTGTTCAATGTGGTCAATGGCACACTGTTTGGCTGGTACCACCACCTCGTAGGTACCGGGCGGTTGCTTTCGCTGCTGGCCTATGTAGCTACGGGCGTTGTGGTATACCGTTGGCTCATGCGGGCCACCGGCCATAAAGTACTGTCGCTGTTGGGGGTACTACCCATTCTGTTGCAATTTGCCTCATGGGGCATGGGCACACAGGCACGGGGCTACGCCTGCCAGTTGCTTTGTGGCTGGCTGGTGTTTACCGTTACAGCAAGCTATCTGCATCGGCCCCGCTACCGCTACCTTGTGCTGCTTACGGTGGCACACATAGCGGGGTTCGCGCTGGTGCCATCGTGGTTTTACCTGTATGCTACCTACCTGCTGTTTGTGGGGGTGCAGGTATTGCGGCAAAAGAACACTCGGTGGCCGTGGCTGGCACACGTAACGGTTACGGTGGGGGCTACCTTCCTGTTTTACCTACCTGCCATTTGCTTTTCTGGTATTACGGCCCTCACCGGCAACCGGTATGTAGCCGCACACGCAACGCCTACTGCCTTCGTTTCCAGTTTTGCCCACCTCAGTAGCCACTTCATGGCATGGTGTTATGCCTTTGTAGCCCCAGAGGGTTCTGTAGCCGGTTATCTGTTATTTGCTGCCCCCATATTGTTGTTGGCTATTCCTGCCATGCGCCGTTACGGTTGGTTTTTTCTGTGCCTGTGGCTGGGCTATGTAGTGTGCAGCATGGGCATCAGGCACAATCCTTTTCATCGTACACTCATCGTGCAGTTCAGCCTGTCTGTAGCATTACTGGTATTGTTGATAGTGGTGATGGCCCAATGGATAACACGCCGTATACAGCAACAAGCTACCCAAAAAACTGCCCTGCTATTGATTGTGGCCCTGCCCCTCTCCTGCCTCGTATGGCAACAAACCAATTACTTTCGCACCAACATCAATATAGCCCTATATGGCAACGATGTAAACGGCATTTACCACCGTCACCTGCAAGACCTGCATCAGCTACCACCGGGCAGTGCCATAGGCTGCTCGCCAGAGAGCTTTTATTTCTACTTTCTGGGGCAGAAAAACGGCTACCAACCTACCTTATGCCCCAATGGCACAGAACCTTACTACATAAAACGCGAAGAAGAACCAATGCCCGGCAGCCTGCAACACTATTACAAGCTACTGATGCATGGCGGCGAAGACTACCAAATATACCAGCGCATGCCCTAAACCTCATCTACCAGTCGGTCGGCTACATAGGTGCAAAATAGGGCACGCCAGCGGCGTACCGTATCCAGCGTTTTAATGGCTTCGCTCACTTCTTTATCGGTATAGTGTGTCCTTATCAGCGCGTACAGCACAGGAAATTGTGCATTATCCTCCTCCTCATACTTTTCGGGGTTACTCCAAGAGTAGTCGCTCGATTTGGAAAGTAGCCTTGGTAAAAATTCTTTTTTATGCAGTTTCACCAATTCCTCAAAATTGTTCGCCAACACATCGAAGGGAGTGCGCCCGTCAATAGCTTGAAACATTTTGGTGAAATTCCTTTCATGCTGCAACATATCGAACTGAAAACGGATTGCCGCCCTATTGTAGTTGCTTATTGCCTTGGCTATCAGTGCCATTATGCGTTTCCTCCAGCTTTTCTGCGGCTCCCCATCCAGATAATTGTACACGGTTAAATAGTCATCAAAACTCCACGTATGGGGTACCAGGTCTCTCATCACCCCCATCAGCTTGCTGCGCGCGCCCATTCGCATATATATATCCCGCTGCAAAAGCCAGTACGGCACATTGAATTCGGCATAGTAGTTGCTGGCAATGATTTTGTTACAACATTCGTCAGCCACTTCCAGCTCGTCTATGTCTATCAGCATTCGAATGAGCTCGGTATTGTAAGCGGGTTCATCAGTTACCGGCTTCAGTTGTCTGTAGTACAGCCCAAATACATCGGCAGTCTTCAGCACCTTCAGCAAAAAATGCTGATACCTGCCCGGTGCCGATACTCTTTTGATGTTTTTATCGAAATCTGTCATCAGCAATTGGGCCAGTGCTTCCCGCCTGCCGGCACTGGTTATATCCATCAATGCCGTCAGCATGTGTAGATAAGCATTATTCAACATAGTCTGGTTCATCACCAACCGTTGCACATAATAACTTGCAGTCTTTTGCCAAAGTGCTTCGTCCTGCAACACGTCTATTGCTGCTGCCGTACTGGTTAGTACCTCCTCCAGATATTTCTGTACCCGTGTACTGCTACTGTCTGTGGCCTGCATCACTTTCTGGCAGGCATCTATCATAGCATCAAATGCCCAAAAGGTATTTTCATCCATCACTGCATTGTGGTGAAAGGCAACGATTGGCTTCAGTATATCCGTCCACAACTCCACTATCTTTTTCAGTTGTGTCGCGTCGGCCTTCTTTTTTTTCGCCATTACGCTCTTCACCACATCGGTTACCAAACGGGTAGCATCGGCCGGGGTATAAGACGTAATAGCGGTACCAAACTGGTGCGTAAAGGCCAGATGCAGCTCTTTGTTACGCCGCAGTACGGTTAGTACCCACTCGCGCAGGGCATCGGCAGGGGTATCTTGTACCAGTATGGTCAGGGCATCTCGCCGGGGGGCTTTAGCGGCTTTTTTCACCACTGTTGTCGTTACCCCATCGGCTATGAGGGCTATAAGGGCTACCCGGTGGCGGCAAATAGCCGCTTTGTCGTTACACTCGCAGGTGTGGGCGGTTACTACGCCGGTTTCTCGGTTTATGGTTACGGCTACATCCCACGTATCACCACCATCATCTACATAGGCCACATACTGGCCTGGGGTTGTTTCATCGCACTCGCGCACAGGTGTTTTGGTAGCAGCCTGTAGTAGTTCTTTGGTAAATGCTGTTCTGTATTTTTTCAGTACTATTTCTTTCATAGAAACAAACTTTTGTTACCGGCAACGTTGGTGCCAACAAATGTAATACGTTATCCAATGTTCGGTACCCCCCCAAAAAAGCGAATGGGGCAAAACATTGCTGCATGCCCCATTCGTTATTATATTACCACATAACAGGTGGTTACAGTAAGGCACTACTTTGCACCTTGCATAGCCTTGTATTTCGCCTTTGCAGCATCCAGATGTTTTACAAACTTGTCTATATCAGGGTCATACGAATAGCCCACATCGGCCAGCTTATTGCCCTCGGCATCTACAAAAAAGTAAAGTGGTTGCCCATTAGACTTGAATTCCTTCGCCTGAAACTCGGCATTCTTATTGCCCAGCGTTCTCACCATAGAGCCCAACGCCTCGGAATAGTGTACTTCGGCCTCTGGCAGCTTGATGCGATTGATATCGCAATACAACGATACCACAATAAAGTCTTCCTTCAACCTTCTGGCTACCTCAGGGTTAGACCACACCTGAGATTCCATTTTGCGGCAGTTCACACAGTTGATACCCGTAAAGTCGAGCATGATGGGCTTCTTCAGATTGCGCGATGCTTCGCGGGCCTCTTCATAGTCGTAATAGGTTACCAGACCAAGGTTGGTTACCACCGGTGGCTCGTATATCTTCATATCGTTCACATACTTCACCGGGGCATACTTGCCACCACCTTCGGCATGATGAGCTGCTGTACCACCACCGCCAAAAGCATCAAATGTGCCCATGGGTGGCAGGAACGCACTCATACCATTCAGTGGTGCCCCCCACATACCGGGCAGCAGGTACACTGCAAACGAGAATGATATAATAGAGAGGAACAACTTGAAAATAGATACATACTCCTGACCGTATATGTTCTTGGCAGGTGCATCATCGTGCGACAACTTGATCTTACCCAGCAGGTACATACCCAGCAATACGGCTATCACTATCCATATAGCAATAAACACCTCACGGTCCAGCAATCGCCATCCCTGTGCCAAATCGGCATTAGAGAAAAATTTCAGTGCCAGCATCAGCTCCAAAAAGCCCAGTACCACTTTCACCTGATTGAGCCAGCCACCACCCTGCGCCATTTTATTCAGCATACCGGGGAAGATGGCAAACAACGCAAATGGCAACGACAACCCTACCGAGAAGCCGAACATACCTACCGCCGGGCCAGCTATACCACCCTGCCCTGCCAATACCAGCAGCGGCCCCACTATAGGCCCCGTACAAGAGAAAGATACAATAGCCAGCGTAAGTGCCATGAAGAAAATGCCACCAAAGCTACCCACACCTGCCTTCGAATCGGTCTTGTTGGTCCACGACGATGGCAAGGTGAGCTCGAAGGCACCGAGGAACGATATACCAAACAGCACAAAAATGATAAAAAAGAACATATTGGCTATCCAGTTGGTAGATAGCGTATTGAGCGCATTGGCACCAAAAATGGCCGATATAGCCACACCCAGCACCGTAAAGATGAGTATGATAGACAACGAATAGTACAGCGCATTACGAATACCCTCGGCCCGCGTTTTAGAACGCTTGGTAAAGAAACTAACCGTAATAGGTATCATAGAATACACACAGGGCGTTATAACCGCTGCCAAACCACCACCAAAAGCGGCAAGAAAGAGCCACAACAGCGACTTTTCTTCTTCTTTGGCAGGGGCCGCAGGTGCATCTGTTTTGGGAGCGGCTTCAGGTACTGCCGCAATTGTAGCCGGCATAGCCGTATCGGCAGGTGCCGCAACAGCGGGTGCGGTAACAGCTACTTGCGTATCAGTAGATGCGGAGGGCGTAGTAGCATCCGGAGTTGTTGTGGTAGTACCCCCGGCAACTGCATCGGTTATAGTTACCGTAAATGGTTTTGTTTTCGGAGGCAGACATAGTTTGTCGTCGCACACCTGATAGGTATAAGTTCCCTTAATAGTAGCTTTCGCAGTTACTTTCAACTTCTGAGTGTAGGTAACCTCATCATGATAATAATTGACAATACCATCCACTCCGGGATACTCACCCGATAACTTATGGCCCACCTCGGTTGGTTTGCCCACTACGGTTACACCTGCTACCGGCGTTATCTCAAACTCGGGCGGCATCTGCATCCCATCGCCACCCGGCGTTAGCGACCATATATGCCAATTCTTTTTCAGCTTCAGCTTAAAGACAAGGTCGTACTCGACACCGTTCTTTTTTACAACGCTTACTTTCCATGTTGTAGGGTCTTCTATCATCTGTGCCCATGCATTACTCATGGTAGCCAACAGTAACAGAAAGAGGAGAGGTATTATTTTGAAAACCCTTGTCATACTGCGAGAATGTATTTTTTATGCCGGAGCGTGTTTTTCTTAAACTGTCGCATCCGGCTCTGTGTATACAACCCGGGCAAGACAGAGGGATAAAATTATTTCAAATCGAACGAAAATTCTGCATCTGTCGGTGCCAAACATTGTTTATCGTCGCATACCTGATAGGTAAACCGGCCTGTTAGTTTTGTAGGGGCTGTGGTCATAACCGTTTGCGTATAGTCTACAGTGCCACTCAGGTAGTTTACAATACCCTTTATGCCCGCCATAGTGCCCGATGTCACCTTGCCCTTCTCGGCAAGCACACCAGTGGTTTTCACCTGCGCATTGTTATCATATTCTACCGATGGCACTATCTGGTACCCATCGCCCCCCGGCGATAGAGACCATATATGCCAACCCTTCTCCAAATTCAGCCTGAAGACCAGTTGGTACTCATTGCCCTTCACCTTCTTTGCCTCAAATTTCCATTTGGCCGGCTTCAGTATCTGGGCACCTGCATTTCCCGCAGTCGCCACAAGCAATGCCGCAGCTATGTATAAAACCCTACGCATATACAGTTGTGTTTTGCATACAATTATTTGTACAGACATGCAATTTATGCACTACGATAGTAGCCAGCACGTTTGCAAGGTACATTTAACGTTTCATTGCTATAGGTTACAGGGCTAATGGCTATCTGCATAATGCAGGGTAAATACACCACCGCTACAACAAAAAATATGTAGCGGCCATTGCTTGCACCGCTACATGTACAAATATTATCACAACCTGTACGCCATTATCAGCACACAGGGCGTGTCAGCAAAACTAAGCCAGTGCCATTAGTATGCTACGGCCATCTATGTTATGCAGTGCCTCAGAGCAGGCACGCTCGGGGTGTGGCATCATACCAAATACGTTACGCCCCTCGTTGCAAATACCTGCAATATTGTTGAGCGCACCATTGGGGTTAGCATTCAGGTGAAATTCGCCATTAGCATCGCAATAACGAAACAGCACCTGATTGTTATCGTTCAGTTGTTTCAGCGTAGCAGCATCGGCATGGTACCGGCCCTCGCCATGTGCTACCGGTATTTTCAATGTGCGGTCGCCCACATTGCGGCCTATGGCATTGGCCACATTGGTACTTTTGATGTACACATTCTTGCAGGTAAACTTCTGATGGTCGTTCAGCAACAGTACACCGGGTAGCAAGCCAGCCTCGCACAGTATCTGAAAACCGTTGCATACGCCCAATACCTTACCACCACGGGCTGCAAAATCTATTACCTGCTCCATCATAGGGCTAAAGCGTGCCAACGCACCACAGCGCAGATAGTCGCCATAAGAGAAGCCGCCGGGCAGCACTATGCAGTCGTCTGTAGAGAACATGCTCAGGTCGCGGTCTTTGTGCCACAACATCACTACCTCTTGTTTCAGATCGTCGCGCAAGGCGTGCATCATGTCGCGGTCGCAGTTAGAACCCGGAAAAACGATAATACCAAACTTCATTTATGCTCATTATTTATTTACCCCGATGCAGTACAACAGGAATGCCAAAGAAAAATAAAAGATAAAATTACTAAACCGTTTGCTCTTTTCAAGCAACAACGCGTGAGATATAATAATGCTTAATGCCGGCATCACTATTGTCCACCCGGTTTTGATGCTGCCATCGGTAAAAATGGCCACAAAGCCCGACAATATGAGGTAGTACGTAATCGCTATCCAGTCGCGCCGCACATAGATATTGGTTAGGGGTACATTTTGCCGCATAGCATACACGCCGGTGCCCGTAAGCAATAGCAAGCCCGATAGCGTACCTATAAAATAACCGGGCGATGCTATGTGTGTAGTAAGCGAAAACCCACCACGCGGCCACAACCAAAACAGGTACATCTTATCGGCAAGAAAAAGCAAAGACAACAAAAAGTACAATGGAGTTACATACCCCACCATGGCCACACTCCACTCGCCCATATTGAACGGGCGAAACAACAACATACCCACCAGCAACAGCAAAAAGAAGGTAAGTGCCGTAAACTGAAACATAGCAGCCAGCGACAATAAAAGGCCGGCATTGTATATAAGCTTGCGCGGCTGTGTAGTTTGGGTGAAGCTGAACATAACATCCATAGCACCAGCCAGCAACCAATTGATAATCAATGTTTCGCCAAAACTGCTGAACTGCGGATATATAGACGTGAGCAGCAGAAAAACGTAACTGGTAACATAGCTGGTACGCGCAAACAACTTGTGTCGGGTAACAATATTGCGAATGTATAGCGACTGCAAAAAAAGCAGAATAACCGCAAGCAGCGTGTACCAAAAGCCATTATGCCCCATTACAATGGTCATAATACTCAGCAAATAGTTGTACAGATAATGCCCCGGCACCTGTTGTGGCAACTGCGGATGCAGCAATGCCGGCAACTTGATGACAATGGCAAACAGAAACAACACCAGTATGATGAATGGGCTGTTATTTCGTAATAACCTGAGCAACGGAAGGCAATTTTTGGCGAAGGTAAGCGGATGCCCTGTAACAAGCAATTGTGTATGCAAACCACACACAATAATGGCAAAGAATAATTAACACTACAATACCCGGCGCACCTCGTAGTAAAACCTGCGCACTTCCTTTGCGGGGTTATCGGGCGGTTTGTTGTCGGCGGGTATCACTACCAATCGCTGCTTTTTTGCATTTCTCAGCGGTGCTGCTGCAAAATCGAACGTGCGCCCCGGCTCGTCAAATTGCTGGGCAAGTATCACCTGCCCACATTTTTTAGTTTCGCCCGGCATCAGGGTTATGGCGTACCGCTCTGTAGGTCTATACCTATGGGTAGCAATAGCCTGCACCGGATACGGAGTGAAGTTGGTAAACCAAAACTCTGATGAATAAATAACGGCACATTCGGCTGCGGTAGGTTTTGTCGGCACTACCACGGTGGGCATGGCCGGTGGTTCTTTGGGCGCAATCGTGGTTACCCGGTCGTCGTAACTGTCCTGTATTTCGCCATTTACCTGCCCGTCTTCGGTAAACGTGGTAAACGATTTGTACCACTGTATACCCCCATCGGGCGCACTGCTCCACGCAGCCGTTTTAACGCCCCCCGTATTATACCACGAAAATACCACCGAACTGTGCCCCGCTATACGGCGCAGTTGGCGTTCATATATTACCTCGCCCTTTCTGTTATATGCTTTTGCAATTCCCCAGCGGTTCTCTTTGTCGAAACAAACAGATGAGGCCACCTGCCTGCTGCCCGCAAAGTACCGATACTGACAATTGGCCATCTCCTGCCCTTGTGTCGCACCGGTTATACTACAGAATACCACTATCATCATCCAGCCCCTCATATTGGTAGGGGGCTCAATTTGCGTGCCAGCATCTGTTAAAAAAGCTTAATCTATTGTGAATTCAAGCGTAGGGCGCACGGCACCCATCCATTTCCCAAACCATCCGGTTTCGCCACGCTTCACATCTATTATCTCAAAGGTCAGTACATCTTCTACCGTATGCAGTATTACCGATGCATCTTTTACCATATGCACCACAATAGAGTATATATCATCGTTCAGCAAGCCACCGGGCACACGCAGGCGGCTGCTATGCCGCCCCTTCGATAGTTTTGTAGCAGGGGTTGTAACATTAAAAACACAAACACCCGAGGTTGTGTACAATATGAGACTCAGGTTCAGTACCTGTCCGTCCACTCCGTTATAAAACTCGAATTGTACATCAAAGGCCGTTTGCACATCTATCACATCCGAGTCCTGCATGCCGGCAGGTTTATCTATAACCAGCTTGGCTGCAAGCATCTTCACACGGTCGTTGCCGGGGGCATTTTCCATATCCCAGCTTGCCTCTATACAGTTACGCACCTCGCGGCTCAGGTAGCTGTTTATTACACGCTCTGCCGGGCCACTGTCTGCAATGGTGCCCGCCTTCATGTAGATGGCTGTTTTGCAAAGGCTTTGTACCGCCAGCAGATTGTGGCTTACAAATATAATGGTGCGACCATGACTGGCAACATCACTCATTTTGCCAAGGCACTTCTTCTGAAACTCGGCATCACCCACTGCCAGCACCTCATCCAGTATCAGTATCTCGGGCTCCAGGTGGGCAGCCACACCAAAGGCAAGGCGCACATACATACCCGATGAGTAACGCTTCACAGGAGTGTCGATATACATCTCAATACCCGAAAAGTCTACTATCTCATCAAATTTGCTTTTTATTTCCTTGCGGGTCATACCCAGAATGGTACCATTCATGTATATGTTTTCGCGCCCGGTAAGCTCGGGGTGAAACCCCGTACCCACCTCCAGCAGCGATGCCACACGCCCCTTTATTTTTATTTGCCCCGTAGATGGGCTGGTAACCCGAGACATCAACTTCAGCAGTGTAGATTTTCCAGCACCATTTTTACCAATAATGCCCAGAGCTTCGCCTTGCTTTACTTCAAAATTCACATCGCGCAGTGCCCATGCATAGTCGCTGGTAGCCTTTTTGGTACGGTCGTTCTCCATACCCACGCGCAAAAATGGGTCTTCTTTGCCACGCATGGCAGCCCACCATCTTTTGATGTCGTGGCTTATCATGCCGGTACCTATCTGCCCTACAAGGTACTGTTTGGAAACATTCTCTGCCTTGATAACAATATTGCTCATGCGTGCGTCAGATAGTATCAATAAATTTCTTTTCTACTTTATTAAACATCAACAACCCAGCCATAAACATAAATAGTGTAAAAGCAACACTGTAACCAAGCCAGTAAAAATTGAGCGTACCACTATTCGAACCAAGAAACGAATACTTAAACACCTCGAAAAACGAAGTAAGCGGGTTGAGCCATAGCAAAAACTGCTTATCGGGCGGTGCTATAGACAAAGGATACAATACCGGGGTCACATACATGTACAACTGTATCCCAAACAATATCATAAAAGTAAGATCCTTATACTTGCTGGTAAGTGCTGTTACCAACAAACCCGCCCCCAAACCAAACAAAGATATAAGAATAAGCAACAATGGAAATGTAAGCGCATACCAGTTGGGCACTACACGGTGTGTTATAAAGATGTGATACAGCAGCACTGCCGCAAAGATGGAAAACTGCATCAACAGTTTCAATAATCCCGACAATGTACGCGCAAGTGGTAGTACCAACCTCGGAAAATAGACCTTTCCCAATACTGCAGCATTCTCAGAAAAAGTCTTTGATACAATGCTGAATGTTTCCGAAAAATAGTTCCACAGTGTGAGACTGCCCAGGTAAAACAACATGGGCGGTGCACCACTGGTAGATATCTTAGCTACACGCGTAAAAATAATAACATATATCAATGCCGACAGCACAGGCTGCAACATAAACCAAAGCGGCCCCAGTATAGTTTGCTTGTACCGTGTAACAATATCTTTTACGATAAACATAACGAGCAGATCTCTGTATCGCCATATTTCCCTGACATCAATATCAAAAAGACCGCTGGTCGATTTGATCTCAATGTCCCATTTATCGTCTACAATCCCTTTCATTGACATACTGTGCGTAGTTTTTCAATGCCAGACAGTACTAACTGTCAGCATTCTTTTTGCCTTTCGAACCCAGTCCTTTCTTCTTTTTCTTACCGTCCTCTACATAGTAACCACTACCATAGGTACCGTAACCATAGCCATAACCATAGCCGTAACCATACCCATAACCATAGCCATAGCCGTAACCATACCCATAGCCGTAACCATACCCATAACCATAGCCTTCTTCGTAGCCATAACCATAGGCAAACCCTCTGTTAGCCACCACATCATTCAGTATCAGGTTCAGTCGTGGCATTCGGCCACCATAGTACAGCTCGTTTGGTATAGCCAACTGTTGTTTATAGGTATACCCTTGGCGCACCACATACATTGCAGTATCTACAAAGCTATACAACAAGTGGGCATCCGTTACCAGACCAATGGGCGATGTATCGACAATTACATAGTCGTAATGCTCGCGCAGGTAGGCAAACATTTCGGCCGTGCTTTGTAGCAAAATCAACTCGGCAGGGTTGGGCGGAATAGGACCGGAAGGAAGTACCAGCAGGTTTTCATCTACACCCGAGGGTATCAATATCTGCTCTATTGATGCCTTACCGATAGAGTAGTTGGAGAAACCTATGTCATTATTCAACCCCATCAGTTTAGACACCTTGGGCTTACGAAGGTCAAGCTCTATCAACACCACCTTTTTACCAGACATAGCCAGCGTTACCGCAAGGTTGATGGCGATGAATGACTTACCCTCACCAGACATACTCGATGTAATCATTATCACCTTCTGATTGGGGTCTGGCATCAGGTATTGCAGGTTGGTACGCAATGCACGGAACTGCTCAGAAAGGATGGTGCGGCTATTTTTGCTTACGGCCACACTTTCGCCCGTACCATTATTACCAATTTCACCAATGATGGGTATGTTAGTCACCTTCGCAATATCGGCCTTACTGATGATACGAATGTTAACCGCCCTTCTGATAAGAATGAAACCAAATGGTGCCACAAGACCTATAAAAAAGGACAACATCAGAATCCTTGCCTTATTGGGCGCAACCATACCACCTGGTATCGCAACATCTACTATTATAGCATCGGCAACGGTAGATGCTTTTTCAATAGCTGACTCTTCTCGTTTCTTCAGCAGGAAAATAAAGAGATCTTGCTTAATAGCTTGCTTACGGGAATGCTCCAGATACTCTCGCTCTACAGAGGGTATAGCATGAATCAACTTAATATTGTTGTCCAATGTCTTCTGAATCTTCCTGACTTTAAGCTCCTGCTCTTTTTTTGATGAAGCCAATGCCGCCACAATACTCTTTTGTACCTCCTCCCTCTGTTTTATCAGGGCTTTGGTAAGTGGGTTACCCGGGGTCATTACCATTCCCTGATATTCTATACGGGCATTCAAATCTTTGAAACGGTTAATGAGGTCGGAAAGACCCTTATTTTCCAGCAAAGAAGCGGGCAAATTCACTGAACGGTCATCAATTTTCTGCAAATAATCGCTGATAGACCCTGTCAAATCGAGTTGCAATTCTGCTTCCTCCAGCTTTTCCGATGTCGAAGCACGGGCATTTACCAACTGCCCTGCCTGAGATGTCATGTCGGCAATGTTATTATTTTGCTTAAAATGCTCAATGTCTCGCTCTACCTCCGAAAGTTCTGCACCAAGTATCTTCATTCGGTCGTCAATAAAGACCATCGTACTTTCAGAAATACGTGTTCTGTCTTCCACATTCTTTTTCTGATATACATACATCAACTCGTTCACCACATCTACCGCCCGCTCCTGCACGGTATTCAGCATAGATATTAGCACACAACTCGATAAAGTCTTGGGTACAGCAAAAGACATGTTGCCCAAAAGGCTCAATGCGGCATCAAGGGTGGGCACATGTGTCACAAAAATATCTATCTTACTTACCGAGAACATGTCAGACTTTACAAACACCACCCGGCCAATCTCGGGCAATGCTACAGTATCGCCAAAAGCAACTAACCTGTTATCAGTTTCGCTAAAAGATATTTTCAACTGGTTTTCTGAAACAACATTCGTTTTACAACTGAAGTAACCGTCAAACTCATCCACTTTCACCATTTCAAATGGCTTATTGGTGTAAAGTTCCGTTTTCTTAAACCGACCTTCAGCAACATACATAATATTCAACTTCAGGTTGGCCGCCACCTTGGTCATAGTAGACCTGCTTTTCAGCACTTCTATCTCATTGTCTATATTTATCTTGTCATTCTTGGTCTTCATGGCCTGAACAAGATCTTCCTGACCCTTTCCCCCATTTCTCGAATCGTTTAGCAACAACTCTGCCGACGCTCTGTATACAGGCGTATAATATCGTAAATAAATGTTACCTACAATAAGAGACACAATAATACTTCCCAACAACCACGGCCATATGGTTACCACTGTTATCAGCAACCATTTCAGGTTGAATGAACTTCCCGACTGTCCGCCACCCTGCTCTCCCTTGGAAATGCCCGGAGGTGCTGAAACCGGTACATCTATATTGGGCTTTTTTACATTCTTATCCATGCCAGAGTATTACTGTTGCTGCTGCTGTGTTGTTCTGGTTATTTTAATAACATTGGTTATTACCAATAGTGAAAATACACTGGTTAGACCCGTCAAATAACTTACATAACGGGTTACTGAATTATCAGAGCTTTGCTGAGCAGAAAAATTCGGCTCCACATATATATAATCTCTTTGCTTTACATAAAAATAGGGCGATCGATACAAACTGCTCGATGTCAGGTCTATACGGGCAAATGTTACTACATTATTCTCCGTACGGGCAATCAAGATGTTTTTCCTCTTTGCAGAGGTCTTCAAATCGCCGGCAAGTGCCAATACATCCAATATTGATGCCTTCTCGTTAGGCACCACAACCATACCGGCCCGCGAAACTTCACCCATTACAGTTACCTGAAAATTCGCAATCCTTACATTTACCACCGGATCTTTGTAATACTCTCTTGCCTTTTGTTTTATCAAATCCCTTGCCTCCTGTGTTGTAAGCCCTGCTACCTTCACAAAGCCTACCACCTTTACCTCTATATACCCATCCTTATCTACAAGATGCTCATTTTCCTTACTCTGTTCCCCCTTCGATGTGCCACTGCTCAACATATTTTCATCGGCCATTGGATTGAAAACAGACAGAGAAACATTCAATATATCATTTACTTCTATTTTGGGATCCTGAAATTTTGCCAGACTATCCAGTACTATCACACCCGGATGCAAGGAATCTTTCTTCAGGTTATTGAAATAAACATAGTTTTTAGGTGCTACACACGAACTAAACGAACCTATTATAAACAAAAAAATGAACAGGAACAACATATTGCTGCCCTGCCTAATGTGATGAAGCATCTTCCGAAAATTTGTGCAAAAGTAAATTAAAAACCACTAAAAATGAAAAACTACTGTTATATTAACTGCCTACATCTGCCAGAAACACGCTACCACAGCCCTTTTACAAGCGGGCGTTGGCAATGGTGCGGTCCAAACATGATTTTACATCGTAAATAATGGCATTTTCACCTGCATGCAGTCGCCAGTCTGTCGACTTGAATTCGGTATGTGCTACGGCCAGCATTACCGAATCGTATTTTTTGCCTTCGGGCAGCGCATTCACAATATCCAAACCATACTCATGTTTCACATCTCCGGGATGCGCAATGGGGTCATATATAGTCAGGTTCATTCCGTACGATGCCAATTCCGATATGATGTCTACCACGCGGGTATTGCGTACATCGGGGCAGTTTTCTTTGAAAGTGATGCCCAACACCAGTACATTAGCCCCCTTCACCCCCAAATTGTTGCGTATCATCAACTTCACAAACTCCCCGGCTATATAGCGGCCCATGCCATCATTCAGCCTGCGGCCTGCCAGTATTATCTCGGGGTGGTAGCCGGCTTCCTGCGCCTTCTGTGCCAAATAATAAGGGTCTACACCTATACAGTGCCCACCTACCAACCCGGGCCTGAAGGGCAGAAAGTTCCATTTTGTGGCAGCTGCATCCAGTACATGCTGGGTATCTATACCCAACCGGTTAAATATCATGGCCAACTCATTCACAAACGCAATATTGATGTCGCGTTGCGAGTTCTCTATCACTTTTGCCGCCTCTGCCACCTTTATGCTGCTGGCCTTGTGGGTACCCGCTATGATAATGGTACGGTATACCTCATCTACCACATCAGCAATTTCGGGCGTAGAGCCCGAGGTGATTTTTTTTATTTTGGCTACTGTATGTTGTTTATCTCCGGGATTGATGCGCTCGGGAGAATACCCGCAATAAAAATCGGTATTGAACACCAAACCCGATACCCGCTCCAGTACCGGCACACATTCCTCCTCCGTTACACCGGGGTACACAGTAGATTCATACACAACAATATCACCCTTTTTCAGCACCTTGCCTACCGTTTCGCTCGCTTTGTACAGCGGTGTCAGGTCGGGGCGGTTATTTTTGTCTACCGGGGTAGGCACCGTAACTATAAAAAAGTTACAGTCCTTCATATCTTCCAATCGGTTGGTGCACCACAAGCCGGCATTTTTGCTTTCTGCATGGTCGGTCACTACCCCAGACAAATCTTCTACAGTCACCTCCAGTGTCACATCTACCCCATTGCGCAGCTCTCCTATACGTTTCTCGTTGATGTCGAAGCCGATAACAGGAAATTTTTTAGCAAACTCTACAGCAAGAGGCAGGCCTACATATCCAAGACCTATAACGGCAATATTATACGATGATTTCATTAAATTAATAGTAAGCTACAAGTATATACTACCTGTGGTAAAATTTGCACAAAAATATACTTTCCTGTAGTATAAAGAATATAGCTAACTACGAATAGCTGTTTTATGCCTTCAGAAATATGTAGTACCAATAGCCGCACTACACAAAAGACATGCACCCTACCTGCCTGTCAGTGTTTTGTTCCTGAACGGATAGTTGGCAATACGATGGTAATCGGGCGAGCAGGCAAGCCCCGCCAATGCCCCAACATGACGCTCGTTATGGGCATCGCTGCCACAATAGTCATACATACCCTCGTCCAGCAGTCTGTCGGCAATCGCCTTTATGTGCTGGCCATAGTAGCCCGTTATTGCCAACAGGTTCAGTTGCAGGTAGCAACCCCGGTCTTTCAACTCCTGATACTTGTCGTAGTTTTTGTGAAAAAACAAATACCGCTCTGGATGCGCAATAATGGGTTTGTACCCCGATGCCTGCATATTGAACAATGTTTGCGCCAGTATCGGCGGTTCAAACATCATAGAAAACTCTACCAGCACTTCGTTCTTCTGAATTGTGAGTAATGGTTCGGTCGCTAATAGCTTGGTAAAATGGTCGTCTATATAATACTCCGATGCCGCACGAAGGTCCAATTTTATGCCATGTTCCTTTATAAGCGATAGTGCTACATCGTGTGCCGCCCGTATGGTATGCGTCGTATTGGGGTGATGGTCTATCATGGTGTGGGGGGTAGTAATGAGATGTGTAAACCCCATTTGCTCCATACCCTTCAGCAATGCTACTGTATCGGCATTGTTTTTGGCCCCATCGTCTATGCCCGGCAAAAAGTGCGAGTGCATATCGGCCCCCAACACACTCCAGTCGGGCTTTTCGGGCACCGGCAGGTGAGCATATGGGTGCTCACGCTTCTTATTACGTCGAAAAAGGTTGAATAACATAGTCTTAAAATGAACTTCGGGCCCAACTGCTCAACGACAGTCATTGCCCCATATATTGTTTTCTTAGTGCCTGTTTAATTATTATTCAACAACGTCAGCTTCAGTGCCGACTCGCCCGTGCCTGCGGTAGCCCCGGTAAGCATTATTGTATAAGACCTGCCCGCCGACAATGTCTTGACACCAGTAGATACTACCGTATTGATGTTGCCAGGGTCGCCCGCCTTCAGCTCATAGTTATCGGCCTTCACCTCTATATACGGCGTTATGCCCATAGATGTTACCCCTGTGCCTATAGTAGTATTCTGCACCGTAGCAGTAATGCTCAGGGCATCGCGGCAAAGGTTCACAAAACGCACCCTCGCTTTGTCGGCGGCAGGCATTGTTTGGTCGTCTTGCACAAATACCAACGATGGGTTGGTCACCAACCCTCCGGCAAATGCAGTATAGTACTGCCCATCGGCTATGGTTACATTATTGCTTACCACAGGCGTACCCGTATTGGTAATGTAGTAGGCTACATTCACCGCCGCACCGGCACTCACATACCTGTAGCCCGAGTAGGTAGTGAAGGGCATATTCAACGCACCAGAAACATTTACATCATTCACCTTGGCATCTATACCGGGCAGCGTACCTGCACAACCATTCACAAACAATACACTACCAGTATTAGCCGGGCGGGTTTCTTTCTTCTTGCACGAAAACATCGCTATAGCCATCAGGGCCATTATGGCGGTACTCTTCATAGTCTGTATTTGTTCCAAATGTACTGAAAACCATGCAAACACTATCCAATATTGCCCATCACTAACAAGCCATTTAGAGTTTCATTATGTAAATTGCCCCCTGTTATGGTGTTCAGCGGTGCTACTTTTCTGTTCTATTTTCTGCCGCTATTCCTGTTGGTATACTTTCTGGCCGACGTACGTTACAAAAACGGGGTCATACTGGCTGGCAGTATGCTGTTCTATGCATGGAGTGCCCCACGCTTCCTGTTTGTAATACTGGGCACTACCGTTATAGACTACTTTGTGGTACAGATGATGGATAGCAGCCCATCGGCCACCCGTCGCAAAGCCTTGTTGGTGGCATCTGTCTCCATCAATCTGGGCTTGCTCTTCTACTTCAAGTATTGCGGCTTTTTTATAGACAATGCCAATACCGCACTACAGTCGCTGGGCATGTCATCCGTATCGTGGACGGCCGTTGCCCTTCCGGTTGGCATTTCTTTCTACACCTTCGAGACCATTACCTATGTGGTAGATGTGTACCGCCGGGTACACAAGCCACTCACCAATTTTGGCCAATACCTGTTGTACATCATCTTCTTCCCCAAACTCATTGCCGGCCCCATCATCCGCTTTCACGAGTTTGCCGGACAAATAACCGGCCACCTACATGGCGACACCTACGAACGCCGCCTGCGGGGTTTCACCCGTTTTGTACTGGGCCTCAGCAAAAAAGTACTCATTGCCAATGCGATGGGGGCCATTGCCGATGATATCTTTTCCATCAACGACTTTCACCGCATAGATACCGCCACCGCATGGACCGGGGCATTGGCCTATACGTTTCAAATCTATTTCGACTTTTCGGGCTATTCCGACATGGCATTGGGATTGGGGCAAATAATGGGCTTTTACCTGCCCGAGAACTTCAACAATCCCTACACAGCCACCTCTATTACCGACTTCTGGCGACGCTGGCATATGACCCTCGGCGCATGGATGCGCAACTATCTGTACATACCCCTTGGGGGCAACCGCACCAACAGCAAGTGGCGGCTCTACTTCAATCTGTGGATCGTGTTTGTAGCATCGGGCCTGTGGCATGGTGCTGCTTGGGCATTCCTTATATGGGGCATGTATCATGGGCTGTTTCTGGTGCTGGAGCGGGCTGTAAAATACCGCCCCCCATCGCTGGGTGGTTTGCTGCCGGTAGTCTATTCGTTTGTGGTGGTAGCTGTAGGCTGGGTATTCTTCCGGCTCGAGGTGGTACAACCATCGCTCGTCTACTTATCGCGCATGTTTCAGTGGTACCCTCCCAACCATCTATGGTTTCCCGAGGGCGACTGCCTGCCTATGTTCCTCATGGCAGGGCTTTTTTCGTTCTTTACGTTGGCACCTGCGGGGTTGCGCCTGCAGCAAAAGGTATACTACCAGCCATGGGGCAATGCCATGCACATACTAATGACCCTGGCTACACTGGTGCTGCTGGCCCTTTGCGCATTCCGCATTACATCGGGCAACTTTAACCCCTTTATTTACTTCAGGTTCTGATAATATGGCAGGTATACGCACTACACGCATTTTGTTTATCCTGTCGGCAGTAGCATTGCTCCTGCCCATGGTGCAGCATGCGTTGTCGCTGTTTCCGGTAGCACCGCTGAATGGCGCAGTGGTGCCCGCCACCGATACGCACCTGAACCTGAACGCATGGTGGGAGGGCAGCTATCAGGAGCAGAAAAACCTGTACCTGAACGACAATACCGGCTTCCGGCCCGATATGGTGCGCCTGAACAACGAAATAGATTACCGCCTGTTTGGCAAACTACACGCCCAACTGGTGGTAGCCGGTAAAAACAATTATCTATACGAGCAGGGCTATCTGGACGAGTATACCGGGCTGGAATACAAAACAGACAGCGCACTGCTATCGGGCCTTGTATGGATGAAAAAAATACAAGACACGCTGGAACGACTGGGCAAAACCGTAGTATTTGTAGAGGCCGCATCCAAGGCATGGTACTACCCCCAGTATGCCCCCGATGGCTACCGCTACCAGCGGTGGCGCACCACCACCACCTACACCCGGCACCTACAACTCGCAGACTCGCTGGGTATACACCATATAGATATGAATCGTTGGTTTGCAGCACAGCGCAAAGATTCCCTTACCAACAAACTATTTTCGAAGGCCGGCATACACTGGACGGTATATGGCTCGCTGCTGGTGGCCGATAGCCTGTCGCGCTATCTGGCACAGCGTACCGGCAAGTCTTTCCCAAGGTTGAAGATAAACGCGTACGACCATGCCGATACGGCCCGCGGTACCGACGACGATATTGCCAAAGGACTGAACCTGCTTCAAAAATGGCCACAAGAGCGGCTCTGCTACCCCAACTATACATTTACCCAACCCGATAGCCCCGGCCGTAAAGTTATTTTTATAGGCGATAGCTTTCTATGGACCCTGCTGAACAATGGCTACATACGAACCACCGGCCCACAATGGCAGCTATGGTACTACTTTAACGAAGCATGGAAGGCACACACACCCGATAGTGGCGTGGAAAAACTGGAACACTACAACTGGCAGCAACCACTGGCCGATGCCGAGTGCCTCGTCATTATGTACACCACCATCAACCTGAAGTCTATTTCGGCACCGTTTTCTTTTGCCGGGGTCATGCATCAGTATTTCTACCCTACCCAGCAACCTTAAAGGCCAGATAGAACGTTGCCCCCTTGCCGGGCTCACTCTCCACCCATATTTCGCCACCATTCAGCAAGGCAAACTCGCGGCACAGCATCAGTCCTATACCCGTACCCTTTTCGTTTTGTGTACCGGGTGTACTACTTGTAGGATGAAAGATCATTGGTAACCGGTTGGCAGGTATGCCTACTCCATCATCTTTTACCGATACTACCACATAACCCGGCTTTTTATCGTGGTGTATACGCATGGTAATTGTGCCCCCTATCTGGCTGTACTTGATGGCATTGGCCAGCAAATTCCTCACTATAAAGTCGAGGTGCATAGGGTCGGCGGCAACACGGGCAGTCTCGTCGGGCAGGTAATCTATAGTCAGGTTTTTCTCTTCCAGTGCCAATGTACTCAGGCTCAGGTCTTGCCTGATGCAGGTATCTACCGATACCGATTGTTGTTGCAGCATCACCCCCTTCATCAGCGACTGGCCCCACATCAGTAGCTTCTCCAGCATGTCTATCAGGTGATGCGTGTGGGTGCGTATGCTGTCCATCAGGTACTTTTTCTCTTCGGTCGGCGTATCGGGGTCTTCGTATATATCCAGTATTACGGGTATGCGTGCCACCGGGCCGCGCATGTCGTGGGCTATTATTGAAAACAGCTTATCCTTCATGGCATTCATCTGTTCCAGCAATGTCTCATGGGCCTTCAGCTTTTGGTTCAGCAGTACCATGCGCCGTGCAAATACTATCAGTATTACCAGTACCAGCAACACCCCAATGGCTACCGCCCCAAAGAAGTTTCGCTGCGCTATGTGTTTTACTTGATTCAGTTCCAGATCGGCCAGTACATCGTTCGATTTTTCCAACTCCCATGTAGCCAACAAGCCACTTATTTCGGCCTTCTTATTGGTCGTCATGATACTGTCCGATATCCTATGCTGCATTTCGGTAGCCTGTAATGCCTCTTTGTAGTGGCCTGTTTTTTTGTGCAAGGTGGCCAGACTTTCATAAATCACCATCATCACCCTCTTATTGCCCATACTGGTAGCAATGGCCAGTGCTTCGCTCAGGTATTTTTCAGCCAGTTTCGGGTCGCTGTCGGCCACTATGGCCCCCATCTGCTGTAGAATGTTCGATCGGATCTCGGCTATATTCTCGCGCGTGGCTATGTCCAAACCGTTTCTCAGGTACCCCAGTGCTTTTTCGGGCTGGTTATTTTCCAGATAGTACTGCCCTATGTAGGTGATACACTCCAGATGAGAATTGATGAACTCGTGTTTGGCACTCAGCTCCATGTTTTGCTGGAATGTTTTGAGCGCAGTTACATTATCGCCCTTCATGGCATGCAATACCCCCACCAAATTGTAGAGACTGATAATTTTATCTGTTATCGCATGTCCCTTTGCCGCATTGGTTGCCAACCCAAAATACTTCCCGGCATTGGGCAGGTCGTTGATGCTGAGGTACACTGTGGCCAGATTCATGTAGCCCGTTATGGCCACATCCCGGTCCATGGTAGTATCGGTCAATTTCAGCGACTCTATCATGTATTTGATGGCCTCTTCGTACTTACCGGTCGATGCTTCGAGGGCTCCCATATTACCTACGGCACTGGCAATGCCGGGCTTATAGTTTAGCTCCCTATATATTTTCAATGCATACAGTGTACGCTCGCGGGCGGTGTTGGTACGGCCCTGATTGTCGTCTATCAGTGCCATTTGTTCCATCACCATTGCTTCAAACAATGGCTCTTTATGCCTGCGGAAATAGGCAATCCCCAACGCTCCAAAATATTTTACCGAATCGGCATTCCGACGGCTGTAGTGCCTTATGGCTTCTCTGTATATACTTGCCCGTATAGTGTCGGTGCGGGCGGTATTCAATCTTCTTATAAAATCCGGGTCTTGCCCACGGGCATCTACGCCTATAAAAAAAAGACCAGTTACCAACAACAGTAATTTAGAAAAAAGAGACATACAGGGGTCAATCAATAGTTCCAAATTACCGTTTCCACCTCACATAAACAAACCCACTGCTATGAGTGGGTTTATAGACAAAGAATCTGCATAAAAAACACAGCCTGTATTACTTATGGTTGTTCGGCCTTCCACGCCTTCCATGCTTTTTCCAGCACGTTCAGAAAGGTATCGGCTGGTTGTGCCCCAGACACGGCAAAACGGTGATGGAATACAAAAAATGGCACGCCCGATACGCCCAGTCTTGCAGCCTCATCAATATCGGCCTGCACATCGGCACCATAATCTTTACCTGCCAGCATCTGCTTCACCGCGCCGGCATCCAGCCCCACACCTGCCGCTATGGCAGCAAGCTCGTCGGTACTGTTCAGGTTGCGGCCTTCGGTAAAATAGGCTTTGAACAATGCCTCCTCGGCCCTGGCACCCAATCCTTTTTTCCTTGCCATCTGCAATACCCGGTGGGCGGCAAATGTGCCCGCAGGTACTACCTTATCGAAATTGTAGTGCAAGCCCGCTGCGCTGGCCATAGTAGCCACCTGCTGGTGCATTTTTACCGACTGGTCGTAGGGAATGTTCTTTACCCGTGCCAGAAAGCCGTATATATTCTCGGGCTTGTCGGGGGCCTTAAAGTCGGGGTTCAACTGAAAGCTGTGCCACACTGTCTCCACATCGGCTGCATGGGCAAACCTGGCCATTGCGGCCTCGTAGTGCCGCTTACCTATATAACAAAACGGACACACCACGTCCGACCATACATCTACCTTCATTTTCTGTGCCATACGCAAATGTACTGATGCACCACTATTCCCCGCCCATACACCTACTACAGCATACCATGTTACCCACAGGTAACCACACTAAAAGCGGCGGCACATTGCTGTACCGCCGCCCAGTATGACAATACATTATATTACTTGCGTTTCATTACCGCTTCTATCTCTTCGGTAGTAATGGGGATACCCTTGAAGAGGTCGGTATTACCGGTCTTGGTAATCCAAATGTTGTTTTCTATACGTATGCCCATCTGCTCTTCTTCTACGTATATGCCGGGCTCTATGGTAAAGAGCATACCTTCCTGCACGGCATCGGTATAAGAGCCCACATCGTGTACCACCAAACCCAGATGGTGCGATACCCCATGATAGAAATATTTGCGGAAGGCAGGATTGGCAGGGTCTTGGTTCTTGATGTCGGCCTTGGTAATGAGGCCTATCTTCAGCAATTGTTTTTCCATCTCGGCATTAATGCTCTTCACATAATCGGGGAAGAGGATGCCGGGTTTCAGTATCTTTTTGCCGTGGTTGTGTACCGCAAGGCAAGCATCATACACCTCTTTCTGCCGCTTGGTGAACTTTCCGTTTACCGGGATGGTACGCGTCATATCGGCATTGTAGTTGCCATACTCGGCACCAAAGTCCATCAGCAACAATTCGCCGTCCTTACACTCCTGATTGTTGTCTTCGTAGTGCAGCGTACGCGCTCTGTCGCCCGATGCGATGATGCAGCCATAGGCATGGCCCGTAGCGCGGTTGCGCAGAAACTCGTGTGTTATCTCGGCCTCTATTTCGTACTCCATTACACCTGGCTGCACAAACTTCAGCACACGGTCAAAGGCTTTGGCCGTAATGGCTATTGCCTCCTGCGTTACGGCCACTTCTTCCTTAGTCTTTATGGCACGTACCTCCTTCATGATGCGGGCAGCACGCTCGTAGCGGTGCAGCGGGTACTTCTTCATTACGTCCTGTACAAACAGCAGATCGGTACGGGGCAGTTCGGTATCGAGCCGGTTGTGCTCGTTGGTGCTCAGGTACACATGGTCGGCACTGTTCATCATTACCTGCAGCATGGTATCAAAACCATCCAACCACTGCACATTATTGATGCCCGATATGGCCGTAGCTTCTTCTTTGCGCAGCTTGTGGCCCACCCATTTTTCCAGCAGCTCGTTGGGCCGCAGTAATACCAGAACCTCGGTCATACTCTTATCGGGATTGTCGGGGTAGAGCACCACAATGGTTTTCTCCTGCACTATGCCCGATAGCCACATTACATCGGCATCGGGTTTGTAGCCATAGGTGCCATCGCCACTCTTGGGAAAGGTGGGACTTGCTGGAAAAATAGCCACCGAATTGGGTTTCATTTTTTCTGTAAACCGCTTCCGGTTCTGCTCGTACAAGCCGGAAGGTATTGGTAGGTACTTCATTGCTTCGTCTGTAGTTTATAGCGGTGAAGTTATGAATGTATTGCGAACGCAAAAAGCTTTCCCATCAGTATACCCCTGCATATACCCTACTTCCCGGCCTGCATTATTCGTAAAAACAAATGCCACCGCAAAGGACGCTGAGAACTGCGCAAAGGGCTATAGATACATAGCAGTCTTCACCTTTGAGTGGCGCAAAGAACATGACACCTGGCATCTTCGATTTTGTGAATAATGCGGGTTAAAACTGCTCGCAAACTATATTTTGAGGCATTATAGGCGGACGACTACACAATATGGCTACCAGTGGTTTCGGCGGGTGCGTTTGATGACTTGGATGTCGAGGTAGGCAGGGCGGTATGGGGGTGGTACATAGGGTGCGGCTGGCGTGGTTGGCGTTTCGGGTGTGGATGGGGGTGTAACGGGGCGTGGTGGAGTGCCTACGCCGGTGGAGATAACGCCACGGGCTACTGGTGGGGTATCGCCAGAGGATGGGCGTTTGTAGGGTTTGGGCTCGGTGGGTTCGGTAAGCAGGTTGGTGACGGGGGATGCTGCTACTGCCGGTGAATGGGGCACAGATGGGGCATTGTTCGTTTCGGCTACTTCGTTGATTATCTGTGTATTGTGTTCTGTTTGGGGTGTTTCGGCGGGTGTGTTGTTTTTCTCGTTTTGTGGGGCATTGGGTTCTTCAGCCTTGTTTGTAGAGGGTGTTGGGTAGGTGGCTTCCCATTCTTTGTATTCGGCTACTATTTGGTCGTCTTGTGCATATTTGAGTCCGGTGGGTTCTCGTTTTTTGTGGATGTGGCAGCGGCGTTTCAGAAAGTCGTCCATGTATTTGCGGACGGCAATGGCTTCTTGCTGGGAATAGCCCTGACGCAGAAAGTCGTCGGTAAACAGGTTAAAGACCTCGACCATGGTGCCGAGGTTGACCTTGGTACTGAGTTGTTTGATGACGGAACTTATTTTACGAATGACATCGGCTTCTTTGGGTGTGGGGAATGGGCTGTCGGTACGGTTGGCTATAAACTCGTTGATGTTGATGAGCTGCTGGTAGTA